>NZ_JBEOSB010000054.1:0-35983 GCF_040302705.1 Streptomyces sp. NPDC097640
CCCGCATGAACGCGCATTGCCAACGCATCATCGGCAGCATCCGACGCGAAGCCCTCGACCACGTCCTCATCATGAACGAGGCCCACGCCCGCCACATCCTCGCGCGGCCTACGAGCGGCACTACAACGAACACCGACCCCACCAGGCCCGCAACCAGCTACCACCCGACGCCCACGAACAACCGGCGCATGGCCTCAGCACCGGCAAGGTCCTGCGCACCCGGATCCTCGGCGGCCTCATCAACGAGTACAGATACGCGGCATGACATGCAGCGATGACTTTTCGAGCGGCACAGGACGCGACGGCAGCACCACCCCGGCCAGTCCCGGTCGGCGCCCTGCGCGAGGGCCAGGCCTGGAGGGCGGTGGCGCGGCCGAGAATCTCAGAGGCCATCGCTGCGACCCGCGTGACCGGGCAGCTCGGCCTGGCCATCTCCGGACTCCGGCCGGAGGGAACCCTGCCGACGGTGCCTCATGAGCGTCGCGCCGGGGAGCGGGGACAGACCGCCAGGGAAGGGCGACTCGAGGAGGCTGAGTAGGAGGTAGCCGCCGGGCGCGAGCACCTGCCGCGACTCGGCGAAGCACGAGGGCAGGCCCGCGCCGGAGTGGATGACCGAGTACCAGGGAGCCCCTCGAAGACCCCACCGATATCCCGGAGGAGGGGTACCGCTGATCAGCGAGTCGGGAAGGAAAGCAGTGCAAGGTCCCATTGGTCGGCTGCGTGAAGCGGCGCAGTCGCATCCACTCGCACCTCCACCACGTATTGGTAGATGTCCGCTCGGTCATCGCCGTGCTGCCATGGGGGTGCCGCCTCCAAGGACAGGTGAACGCGAATCACCGCCCCACTGTCGGTTCGATCGGCGAGGCTGACGGCCAGGACCGGCTCGACGAACCACGTGTCCGGCGACAGCCAGCCTTCGGCGTCAGGTCCTGTCACAGCCACCGTCTCTGCGGCCACCTCGCGCAACCACGCGGACATCTGATGCGCTTCATGGGTCAGCAGACACGGATCGGCAAAGGACCAGCTGCCCTCGGGAGTCGTCACCGTTCCGCCGACGACCAGCCAGTTGTCGTCGTATGAGTCACCCCGGACCTCGGAGAACTGATAACGCAGCAGGCGGAGCTCGACACTGCTCGCATGATCACTCAAAAGCACAGCCACAGAATTGTCACGCGCCCTCCGGACTCTGCATGGCGCGAGTGATCACCCTCAAATTCGCATCCCAGGGCCTAGCCTCACGCGAGCGGTCGCCGGCCAGCTGAAGCGGGCTGGCCGAATTCGACCAACTCATCGACGCTCTCAAGGACACACCGAAGGCTGACATGGCCTTCGGCCTGTTCGCCATCTGCGGCTACCAGTTCTCACCGAGGATCGCCGACATCTCCGACGCGAGGCTGTGGCGGACGAACACCGCAGCCGACTACGCCCGCTCCAGCCCGTCTCGAACCACACCACCCGTTGGACCGCATCCGCGCACACTGGGGCGACATGCTCCGCGTGGCCGGCTCCCTGACCCTGGGCGAGGTCCGTGGCCACGACCTGATCCGCATGCTCTCCCGCGACGGCAAGCCGACCGGGCTGGGCGACGCGTTCGCTCATTACGGGCGGATCTTCAAAACCCTGCACCTGCTCCAGTTCGTCTCCGACGAGGGCTACCGGCGGATGATCGGTGCCCAGCTCAACGTCACCGAGGCCCGCCACCGCCTCGCCCGGAGGATCTTCTTCGGCCAGCGCGGCGAACTGCGCCAGCACTACCGCGAGGGCATGGAGGACCAGCTCGGCGCCCTCGGCCTGGCACTCAACGCTGTAGTGCTGTTCAACAGCCTCTACATCGACGCCGCCGTCAAGCAGTTCGCCGCCGACGGCTTCCCCGTCACCGACGAGCTGCTCGCCCGGCTCTCCCCGCTTCAGTACGACCACATAAACTTCCTCGGCCGCTATGCCTTCACCCGGCCCGCGGCGCCTGGCCTGCGCCCGTTGCGTGACCCCCACGCCCACGACGAGTCAGACGACGGCGAGGCCGAGTAACGCAGGCGTCGCACGAGGCCTGATCACTTCCACCAGCACCAGGGTGGTGGCCGCAGCCATCCGCACTCGCCGCACGGTTCCTGGCCGGGCTTTCCTCGAACGTGTACAGCGCCCGTAGGTGGCGGGCCAGGGCGAGTGCGGTAAGCAGCGCGACGAGCATGCACACGCCCCACCAGCCAGCCTGGCTCCAGACGCGTATCCCGAGCCAGGAACCTGCGCTGCCGCCCAGGTAGGCGCAGGTCATGTAGGCGGTGTTGAGCCTGCTGCGGGCGTCGACGCGCAGGGCGTAGACGCGGACTTGATTGGCGACCATGCCGGACTGCATCGCGGTGTCGAGGAGCAGCGTGCCGAGTGTCAGGGAGGTCAGACCCAGCGTGCCGCCCCGGGCACCAAAGGTGAGGATCGCGGCCGAGACGAGGACGCCAAGCATGCAGACCAGGTTCACTGGATCGGGGCCGTAGCGGTCCACCAGGCGGCCGGCGAGCGGGGTGCAGACCATGGTCGCCGTGCCGACCAGGGCGATCATTCCTACCGCCTGGGCACCCAGGCCGTAGGCCGGACTGGCGAGCAGGAGCGCCAGGCAGGTCCAGACCGCGGAGAACCCGGCGAAGACGGTTGCCTGGTAGAAGCACGAGCGGCGCAGGTCTGGCTCGGTGCGCAGCAGGCGCAGCGGCTCGGCCAGGAGCGCTGTGTACGGCTGGCGGGAGGACGGGGTTGTGGTCGGCACCGCGAACGCCAAGACGGTGGCGAGGATCAGGGCCAGAACCGCTGCGACCAGGTAGGGGGCCCGCCAGCCCAGCCACTCACCGAGCGTGGCGCTGAAGGTCCGGGCCAGCAGCATGCCGCCGGTCGATCCGCTCAGCAGGGTGCCGATCACCGCTCCTTGGCGGTCGGCGGCCACGAGACCAGCCGCCAGGGGGCCGACGATCTGCGCGCCCACGGTGGTCAGGCCGACAAGGGTGCTGGCGGAAATGAGGGCCGGCAGAGCCGGTGCGCAGCCCGCTGCGAGCAGTGCCAGGCCGGTCAGGGCGAGGAGGGCGACGAGGAACGAGCGGTGCGGGAGCCGGTCGCCAAGGGGCACCAGCAAGACCATCCCGGCCGTGTAGCCGGTCTGTGTGGCGGTCACCACCGCAGCGGCCGAATCGGGCGACACGTGCAGCCCGGCGGCGATCAGTGGACCGATGGCCTGCGGAAAGTAGATGTTGCCCACCGCCACGGCGCATGTGACAGCCAGGATCAAGACCATCCGGCGGCTCATCCTTCAGTCCACCGGCCCGCCCGCTACGTAAATGACCTGGCCGGAGACGAACCCCGCCCCGGGGCTTACGAGGAAGGAGGCGGTATGTGCGATGTCGTCCGGCAGGCCCACCCGGCCGACCGGGATGGACTGCTCCGCCCTGTGCCGGAACTCCTCGAAGCTCAGGCCGAGCCGCCGGGCCGAGGCCCTGGTCATGTCGCTCACGACGAATCCCGGCGCGATGGCGTTCGCGGTCACGCCATGCGGGCCGAGTTGGAGAGCGAGGGATTTGGTGAATCCGATCAAACCCGCCTTCGCGCTGGCGTAGTCGACGCGGCCAGCGTCACCGACAGCGGAGATGCTCGACATGTTGACGATGCGTCCCCATCCGGCCGTCACCATGTGCGGGCAGACGGCCCGGGCGGCGAAGAACGAGCCGCTGAGGTTGATCCCCAAGACCGTGTCCCACTGCTGCGTGGTCATGTCCACAAGGTCGGCACGGGGTCCGATGCCGGCGTTGTTGACCAGCACCGTCGGCGGCCCGAACGCGGCGGCGATTCGGGCGATGGCCGCAGTGACCGCGGCCTCGTCGGCGACATCAGCGGCGACGGCCAGCGCTGCCCCGCCGACACTTGTGATGGCCTCCACGGTTTCGCCGCAGTCCGCCTCGTCCAGATCGATCACGCCAACCGCCAAGCCGTCGCCCGCCAGGCGCCTGGCAACGGCGGCGCCGATACCGCGGGCAGCACCGGTGACAACCGCCGTCCGCTGCACATGAGGTGTGGGTGTCATGGGAGGAAGTCCATGGCATCGACGTTGCGTCGCCAATCGATGTAGCGTATGGCTTAATGATCAGCTTTGTGCTCGGCGTCGAGGACCTCGCAGACACCCGCTTCGCCCTCTCACCCCTGCACGAAACCCTGTTCAGCCTGCGGGTGCTCCAGGATCCCGGCCTGTCCGCGCTACATCTGCCGTGGCGCAGGTCCGTACTCGGCAGACTCGGCACGCTCGACACCGGTCTACTGATGTCCCTGGTCGCCCAGCGGCGTACCCTCCCCGACTTCCTGACCCCGAATCCCGCGAGCTTCGCGCCAGCCTTCGAAGAAGAACTCTCCGTCGTCCGCCAGGCATCCTGCGCCCGGGTCCGCCACGACCTGCTGCTCGCGCACGCACCCGACCCTGTTCCCGAAGCGCTCCGCGACGCCACCGCCGCCGAAGACGCACCTGTTGCCAGACTCCGCGACGCCATCTGCGATCTCCTGCGGCAGTACTGGGCGGTGGCCATCGAGCCGGTGTGGCCGCAGATGCGGCTGGTGCTGGAAGCCGACATGACCTACCGCGCCCGCCAGCTTGCCCTGGGGGGCGCGCGACTGCTGTTCGCCGACATGCACCCGAACCTGCGCTGGCAAGGCGGAGAGCTGTACATCCACAAGATGATCAGCAGGCACCGGGTGGCGGCATCTGGCCGGGGGCTGCTGCTCCTGCCGTCCGTGTTCGCGCACAAGCCCGCGCCCCCCGTGAGCCCGGACGAGCCGCCGAGCCTCGTCTATCCCAGCCGGGGAGTAGCCACGCTGTGGGGCTCGGAGATGCCGACCGTCGACTCAACCGCCCTGGTGTCTCTGCTCGGTTCAGCCCGAGCAAGACTGCTCAGCCTCTTGGAAGAGCCGCTGCCCACCGTAGAACTCGCCCGCCGTCTCAGGGTCACCCCAAGCGCTGTCTCCCAACACCTGCGTGTCCTGCACTCCACAGGACTGGTCACCCGGACACGTGACGGACGGCATGTGCTGTACCGGAGAAGCACGCTCGGCGACCGGCTCACCAGCACCGCTACCAGACCGCGAACTCACGACAGCTGAGGATCAGCAGTCCGCCTCCGCCCAACCCCGCCTGGCCGGGCGGCTGCCCACTCCACCAAGCCGCTGACTGGTACCCCACCCGTCCACTGACCGGCTCGCCCCGTCGGCAAACGATGGCGAGTTCAAGCGGTCAGCGCATCACCGCTGTTCAGGAGGTCAGGGTAGACCTCTGCCGGAGTGCGATAACGCGTTCGCCGAGCGATGGATACGCACAGCCCGCACCGAATGCACCGACCGGCTCCTCATCACCGGCGAACGACACCTGCGTTCACCAGGTACACCGAGCACTACAACACCGGACGGGCCCACCGCAGCCTGGGCCTACGAGCCCCGACGGCGCCCCGAACATCATCCCCCTGCCCGCCGCCACGATCAGGCGCCAGCAGGTACTCGCTGGACTGCTCAACGAGTAGCACACCACGCCACTCCGATCACCTCATCATCCGCAGGAAAGGCCCAGCTCAGCAGCCTGATCGGAATATTGACACCTTTCAGCCACTGGCCGGTGATCGTGAGCCGTGGGTGGCGGTCGACCTCGAGCGATTGGTGAGGGTTCAACAGATTCGGCTGGAATTTTCCGCGGTGGGTCGGCACAGGTTCGTCATCGAGGCCAGCCGTGACCGCGCGACATGGACCGTCATCGCCGATCAGAGCGGCCCATCAGGCACCTCCACCTCGAGGAGGTGGCATCTCGAAGTCCCCGAGGCCGTCGCGCTCCAGGTCCGCGTCCATCTGCTGCCCGTCGGCGGATTGCCCTATGGAGTCACCGAGTTGTCGGTCATGGGGTGCTTGTGAGACCGGCCGACGCACATCACTCAGGCCGGCCCGGACAGCCGGCCGAGAGCATCGGGCCTGCCTGGGTCGAGCCCGGGGCCGATTCCGGTGCTGTTCCTGCCTAATCGGCCGCCGTGGAGGCGTCGGCCAGGAGCCGTGCGATGCCGGTCGGCCCGAAGACATCCTGTGTGGCGAGGGCGATGCCGCCGTGGAGTCCGGAGTCGCCCTTGAGCTGTGTCGCGGTGATGGTCAGTTTGCGGGTGGCCAGGGGAAGGGCGCGCTGGTACACCGCGGCTCGTACGGCGGAGACCAGGTCGTCGCGTAGTTCGCTCAGTGGGCCGGCCAGGATCACGCTGCGCGGGTTGAACATGTGGACCAGCATGGCGACCACCTCGCCGATTTCCGTGGCGGCCTGGCGCACGGCGTGCAGGGCGGTCGGGTCGCTGTTGGCGATGCGTTCGGCGAGTATGCGCGTGCCGTGGAGCAGGTCGTCGTCGGTCGACTCGGGGATGCCCAGGCCGCGCAGGACGGCGCGGTGGGAGGCGATCGCGCCGACGCAGCCGACGTTGCCGCAGACGCACAGGACGGTGCCGCCGCCGACGGCCCGGATGTGGCCGATGTCGCCGGCGGCTCCGTCGGCACCGCGGTACACCTCGCCGGCCGCGGTGATGAGTCCGGAACCGATGCCGGTGGAGATCTTGATGCAAAGCAGTGGCGTCTCCGCCCCGCCTTGTACGGCCTCGCCCAGGGCCATCAGGTTGACGTCGTTGTCCACCACGACGGGGGCGCGGAAACGTGTCCGGAGGTAGTCGGCGACGGGGTAGCCGTCCCAGCCGGGCATGCCGGTCGGCTGTACCGCGCAGCCCTGCTGGAAGTCGACCGGCCCGGGCAGGCCGATGACCGCCTCGCGTACGCGGCCGGGATCGCGGTGGTGCTTCTCCAGCAGCTCTCGCAGCCGCTCGGTCACCGCGTCCAGCACCACCTGGGGACCGGCATCGATCCGGACCGGGACCGTGCTGCGCGCGATGAGCCGTCGGGTGAGATCGGCGATGGCCACGTGGGAGGCGGCGGTGTCGATGTCCGCGACGACGACGGTTCCGGCCTGCGGGCTGATCGTCAGCACCCGGGGCGGCCGCCCCCGGACGGACCGCCTGGACTCGACCTCCTGGAGGATGCCCGTGCCGACGAGATGGTCGACCTGCTGGCCCACGGTGGACCGGGCCAGACCGCTGCGCCGGGCGATTTCCGCGCGGTTGGTCGCCTCCCCGGAGACCACGAGGCCCAACACCCGGCGCAGCGCCTGGGGGACCGATCCGGAGACAGGCGATTCCTCCGCGTAGCCGTCGTCTTTATGCATTCGAGTGACCGTAATGACTTCACCTTGGGTTCGTCAACGGTCATTATCTCGGACCGCGCCCATGGGGAACTAATGGGGCATGCCGGTCGATGATTGGCCGAAGATTGACCGATTTTAGGCCTTGAAGAAAATTAAATATCCCATCTTGTGCTTGCTGTGTGAACTAAACGATGGTGATGCGCAGCGCGGCGTTCAGACCGCGGTCGGCTGCTGGACGGCGGAGGTGCACACGATGAATGACTCGCTTCGGGCGGTGGTTTCCGGAGCCGGGATGATCGGTGCCGTGCACGCGGCCGCGATCCGGGCGGCCGGGGGCGAACTCGCCGGAGTGGTGGCTTCGACCCCCGAGCGCAGCGCGCGGGCCGCCGATGGGTGGGGAGTGCCCAGCCGCTACCCGGACTTCGCCACGGTGCTCGCCGACGACAGCGTTTCGGTCGTCCATGTGTGCACCCCGAACGCGCTGCACGTCGGGCAGGCCGAGGCGGCGCTGCGCGCGGGCAAGCATGTGATCTGCGAGAAGCCGCTCGCCACCTCGACGTCCGACGCGGAACGCCTCACGAGGCTGGCACGGGAGGCGGGCCTGGTGCTCGCGGTGCCCTTCGTCTACCGCTACCACCCCCTGGTCCGGGAGATCCGGGAGCGCCGGCTGCGTGGCGAGTTCGGGGCGTGGCAGCTGCTCCACGGCAGCTATCTTCAGGACTGGATGCTCTCCGAGAACGCCATGTCCTGGCGGGTCGACCCGGCCGACGGCGGACCGTCGCGGGCGTTCGCGGACATCGGATCCCACTGGTGTGACCTCGTCGAATGGGTCGCCGGAGTCCGCTTCACCACACTGACCGCACGGCTCGGCACCACCGTCGCCACGCGCCCCGCAGGCACGGGCGCCAGCTTCGCGACGACGGGCGAGGGCCCGCGGGTTCGGGTGCGTACCGAGGACGTGGCGACGGTGCTGCTGCGCACCGACGGCGGTGTCCTGGGCACGCTGACCGTCTCCCAGGTGTCGGCCGGCCGCAAGAACCGGCTGTGGTTCGAGCTCGACGGCTCGGCCGCCAGCGCGGTCTTCGACCAGGAGAACCCCGAGACCGCGTGGCTCGGCGCCCCGGACGGAGCGCGTGTGCTGGTCCGGGACCCGAACCGCGGATCGGCCGAGCAGCGACGGCTCTCCCGGCTGCCCGCCGGTCACGCACAGGGCTACGCCGACTGCTTCAACTCCTTTGTCGCCGACGCCTACGCGGCGATCCGCGGCGAAGCACCCGACGGTTTGCCCACCGGAGAGGACGGCGTCCGCTCGGCGCGGCTCGTTGAAGCCGTACTGACTTCCTCAGCCTCGCTCACCTGGGTCGACGTCGAACCCGCACCGATGGCACCCGGAGCACCCGCAGCACCGACAGGCCTGGAGGCCATCGCATGAAACTCGGCATGCTCACCGCCTGCCTGCCCCAGCTCTCCCTCGCCGAGATCGCCTCCTGGGCGAGCGCCGCCGGATACCAGGCGCTGGAGGTCGCCGCCTGGCCCCGCACCGGCGGTCGTGACTTCGAGGCGGCCCACCTGCCGGTGACCGGCTTCGACGACCGCGCGGCCGACGAGACCCGGGCGCTGCTCGACCGCCATGGCCTCGGCATCTCCGCCCTCGCTTACTACGAGAACAACCTCCATCCCGACCCCGAGCGGCGGGCCGAGATCCACACCCATCTCAAGGCGGTGGTGGACACGGCGCGGGCGCTGGAGGTCCCGTACGTGGGCACCTTCGTCGGCCGCGACTGGACCAGGCCCGTCGCCCACAACCTCGACATGGCCCAGCAAGTCTTCCCCGAGCTCGTCGAGTACGCGGGGGAGCGCGGGGTGCGGATCATCATCGAGAACTGCGTGATGGAGGGCTGGCACCCGGACGGCTATCCGGGCAACCTCGCCTACTCGCCCGAGCTGTGGGAGTGGATGTTCTCCCTCGGGCTGTATCTGAACTGGGACCCGTCACATCTGACCTGGATCGGCATCGACCCGGTGACGACCATCGCGCCCTACGCGGACAAGATCGTGCACGCCCAGGCCAAGGACCTCCAGATCCTCCCCGGGAAGGTCGACCGCTACGGCTTCTTCGGCAAGGCGGTCCGGCGCGACGACCCGTGGGACACCGGCTGGTGGCGCTACCGCGTCCCGGGCCGCGGCCAGGTCGACTGGAACGCCGTCGTGGACGCGCTGTACGAGAACGGCTTCTCCGGGACCCTCTCCGTCGAGCACGAGGACCCGGTGTGGAGCGGCACCGAGGAGCGGGTCAAAACCGGTCTGGAGATCGCCCACCGAACCCTGCGGCCTTTGATCGTCGCGTGATCGCCGCTTGACGTCCCCCCTTCACGAACGCAGGAGATCCATGGCTCAGCAACAAGCACGGCACCGCATCGGGATTCTGGGCGCCGGCAACATATTCGGCCGCTACGTCGAGGGCCTGCGCACCTTTCCGGAGCTCGAAGTGGTCCGTGTGGCCGACGTCGACACGGCCCGCGCGAAACAGGCCGCGTCCGAGTACGCCATCCCGGCCTGGGGCGACGCCGGCGAGCTGCTCGACGACGACGCCGTCGAGATCGTCATCAACATCACTCCGCCGCGGTTCCACGCGAAGACCGTCATCGCCGCGCTGGAGGCAGGCAAACACGTCTACGTCGAGAAGCCGATCGCGGCCACCGTCGAGGAGGCCCGCGAGGTCCTGGATGCCGCCGCGGCCGGCGGGAAGCTGTTGGGCTCGGCCCCGGACACTTTCCTCGGCAGCGCCGTGCAGACCGCCCGGCACGCGATCGACACCGGGCTGATCGGCGAGCCGGTCGGCGCCACCGCCTTCGTACGCTCCAGCCGCGCCGAGACCTGGCACCCGGACCCCCGAGCCTTCTACGGACCCGGTGGCGGGCCCGTTCTGGACATGGGCCCTTACTACCTGGCCGCGCTCGTCAACTGCCTCGGCCCGGTCCGGCAGGTGTCCGCCGCCACCCGCATCGGTGCGAAGACCCGCAAGGTCACCAGCCCCGGGCGGGTGGTCGACGAGATCACCGTCGAGGTCCCCACCCATGCCTCGGCCACCCTGACCTTCGCCTCCGGGGCCATCGGCACCACCTTGATGAGCTTCGACGTCTGGGACACCGAACTGCCGCGCATCGAGATATACGGCACCGAAGGCACCCTCGCGCTGCCCAACCCCAACTTCTTCGACGGCGATGTGCGCGTCAAGCGCCACCACGACAGCCAGTGGGCGGTACTCACCCCGGTCATCGAGCTCTTCGGCGCCGTGGACACCCCCGAGCAGCACCGCCGCGGCCTCGGCGTACGGGACCTCGCCGGGGCCGTCGACGGCGGCCCGCACCGCGCCAACCCGCTCTTCGCCTTCCACACCCTGGATGTGCTGGAGAGCTTCGAGACCTCCCAGCGGGAGCGGCGGTTCGTCGAGATCGAAAGCAGCTGCGAGCGCCCCGAGCCCCGCTACGCCCACTGACCTGGCCACCGCGCCCGGCCACCGAAAGGACCGCAGTTCACCATGAAGATCAGGCATGACCGCCTCGCCATCAACCCCCTCCAGTGGGTCGCGAGCGCCGACGGCTGGATCGACCCCACTCTCGCCCCGCCGCTCGACGAGCAGCTGGCCGTCATCCGCGACACGGGCATCAAGGCTCTCCACACCGCCGTCCCCGGAGATCTGACCGCGAAGGACTACGCCGCGAAGCTCGCCGCGTACGGCATCAGCCCGGCGCCCGGCTACATCGCGGTGCGGCTCACCGACGACGACGCCGAGCGGCGGACGTTCCGCGAGACCGCGGCGCGCGTCGCCGGACACCACGCGGAGCTGGGCGTGGACACGGTCTTCCTCGCCATGGGGATGGCGAAGGACGCGGAGCGGGTGGCCCGTCCCGCGGTCGGCCACCTCGCCGACCAGGGGCGCCTGGAGCGGGTGCGGGACCTCCTGGCCGAGATCGCCGCGATCGTCCGGGCCGAGGGGATCGCCCCCGCCTTCCATCCGCACGTGGGCACCTGGGCCGAGACCGAGGAGGAGACCCGCTTCGTCCTCGACACCGTCGATGCCTCGGTCCTGGCGTTCGGGCCGGATATGGGCCATCTAACGTGGGCGGGAGCCGACGCCACCCGGCTGGTGCGCGACTACGCGGACCGGGTGGCGAGCGTCCACATCAAGGACCTGGACCTCGGCCTCGCCGCCCGGGCCAGGGAAGCGGGCTGGGACTACCGCAGGACGGTGCTCGCGGGGCTGTGGTCCGAGCCGGGCCACGGAAACGCGGACATCGAGGGCTTCGTCGGCGCGCTGCCGGACGACTTCGACGGCTGGCTGATCGTCGAGGTCGACCGCGGGGCCCGGCCGACCCCCGAGGAGAGCGTGCGGCTGTGCGGGGAGTGGGCCGCGGCCTACGCGTAGCCGTGACCGGGTGACGCGGAGCTGGACCGGCTTCGTACGGCCGACGGCAGGACGGTACGGGGGACAACGAGGTGAGCCGACACGTGAACCAGGTGGAGAGAACATGCGCAAGACAGTGGCGATCATCGGCGCCGGACTTCTGACCGCGACGGTGGCGGCCTGCGGCGGCGGCACACAGGCCGCCGGAGGCGACAAGACACTGACCCTCGCCGAGTCGGTCACGGCCACGCCGTGGGACCTGGCCAAGGCGAGCATGGGCCCGGAGGCCCAGTACTACCAGCCGGTCTTCGACACGCTGATCCGGTTGAACACCAAGGGGGAGCCGACCCCCAACCTGGCCACGTCGTGGTCGTACGACAAGGCACAGACGACCCTGACGCTGAAGCTGCGCACCGGGTTGAAGTTCACCGACGGCACCCCTGTCGACGCCGAGGCGGTCCGCAAGAGCCTGCTGCACACCAAGAGCGGCACGGGCACCGCCGCCGGAGAGATCCAGGACATCACCGGCGTCGACGTCGTCGACACCCACACCGTGGCGATCAAGCTGAGCCACCCCACCGCGTCACTGCTCCCGGCGCTGGGCCAGGTCTCCGGCATGATCGCCGGCCCCAAGTCGCTCGAGAACCCGAAGGTCCCGGTGGGCTCGGGCCCGTACAAGCTGGACACGTCGGCCACCACCGCCGGGCAGATGTACACCTACACGCGCAACCCGGACTACTGGAACGCGAAGGCGTTCCCCTACGACAAGATCGTCGTCAGGTACCTGGCCGACCCGACCGCGCGCACCAATGCGCTGCTGTCCGGGCAGCTCGACGGCGCCACCCTCAACCTCAACCGGGTGAGGACCGTCAAGGGCCGCGGCCTGAATGTCGTCACCTATCAGCCCGGTGACGTCGAGGGTCTTTTCATCTGGGACCGTGCCGGCAACAAGGTGCCCGCCCTCGGCAAGCTGAAGGTCCGCCAGGCGCTCAACTACGCCTTCGACAAGCAGGCCATCATCAAGTCGGCCAAGACCGGGCTCGGCACGCCCACCACGCAACTGTTCGCACCGGGTGAGGACGGCTACGAGGCCGGGCTCGACAGCAAGTACTCCTACGACCCGGCGAAGGCCAAGAAGTTGCTGGCCGAGGCCGGCTACCCGAACGGCTTCTCCGTCACCATCCCGGACCTCTCCGCGAACTTCCCGCAGGAACAGGCCGCGCTCACCCAGTCCCTCAAGGACATCGGCATCAAGGTGAAGCTGGACAACCTGCCGGGCGACCAGATCTTCAGCAGCATGCTGTCCGGCAAGTACGCGATGTCCTACTTCAAGCTGGGCGCACCCACAGCATGGGACAAGGTCCAGCTCGAGCTGATGAAGAAGTCGACCTGGAACCCCTTCAAGTATGACGACCCGAAGGCCGAAGGCCTCATCGAGCGCATCGGCAAGGCGACCGGGAACCAGCGGACGGCACTGTTCAAGGAGCTCAACACCTACGTCGTCGAGCAGGCGTGGAACGCCCCCTGGAACCTGCCGGCGAATGCCTACGCGACCGCGAAGGACGTCAAGGTGACGCCACAGCCCGGCAACGGCTATCCCCCGCTCTACAACTACGCGCCGGCGAACTAGCCACCGGCCCCTCTACTGTACGGAAGGAGGAACTGACCGTGCTCCTCTTCTTGTTCCGGCGCATCGCCGCCGGCGCCGTCCTGGTGGTCGTCGTGGCCACCGCGACATTCCTGCTGCTCAGTGCCACGGGCACCGATGTGGCCCGAAACGTTCTGGGCGAGACCGCCACGCGGTCCGCCGTTGCCGCCAAGAGCCATGAACTCGGCCTGGACCAGCCCTTGGCGGAGCGTTACTGGCACTGGATGGAACAGGCCGCACAGGGGAACCTGGGCAGCTCGTGGTTCACCGGCGACTCGGTGAACCAGTCGCTGGTCGACACCCTGCCGGTCACCCTCTCCGTCGTGCTCGCCGGCATGCTCATCGCGGTGGTCCTCAGCGTCGCCCTGGGCACGGCGGCGGCGCTGCGCGGCGGATGGGTGGACCGCGTCGTGCAGTTCGCCGCGGTGCTGGGCGCCGCGGTGCCCAGCTTCCTGATCGCCCTGGTCCTCGTGGTCACCCTGGCGGTCCAGCTCGGGTGGCTGCCCGCCACCGGCTATGTCGCTCTCGGTACCTCCGCCACCGACTGGCTCCGCTCGATCATCCTGCCCGCGGTGTCCCTGGCCATCGGCGCCACCGCGGCCACCGCGATGCAGGTGCGCGGCGCACTGATCGACATCCTGCGCGCGGACTTCGTACGAACCCTGCGCAGCCGGGGACTGACCACCCGCAGCGTGGTCTTCAAGCACGCGCTGCGCAACGCCGGCCCGCCCGCCCTCACCGTGCTCGCCCTGCAGTTCATCGGCCTGATCGGCGGCGCCGTCGTCGTGGAGAAGGTGTTCGGACTGCCGGGTATCGGCACCCTCGCCAACTCGGCGGCCGTACGCGGTGACGGGCCCGTGCTGCTCGGCGCCGTCGTCGTCACCGTCGTCATCATCGTCGCCGTCAATCTGCTGCTGGACATCGCGTACGGCTGGCTCAACCCGAAGGTGCGTGTCTCATGAGCGAGCCACCCGCCGTGCACAACACGGCCGAGGCCGGCGCAGCGGCCAAGGGAGACAGCCTGCTGCGCAGAACCCTGCGCGACCCCCTGGCCGCCGGCTGCCTGGTGGTCCTGGCCCTGGTGGTCGCCGCGAGCCTGGCGGCACCCCTGCTCACCGACTACGCGCCCGACCACAGCAACATGGCGGACACGCTTGCGCCCATGTCGGGCAGTCATCCGCTCGGCGGTGACGGCGTGGGTCGGGATGTCCTCTCCCGGCTGCTGTACGGCGGCCGCAGCAGCCTCCTGGGCGGTACGCTCGCCGCCCTCGTCGCCTTCGCGGTCGGCGGGCCGCTCGGTCTGATCAGCGGCTTCTACCGGGGCTGGTTCGACGCGGTGGCCGGCTGGGTCATCAACGTCATCATGGCCGTGCCCGCCATCATCGTGATGCTGGTCGTGATGGCGGCCGTCTCCCAGGACCTCAACGTCGCCATGATCGTGCTCGGTGTGATCATGGCGCCGATGGTCTTCCGTCTCATCCGCGCATCGGTGGTCGCGGTCCGTGAGGAGTTGTACGTCGACGCCGCCCGGGTCTCCGGACTCGGCGACCCGCGCATCATGCGGCGGCACATTCTGCCCGTGGTGATCGCCCCCTCCATCATCCAGGCGACCCAGCTGTTCGCGGTGTCGATCGGCATCCAGGCGGGCCTCGCCTTCCTCGGCCTGGGCAAGGCATCCCAGGCCAGCTGGGGCGCCATGGTCAACGACGCCTTCACCAATATCTACAACGCGCCCGAGCTGCTGGTCTGGCCGGGCGCCGCGATGGGCCTCACCATCCTGGCCGCCAGCCTGCTGGGCAACGCGGTACGGGACGCGCTCGGGACGACCGAGCCCCGGGTCACGAAGCGCCGCACACGGATCGCGCGGAGCGCCGCGGCGCCTGTGGCCCAGCCGCCCGCGGACCGACTCCTCACCGTGCAGGGGCTGCGGGTCGGCTACCCGAAGCCCGGCGGTGACAAGACCGTGGTCGACGGAGTGAGCCTCACCGTGGCGCACGGCGAAGTCCTGGGCCTGGTCGGTGAGTCGGGCTCGGGCAAGAGCCAGACGGCGTTCTCCATCCTCGGGCTGCTCCCCAACGAGGCCGAGGTGACGGCAGACCAACTGGTCTTCGACGGAAAGGGGCTGCTGGGGCTGGACACCGCCGAGCTGAACTCGTTGCGCGGACGCGGGATCGGGTACATCCCGCAGGAACCCATGTCCAACCTCGACCCGTGTTTCCGGATCGGCTCCCATCTCGTGGAACCCATCCGCAAGCACCTCAAGCTGTCCCGGGCCGAGGCCCGCGCCAAGGCGCTCGCACTGCTGGAGCGGGTGGGCATCGCGGACCCGGAGCGGGTGTTCCGGTCGTATCCGCACCAGATCTCCGGCGGCATGGCCCAGCGCGTCCTCATCGCCGGCGCCGTCTCCTGCGATCCGCGGCTGCTGATCGCCGACGAGCCGACCACCGCGCTCGATGTCACCGTCCAGGCCGAGGTGCTCGATCTGATGCGCGAGCTCCAGCAGGAACGCCGGATGAGCATGATCCTCGTGACCCACGACTTCGGCGTGGTGGCCGACATCTGCGATCGGGTCGCGGTGATGCAGACCGGAAGGATCGTCGAGACGGCACCGGTACGGCAGATCTTCGCCGCGCCCGAGCACCCGTACACGAGGACCCTCCTGGACTCCACGCTCGAAGGCGGCCCGGCGCGCGGCGCACTGCGTATGCCCGCCACCGCCGAGGAAACCGCCGAGGAAATCGCCAAGGGAACTGTCAAGGAGGCAGCGTCATGACCTCGCCGACCTCTCCACTGCTCGAACTCGACGACGTCGTGGTGGAGTACCCCGGGAAGGGCCGCGGCCGGAAGCCCTTCCGCGTCCTGCACGGTGTCTCCCTGTCCATTGCGCCCGGCGAGACCCTTGGCCTGGTCGGCGAGTCCGGCTCCGGCAAGACGACCCTGGGCCGGGCCGTGCTCGGCCTCGCTCCCGTCACCGGTGGTGAGATTCGCTACGAGGGCAAGCCGATCTCCCGGCTCGGCAAGAAGGAGCGGCGCGCCCTCAGCAAGGACATCCAGGTCGTCTTCCAGGACCCGTTCACCTCGCTGAACCCGGCCATGACGGTCATGGACATTCTCACCGAGCCACTGCTCGTGACCGGTGTCGCGCGCGCGGACGCGGAACGCCGGGTGCAGAAGCTGCTGGACTATGTGTATCTCCCCCAGGACGCGGCCCGCCGGCTGCCCCGTGAGTTCTCCGGCGGCCAGCGTCAGCGGATCGCCATCGCCCGTGCCCTGTGCCGGGACCCCAAGGTGATCGTCTGTGACGAACCGGTCAGCGCCCTCGACCTCACGACGCAGGCCCGGGTGCTCGACCTGTTCATCGAGATCCAGGAGGCCACCGGGGTGGCCTACCTCTTCGTCACCCACGACCTGTCCGTCGTACGGCACATCAGCCACCGCGTGGCCGTCCTGTACCGCGGCGACATCGTGGAGACCGGCGACGCCGCCCAGGTCACCGAAAGCCCCGAACACGCCTACACCAAGCGGCTGTTGCTCGCAGCCCCGGTGCCCGACCCCGAACGGCAGGCCGGGCGGCGGGCGGAGCGGCTGAGGTTCGCGCGGGAATGGAGCGCGTGATGAGCCGACGCCCCAACTTCGTCGTCTTCGTGGCGGACCAGCTGCGCGCCGACGCGCTCGGCGCCTTCGGCAACCCGCTGGTGAGCACACCGAACCTGGACGCACTAGCCGCCCGCGGCACCCGCTTCACCCAGGCCTTCGCGCAGCACCCGGTCTGCTCGCCGAGCCGTGCGTCCTTCCTCACCGCCTGGTATCCGCACACGGCCGGCCATCGCAGCCTGAACAACCTCCTCAAGCCGCACGAGCCCAATCTGCTGCGCATCCTCAAGGACGCGGGCTACCACGTCACCTGGGCCGGCACCCGCGGCCACGCACTCGCCCAAGGCGTCACCGAGGACAGTGTCCACGACTACGGCTTCTCCGTCCCGCCCACCCTCGGACTGCGGGACGGACTCGCCGAGGGCTACCCGGACGATGTGCACGCCCGGCTCTTCTACCGGGGCCGGGTGCCGGACGACGGGCGGGTCGACTTCGACGAAGCCCTGATCCGCACGGCCGAGCAGTGGCTGGCGAACCCGCCCGACGACCGGCCGTGGCTGCTGTTCCTGCCGGTCTTCGCCCCGCACTGCCCGTTCCAGGTCGAAGAGCCGTGGTTCTCGATGTACGACCGCGACGAAATCCCCGACCCGCTGCCACCGGTGCGACCGGGGGAGGGCGAACCGGAGTTCATGCGGGCCGTCCGGGAGCGGTACGGCCTCGACCGCGTCACTCCCGAGATGTGGCGCGAGGTGATCGCCACCTACTACGGGATGGTCTCGCGCATGGACCATCACCTCGGCCGGGTGATGTCCGCCATCGATCACACCGATACCGTGACCCTGTTCTTCGCCGACCATGGCGAATACCTCGGCGACCACGGCCTGATCGAGAAATGGCCGTCGGGCATGCACGAATGCCTCACCCGCGACCCCTTGATCGTCAGCGGGGGAGGACTGCCCGAGGGCCAGGTGTCCGACGCGATGGTGGAACTGGTCGACGTCCTGCCCACCGTCCTGGAGCTGGCCGGTGTCGAGGCCCCGCACCGTCACTTCGGCCGCAGCCTGCTGCCACTGCTTCGCGAACCCGACGCCGAGCACCGCCGATACGCCTTCACCGAGGGCGGGTTCACCGTCGAGGAGGAACCCCAGCTGGAGCGGGCGGGCTACCCGTACGACGCCAAGGCGGCGCTGCAGCACGAGAACCCACGCCTGGTCGGCAGGGCGGTGGCCGTGCGCGACCGCCAGTGGACCTATGTGTGGCGGCTGTACGAGCCGCCGGAGCTGTACGACCGGATCCGGGACCCGCACGAGCGCACCAACCTGGCGGGTCGCGGCGAGCACACGGAGGTGCAACGGCGCATGCACGAGGCCGTACTGCGCTGGTATGCGGAGACCGGCGCCGTCATCCCGCTCACCGAGGATCCCGGGTCGCCCAAGGTCGACCTGCCCGTCCCGGGGGGCCGGGATGTCTGAGGTGCTGGCCACCCTGACCCGCTATCTCGCCCTGTGCGACGTACCCGTGAGCGCGGAGGGCGAGCTGGGCGACCTGTTCACCGAGGACGCCGTCTGGGAGGGCGGCGGCGAGGCGTACACGGAGAAGTTCGGCCGTATCGAGGGCCGCGAGGCGATCGTGGAGATGCTGTCGGCCTATCTGCCGCCGAACCCCCACTTCCGTGCGAACGTGCATTCGCTCTTCCCCGGCACGGTCGACGTCGACGAGGGCCGGGCGAAGGGCAGTTGGCAGATGCAGCAGCTCTCCCGCTACGAGACGGGCGACGCCGAGATCGTGATCGCCCGCCTCGACGTGACCTTCCGGCTGGACCCCGACCGGCCCCGTATCTCCGCCTTCCGCACCGAACGACTCTTCAGCGCACCGCTGTCGGGGGAGCGATGAGCGACCGCACCATGCTTCTGACCTGCTACGCCGACACCCACAACTACGGCTGGTCCCACGTCGACCTGTTCGTGCACGACAGCGCGGGCCGGGAGGTCAACTGGGTGCACTGGCAGGTCGACGAGAACGGCCCCGACGGAGCCGACCGGGCGACCGCCCGCGTCGAACCCACCCTGCGCCGCACGACCGAGTGGCACCACGGGACCAGCGCCGACGGCAGCGAGTACTGGACCGCCCGGGCCGCCTGGGACGGCTGAGATGTGCCTTGTGTACATCCTGGACGACGACGAGGAGCTGAGCGCGTCACTGGCCTGGCTCCTCGAGTCGGTCGGCATCGCCTCGGAGCGCTTCCGGGACGCCCGTGCGTTCCTGAGCTCCTACAACCGCGACCGGCCCGGCTGCCTGGTCCTCGACGTCCGCATGCCCGAGCTCAGCGGCTTCGACGTCCAGGAACTGCTGAACGAGACGGGGGCGCCGCTGCCCGTCGTCTTCGTCTCCGCGCACGGCGACGTCCGGATGTCCGTACGGGCCCTGCAGAACGGGGCCGCCGACTTTCTGGAGAAGCCCTATGACCCCCAGCACATGCTGGACGTCGTGCAGGCAGCGCGGCGCACGGCGCGCAGGCGCTTCGAAACGGCCGCCCGGCGAGGCGAGTTGCGCGCCAAGCTGGACGGGCTGACCGTACGGGAGCGGGAAGTGCTCACCCTCTCCGCCGAAGGCGTGCCGAACAAGCAGATCGCGGGGCGGCTGGGCATCAGCGCCAAGACCGTCGATGTGCACCGTGCCCGCATCCGGGAGAAGACCGGCGCCGAGAGCATCCCCGCGCTCGTGCACGACCTGCTCCGGCTGGGGCTGTGTCCCCCGGCGGGCAAATGAGAGGAACGACCGTGGATCTCCTCGCGCCCGCCGACTTCCGGGAGCTGACCCAAGCCCTGAAGTACTGCGTCCTGCTGCACGACGCCCGCACCTACGAGATCCTCTGGGCCAATCGCGCGGCCTGCGACCTGCTCGGCTGGACCGTCGACGAACTGAGGCCGCTCAAGGCGCCGGACATGAGCAAGAACTCCCGCCAGTACGGCCGCGAGCTCGGACACCGCTGGTTGGGGCAGGCCGTCGAGCACGGCACCAGCGCCACCGAGTGGTGCTACCGGTCCAAGAGCGGCGAGGAGATCCTCACCGAGGCGATCGCGATCCGTGTCGACCTGCCGGCGCGGACGGTGGTGCTGGTCCAGTTCCGCGACATCGCCGAGGAGAAGGCGGTCCGACGCGACCTGTTCCGCACCGAGAGCAGGCTGCGCACCTTCCTCGGCAGCCTCGCCGAGGGCATCGTCGTCCTCGACGACGCGGACCGTGTCGTCTTCGCCAGCGAGTCGGCCACGCGGCTGCTCGGCGGGGACCTCAACGGAGCGGACTTCGCCGACTACTGCCACGAGGGGGCCGTGCCGGCGCGAGAAGGCCGCTACAGGTTCGCCGCCCCCGGGAGTGCACCCCGCTGGTACGCGGCGACCTGCCAGTACATCGAGATCGAGAGCGACCTGCGTGGCCGGATGCTCCTCTTCTACGACATCACCGACCGGGTGCGCGCCGAGGAGGAGCACCGCCGCGACACCCAGCACCTCGACCACCTCGCCAGGTACAACGCCATGGGTGACATGGCGATGGCCATCGCCCACGAGGTGAGCCAGCCGCTCGCCGCCGCGTACAACTTCGTCGAAGGGGCACGCGGCCGGCTCGGCACCGGTGACGAGTCCGTGGCGTGGGGGCTGGACAACGCCGCCCGGCAGATCGAGCGCGCCCGGCGCATCCTCGGCAGCCTGCGGCAGTACGTCGGCCGTCTGGAGCCCTCCGAGCGGCCGGCCGACCTCAACGCGATCGTGCGCGACTGCGCGTACTTCATCGAGCTGCGGGCCCAGGAGCACGCGGTGGCCGTCGAGCTGGACCTCGCCGCCGAGCCGCTGCCGGTGCGCTGCGAGAACGTGCTCATCGGGCAGGTCGTGATGAACCTCGCCTTCAACGCGATCGACGAGATGGCCCGCTGCCCGCAACCGGAGCGCAGGGTGCGCATCGCCACCCGACCGGTGGCGGACGGCGGCGCGGAACTCGCCGTCCGGGACCGGGGCCGCGGCCTGCCGCCCGGCGACCGGATCTTCGACGGCGTCTTCACCGCCAAGGAGCACGGCAGCGGTATCGGCCTGGCCCTGAGCCATCGCATCATCACCCGCCACGGCGGCCACATCGACGCCGGCCCGAACCGCCCGCGCGGAGCCGTGTTCCGGTTCACGCTGCCGGCGGACCGGACACCTTCGGTTCCGGCCCCCGGAAAGACACACGGAAAAGCGAGTCCATGACCGACCACCGCCTCCTCGTCACCGGCCTCAGGGCCGAGCACCACCGGGAGCCGCTCGGCATCGGCGAGAGGCGCCCCCGGCTGTCCTGGCGGACAGCCACCGACCGGCCCGGCTGGAGCCAGACGGCCTACGAGATCCGGCTGACCGACGGTGATCGCGAGGTGTGCCGCGCCCACCGCCGGTCCGCCGAGTCCGTCCTGGTGCCGTGGCCCGGCGAGGCGCTGGGCTCCCGCCGGCGGATCGGCGTCACGGTCCGGGTGTGGGGACCGGAGGACCGGGGGCCATCGCCCTGGTCGAAGACGCTGACCGTGGAGGCCGGGTTGTACGAACCGGCCGACTGGGCGGCCCGTTTTGTGTCCCCCGCCTGGCCGGAGCCCACCGATCGGCAGGTCCCGCCGCCCGTGCTGCGCGGCCGGTTCCGGCCGCGTGCCCCTGTCGTCTCGGCACGTCTGTACGCCACCGCCCACGGTCTGTACGAGGCCGAGATCAACGGCGTGCGCGTCGGCGACCATGTCCTGGCCCCCGGCTGGACCCACTACACCGAGCGCCTGCGCTACCAGACCCATGACGTCACCGCGCTGGTGCGCGACGGCGACAACGAGATCCGGGTCCTGCTGGCCGACGGCTGGTTCCGCGGGCGGCTCGGGTTCGGCGGCGGCCGGCGGAACATCTACGGGGACCGACTGGCCGCCCTCGCGCAGATCGAGGTGCGGTATGCCGACGGCACCGCCCAGACCTTCGGCTCCGGCCCCGACTGGCAGGCCGCGCACGGCCCGATCCTGAGCTCGGGGATCTACGAGGGCGAGGAGTACGACGCCCGCCGCGAGCCGTCGGACTGGAGCGCGGTGGAGGTCGTGCGGTACGACCCGGCGCGCCTCGCCGCCCCCGACGGCCCGCCCGTGCGGCGCACCGCGACCCTGGACCCGGTCGCCGCCTGGACCTCGCCCTCCGGCCGGACGATCCTCGACTTCGGCCAGAACCTCGTCGGCCGACTCCGCATCCGGGTCGGCGGAGAGCCCGGACGCACGATCACTCTGCGCCATGCCGAGGTGCTGGAGGACGGGGAACTCTCGGTCCGGCCGCTCCGGGAGGCGCGGGCCACGGACACCTACACCCTCCGGGGCAGCCCCGGTGGGGAGGAATGGGAGCCGCGGTTCACCTTCCACGGCTTCCGCTATGCGGAGATCACCGGCTGGCCCGGAGAGCCGGCGCCGGGGGACGTCCAGGCCGTCGTCCTGCACACCGACATGCGCCGCACCGGATGGTTCGAGTGCTCCGAGCCGCTGTTGAACCGCCTGCACGAGAACGTGGTGTGGAGCATGCGCGGCAACTTCGTCGACATCCCCACCGACTGCCCGCAGCGCGACGAACGCCTCGGCTGGACCGCCGACCTGCAAGTCTTCGCGCCCACCGCGACATTCCTGCACGACTGCCCGGGACTGCTCCGCTCCTGGCTGACGGACCTCGCCGCCCAACAGCACCCGGACGGCAGGGTTCCGATGTATGTGCCGTACATCGCCACCGGGTTCCCCGAACTGCGGGCCGCTGCCTGGGGGGACGCGGCCGTGATCGTGCCGTGGGTGATCTACGAGCGGTACGGCGACCTGCGGGTGCTCGCCGACCAGTACGACAGCATGAGGGCCTGGGTGGACGGCATCACAGCGGTCACCGGCGCCCGGCACGTGTGGGACACCGACCGGCAGCTCGGCGACTGGCTCGACCCGGCCGCCCCGCCGGATCGCCCGGGCGACGCCAGGACCGACCTTCACCTGGTGGCCACCGCCTACTACGCCCGCTCGGCCGAACTGCTCGCGCGCACGGCGCAGTCGCTCGGCCGCCACGACGACCATGCCCACTACGCCCGGCTGGCCGACGCCGTACGGGCCGCCTTCCGCGCCGAGTACCTCACCCCGGACGGCCGTCTCACCAGCGACGCGCAGACCGCGTACGCCCTCGCGCTGTGCTTCGGGCTCCTGGCCACCGACGGGCAGCGTGCACGCGCCGGGCGGCGGTTGGCCGAACTCGTCCGCCAGGAGGACTTCCACATCGGCACCGGCTTCGTCGGCACGCCGCTGATCTGCGACGCCCTGTGCGAGGCGGGGGAGTACGACACCGCCTACCGGCTCCTGCTGCAGCGGACCTGCCCGTCCTGGCTCTACCCGGTCACCATGGGCGCGACCACCGTCTGGGAGCGCTGGGACAGCATGCTCCCGGGCGGCACGGTCAACCCCGGCGAGATGACGTCCTTCAACCACTACGCCCTCGGAGCCGTCGCCGACTGGCTGCACCGCACCGTCGCCGGACTCGCCCCCGCCGCCCCCGGTTACCGGCGCATCCTCGTCCGCCCCCGCCCCGGCGGCGGGCTGAGTCAAGCCTCCGCCGCCCACGACACCCCGTACGGCCGTGCCGCGGTGTCCTGGACCAGCACCGGGGGTGAGCTGCGCGTCACCGTCACGGTCCCGCCCGGCACCACCGCGCTGATCGACCTGCCGGATGCGACGCAGCCCGTCGAGGTCGGCTCCGGCACCCACCTGTTCCGAACGGAGCTGTCATGACCACCCGATACCAGCACGCCACCCTCATCGACGGAACCGGGGCCGCCCCCGTCCCCGACGCGGTCCTCGTCGTGGACGACGACGGGCGGATCGCGTACGCGGGCCCCGCGGCCGCCGCGCCGCCGACGCCCACCGCGACCACGGTCGACCTGGGCGGCCGGACCCTGCTCCCCGGCTTCTTCGACTGCCACGCGCACCTGTGCATGACCCCGGAGCGCGGGCTGATCGCGGGGCTGGCCGCCGACCCGACGGTGGAGACCTTCGAGATCGCGGAACGGCTGCGCGCCACCCTGGACGCGGGCGTGACGACACTGCGCGACCTCGGCGGTGTGCCCGCGGGCTACCGCATGGCCATCGAACGAGGTCTGATCGAGGGCCCCCGGCTCCAGGTCGCCGTGAAGGTGATCAGCCACACCGGCGGACACGCCGACTGCTCGCTGCCCGGCGGCATCGACGCCGCCCCCCACCTGGGCGAACTCGCCGACACGGCGGACGAGGCGCGGCTCGCGGCCCGGCGGGTGCTGCGCGCGGGAGCGGACGTGGTGAAGGTCTGCGCCACCGGCGGCATGGGCAGCCCGCACGACGACCCCGACGACGAGGGGCTGACGTGCGAGGAGATGGCCGCAGTCGTCGACGAGGCGGCACGGCACCGCGGGAAGCCCGTGGCGGTGCACGCCCAGGGGAGCGCGGGCATCCGCAACGCCCTGCGGGCCCGGGTCACCAGCGTCGAGCACGGCTACGGAATGACCGACGAACTGTGCGATCTGGCCCTGGAGACGGGCGTGTTCCTCGTCCCCACCCTGTCCACCGTGTTCGCCCCGCTCGACCGCGCGGCGATGGCCGAGCACCACTACCGCAAGAAGAGCCGCTGGTCGGGGATCAGCAAGGAGAACATGGCGCACGCGATCAGCCGGGGTGTCCCCATCGCCCTGGGCACCGACGCGGGCGTCGTCCCGCACGCCCGCAATCTGATGGAGCTGTCGTACCTGGTCGAGTTGGGCATGGACCCCCTCGACGCGATCACGGCGGGCACCCTGAACGGAGCCCGGCTTCTCGGCGTCGACGACCGGCTGGGCTCCCTGGAGACCGGCAAGACGGCCGACTTCGTGGTCGCCGACCGGGATCCGCTCCGCGACATCTCCGCACTCGGCAGTCCGGAGAACATCGTCCTGGTCGCGCAGG
Organism: Streptomyces sp. NPDC097640; assembly: GCF_040302705.1. NCBI lineage: Bacteria > Bacillati > Actinomycetota > Actinomycetes > Kitasatosporales > Streptomycetaceae > Streptomyces > Streptomyces sp. NPDC097640. The sequence goes on from NZ_JBEOSB010000054.1 coordinate 24,860, forward strand.
CGGGAGTCGTACGGAAAAGCCTGCTGCGGGAAATACCAACTGCGGGAAATACCAACTGAGGGAAAGCCAACTACGGGAAATCCCCTAGTCGATGCGGCCAATTCCCAATTGTAGGAGACGAATCACGGCGCATAGCGTGAAGGGGCGGCGGACAAGAGAACCGCCCCGGAATGCGAGGAGAATCTCCCATGACGCGGACGCCGGCTCCCCCGGAAACACTTGACCAGGTGCTGGCGGTCGTCGCCCAACGGCGGGCCGAGTTCGAGGAGAAGCGGCATGTGCCGCCGGACGTGATCGCCGAATTCAAGCGCGCGGGAATCTACCGGGCCGGGGTCCCGAAGCGCTTCGGCGGGGACGCCCTGCCGCCCGCCGAATTCCTGGCGCTCATCGAGCGCATATCGGAGGTCGACGGCTCCGCCGGCTGGGTCGCCAGCTTCGGCTCGTCCGGCATTTATCTGGCCGCACTCCCCGAGGAGACCCAGGCGCGGCTGTACGCCGACGGCCCCGATGTGGCCTTCGCGGGCGGCCTGTTCCCGGTCCAGCCGGCCGAGCGCGCCGAGGGCGGCTACCGGGTCTCGGGGCGCTGGAAGTTCGCCAGCGGCTGCAAGGGCGCGGACCTCCTGGGGGTGGGCATCAAGCCCGGGACCGGCCGGGACGGCCGGGGCGGCCGCCCGCTGACCGCCGTACTGCGGCCCGAGCAGGTCGAGATCGTCGAGAACTGGGACGTCATCGGCATGCGCGGCACCGGCAGCCACGACCTGGTCGTCGACGGGGCGGTCGTCCCCGAGGAGTGGACGTTCGTCCGCGGCGGCGAACCCACCGTCGACGAGCCGCTCTACCGCTACCCGACGGTCCCGTACGCCGCGCAGGTCCTGGCCGTCGTCGGCCTCGGCGTCGCCCGCTCCGCCCTCGACCGGACCATCGCCGCCGGCGGCCGCGCCGGGTACACCGGGGCGCCCAAGCCCGCCGAGCGCGCCACCTACCGCATCGCGGTGGGCCGGGCGGAGGCCGAGCTGCGGTCGGCGCGCGCCTTCTTCTACGAGGCCACCGAGGAGGCGTGGGCGACCGTGGTGGCGGGCGATCCCGCCACCCCCGGACAGGCCAGTGCGCTGCGGCTCGCCTCCGCCCACCTGGCCAGGACCTCCTTCGAGGCCGTACGGGCCGCGTACCAGCTCGCCGGCATCTCCGCCATCACGGACGGCAGCCCGCTGGAGCGTGCCCTGCGCGACGCCTCCGTCGTGCCGCAGCACGCCTTCCTTCAAGAGGGCGTGTACGACGGCGCGGGCGCGGTCCTCATGGGCGTCCAGCCCTTCGCCGGTTACCTCTGACAGACAGGAGCCCTCCATGCCCGAACCCGCGAACGCCCCGCTCCGCGTGCTGTTCTGCGTCGGCGTCAATCAGAACTTCTTCGACCTGCCCACCGGCCAGGGCAAGACCGTCTGGGACGGCTTCACGGCCATGCTCGCCCAGCTGTACGAGCTGCCCGGCGTGACCGTCCTCGGCACCGTCGACGACGACCAGCACATGGTCGGCCCCTCCGACTCCTGGCCCTGGACCTGCTACGTACTGGCCGATGTGGTCGACCAGCCGACCGTGGCCGCGGCCTGCAACCTCTTCCGCACCGTCCAGGTCGGCGAGCACGGCCTGTGGCGCTATATGAAGATCGAGGCGCGCCTCGGCCGCCCACTGCCCCAGCCGGAGGCCGCCCGATGACCGCGGGTCCGGAAACCCCCGACATCGCCTCGCTGGTCGGCACCGACCGCGTCGCGGGCACCCTCTACACCGACCCGGCCCTCTTCGAACGCGAGATGGACCGGATCTTCCACCGCACCTGGGTGTGGGTGGCCCACGAGAGCGAGATCGCCAAGGCGGGCGACTTCAAGACGGCCTGGGTCGGCCGCCGCCCCGTCATCGTCACCCGGGACCGCAAGGGCGGGATCAACGTCCTGCTCAACCGCTGCCGCCACCGCGGCGCCAGCGTCTGCGAGGCACCCAAGGGCAACGGCAACGGCTTCACCTGCCCGTACCACGCCTGGTCGTACGCGCTCGACGGCACCCTGCGCGGCATCCCCTACCCCGAGGGTTACGAGGATGTCGTCGAGAAGCGGGACCTGCCGCTCCAGCGGCTGAAGGTCGGCAGCTACGCGGGCATGGTGTTCGCGAGCTTCGACCACGGCATCGAGCCGCTGGAGGACTTCCTCGGCGGGGCGCGGCTGTGGATCGACCGCTTCATGAAGCAGGGCGCGGGTTACCCGATCAAGGTGCAGGGCGAGCAAAAGTTCCGCTTCCAGGGCAACTGGAAGATCCAGCTGGAGAACACCACCGACTGGTACCACTTCCCGATCGTGCACCGCTCCTGGATGTCCTCGGTCGACGCCGAGACCGCGAGCATGCTGTCGATCATGACGGACGAGACCGCGGTCACCCACGCCCTCGGCAACGGCCACAGCGTCTCCGTCTCCGTCGCCGAACACGCCGACCTGGACGTCGACGACGGCACCGAGAAGCTTCAGGACCGCTTCGGCCACATCGTCGAGGAACTGTCGAAGGACCTGCCGCCGGAGAAGGTCCGGCGCATCGTCCGCTCTCTGCACGGCGCCGGGTTCAACCTCAACCTGTTCCCGAATGTCGCCATGTCGATGGCGTTCTTCCGCGTCCTGCGGCCGATCTCGGTCGCGGAGACCGAGATCCGGCATGTGGCGCTCGGCCTGGACGGCGGCCCCGAGATCGTCAACCGCGAACGGCTGCGCATCCACGAGCACTTCCAGGGCCCGTTCGGCTTCGGCAGCCCCGACGACGCCGAGGCCTGGAACCGCGTCCAGCGCGGCGTGACCGGCGGCGCGAACCTGCCCATCCTCGTCAACCGCGGCCTCGGCCGCGAGACCCCCAACGACCTCGGCCAGCCCACGTCGCACGCCACCGACGAGACGGGGATGCGGGAGGCCTACGCGATGTGGAAGCGGATGATGACCGATGACAACTGACGCCCCCGGCACGGCCCCGGCGGTCGCGGAACTCCCGCTCGACGACCCGCGCGCCCTCGCCGCCGTCTCCCTGATCTGGCGGGAGGCCCACCTGCTGGACGCCCGGCGCTACCACGAGTGGGACGCCCTGTGGACCGAGGGCGGCGAGTACGTCGTCCCCATCGACCGGGAGAACACGGACTTCGCCGCCACCCTCAACCTGGTCTACGACGACGACCGGATGCGCCGCATGCGCGTCGAGCGGCTCACCGGCGGCCTGTCCATCTCGGCGGCCGCGGCGGCCCGCACGGTGCGCTCGGTCTCGCGGTTCGTGGTCACCGGCCGTGAGGAGGGCGCGCTGGAGGTCTGCTCGGCACAGATCCTGGTCGGCTACAAGCGCGAGGAGACCTTCGTGCTCGCCGCCGACGTCACACACCGGCTCGTCTTCGGGGCGGACGGCCCCCGGATCTCGCGGAAGATCGTGCGGCTGGTCAACTCCGACGACACGGTCACGGCCTCCGGGTTCCTGCTGTGAGCCCGCACGAGGACGGGAACTGGCGGGTCGCGGTCGTCACCGGAGCCGCCCGCGGACTGGGCGCCTGCATCGCGGGACGGCTGTACGACCGGGGCTACCGCGTCGCGCTCACCGACCTGGACGAGGCTGCGGCGGCGAAGGCCGCGGCGGACCTCGACCCGGATGGTGGTACCGCCGTCGGGCTCGCTCTGGACGTGCGCGACAAGGACGCCTTCGCCCGGGTCCGCGACGAGCTGGTCGAGCGCTGGGGCGCCGTCCATGTGCTGGTCAACAACGCCGGACACGCCAAGGCAGAAGCGTTGATGGAGATCAGCCCCGACAGCTTCGAACAGATCGTGTCGACCAACCTCAACGGCACCTTCTTCGGCTGCCAGGTCCTCGGTGCCTACTTCGCCGAGCGGGGCTACGGACGCATCGTCAACATCGCCTCCCTCGCCGGCCAGAACGGCGGCACGGCCACCGGCGGCCACTACGCGGCGGCGAAGGGGGGAGTGGCCACCCTGACCAAAGTGTTCGCCCGCGAACTCGGCCCGCACGGCGTGACGGTGAACGCCATCTCCCCGGGGCCCCAGGACCTGCCGGTGGTCCGCGAGATGGTGCCACCCGACCGGCTTGCCGTCATCGAACAGTCGATGCCGGTAGGGCGGTTGGGGCGCCCGCGGTTCATCGCCGACATGGCCGTGCTGCTCGCCGCCGAGCACGCGGACGCGGTCACCGGAGCGTGCTGGGACGCCAACGGCGGCCTGTTCATGCGCTGACAGCGCCGTCAGCACCACACCCAACGCGAAGGCAGACGGATGTTCACTGTCACCGTCACCGAGACCCACCCCGAAACCGACACGGTCAAGGTCCTCCGGCTCGTCCGCCCCGACGGCGCCCCCCTCGCCCCCTACCCGGCGGGCGCGCACATCGACGTGACCGGCCCCACAGGGATCACCCGCCCGTACTCGCTGTGCGGACCGCCCGACGACTCCGGTGCGTACACCATCGCCGTCAAACGCGAGGAGAACTCGCGAGGCGGCTCCCAGGCCCTGCACGACAAGGTCGAGCGGGGCACGGAGCTGACCATCGGCGCGCCCCGCCGACTCTTCGGCCTCGCCCCACAGGCGGTGAATCACCACTTGGTGGCGGCCGGGATCGGGATCACACCCCTGCTGGCGATGGCCTACGAACTGCACGCCCGGGGAGCCGAGTTCAGGCTGCACTATGTGGCACGGAGCCGGGCCGAGGCGGCCTTCGCCGGGCTGCTGGAGGAGTCCGCCTTCGCCGATCGCGTCGTCCGCCACTTCGGCGCCGGCCGGCAGACGGTGGCCCACGAGCTGACGCGAGCACTCGCAGGGCTTCCGGCCCACGCGCATGTGTACACCTGCGGGCCCCAGGGCTTCATGGCGCAGGTCCGCGCGCTGGCGGCCCGCAGCCTGCCCGAGGAGCAGATCCACTCCGAGCCGTTCCAGGCGGCGACGTCGGCGGACACCGGGGCCGACCACGGCTTCGAGGTCGAACTCGACACCGGCGAAGTCTTCACCGTGCCGCCCGGGAAGAGCATCGTGGACGTGCTGGAGGAGAACGGCGTCCCGCTGGAGACCTCCTGCCGCGAAGGCATCTGCGGGACCTGCGTGCTGCGGGTCGTCGAGGGCGAACCCGATCACCGCGACCACTGTCTGTCGGCCAAGGAGAAGGCGGCCGGAGACCAGATCGCCGCCTGTGTGTCGCGCGCGACGTCACCGCGGCTGGTGGTCGAGCTGTGGTGAACCGGCCCGAACCGAACCAGGAGAGGAGCGGCACCGCCGTGACCCCCGACCAGGCCGACTTCCGGGAGGCGATGGCCCACCTCCCGGCAGCCGTCAACATCCTGACCACGGACGGCCCGAACGGCCGCTGCGGCATCACCGTCAGCGCCGTCTGCTCCGTCACCGACGATCCGCCGACCCTCCTGGTCTGTCTCAACCGCGGCAGCGCCATGCACGGCGTCTTCCGGGCGAACGGACGGGTGTGCGTCAACGTCCTGGGCGGCGAGCAGCAGGAACTCGCCCTGCACTTCGCCGGGGTCACCAAGGTGGCCATGGCCGAACGCTTCACCTGGGACGTGTGGGACCGCGACCAGGCCCTGCCGGTCCTCAAGGACGCCCTGGTGGCCGCCGTCGGGACCATCAAGCACACCGTCCCCATGGGCTCCCACAGTGTGCTCTTCGTCGACATCGAGCAGATCCGCACCCGGTCGGGTGGCCAGAGCCTGATCTACTTCAACCGGGCGTTCCACCGCCTCGACGCCACACCCCTGGTGCCGGAAGGCGCGCGGCCGTGACGCCCCCGCGCACAGCCGCGGTCGACGACGCGCTGCGCCGCCTGGAGAACACCGAGCCCGAGATCCGGGCCTGGGTCCGGGTGGACCCCGACGGTGCCCGCGCGGCGGCCGAGGCGGCCCCGGACGGACCGCTGCGGGGCGTGCCGTTCGGCGTGAAGGACATCATCGACGTGGCCGGGCTGCCCACCGAATGCGGCACCCCGCTGCGCCGCGGGCGGATCGCCACGCACCACGCCTGGCTGGTGGACCGGCTGCGCCACGCCGGAGCGGTCCCTCTGGGCAAGACGGTCACCACCGAGTTCGCGTACTTCCATCCCGGGCCCACCCGCAACCCGCACCATCCGGCCCACACCCCCGGTGGCTCCTCCAGCGGCTCGGCCGCCGCCGTCGCGGCGGGCGTGGTGCCGCTCGCCTTGGGTTCGCAGACGGCCGGTTCACTGACCAGGCCCGCCTCCTACTGCGGAGTCGCGGGGTACGTAGCGCCGGTCGGCGCCTGGTCAACGCGAGGCTTCACCGGGCTCAGCCCGAGCCTGGACGCGCCAGGACTGCTCGCTGCCCGAGTGTCCGACCTGGGCGGGGCCGTCGAGGCCGTGGACGGCACCCGGACCGAAGAGCCGGAATCCCTGCGGATTCTGGTGTGGCCGGGCACCGAACTCACCGCCGTCGACCCGGCGATGCTGAGCGCCCTGCACCGCACCAGGCAGGCGCTGGCGGCCTCCGGGGCGGCGACGGACGACCTCGGCACCCAGGCGGCTACCCCCGCGCTCGCCGACGGACACGCGACGGTCATGGCCTACGAAGCGGCCCGTTCCCTCGCCGCCGAGCACTCCGAGCACCCGGGGGCCCTCAGCACACACCTGCGCGATCTGCTGGACCGTGGACACAGCACACCCGAGGCCGACTACCGGGCGGCCCTGGAGACCGCCCGCACCGCCCGTGCCCGCCTGCTGGACCTGCTGTCCGACGCCGACGCGATCCTCGGCCCCGCCGCCCCCGGGCCCGCCCCGCACGGTCTCGGCGCCACCGGCACGCCCGTCCTCAGCCGCCCCTGGCAACTCCTCGGCCTGCCGGTCGTCACCGTCCCCGGCCACCGCGACCCGCACGGCATGCCGCTCGGCCTCCAACTCGTGGGCCACCCCGACCGCGTGGGCCGGCTGCTCGGGGCCGCCCTCAGAGCCGAGGAGGCCATCCGGTGAAGATCGCCGCGATCGAGGCCATTCCCTACGCGATCCCGTACACCAAGCCGTTGCGCTTCGCCAGCGGCGAGGTGCACACCGCCGAACACGTCCTCGTCCGCGTCCACACCGACGAGGGGCTGACCGGGGTGGCCGACGCCCCGCCCCGCCCCTTCACCTACGGTGAGACGCAGACCTCCGTGACCGGCGTGATCGGGCAGATCTTCGCCCCCCAGCTCACCGGCATGGACGTCCTCGCCCGCGAGCGGATCCACGCCCGGCTGCACCGCACGGTGGGCAACCCGGCCGCCAAGGCGGCGATCGACATGGCCCTGTGGGACATCGCGGGACAGTCGCTGGGGCAGCCGGTCAGCCGGCTCCTCGGCGGCTGGGCCGACCGGATGCGGGTGGCCCACATGCTCGGCTTCGACACCCCGGAGCGCATGGCCGCGGAGGCCGAGCGGATGCGGGACACCTACGGCATCACCACCTTCAAGGTGAAGGTCGGGCGCCGCCCGGTCCGGCTCGACATCGAGGTGTGCCGGGCCCTGCGCGACGCACTGGGCGACGAGGCCGAGCTGTACGTGGACGGCAACCGCGGCTGGACCGCCTCCGAGTCGGCGGCGGCGCTGCGAGAGCTCGACGCGATCGGCATCACATTGGCCGAGGAGCTGTGTCCCGCCGACGACGTCCTGGGCCGCCGGTGGCTGGTGCGCAACAGCCCCGTGCCGTTCGTCGCGGACGAATCCGCCACCACGCCCGCCGAGGTGACCCGCTCGCTCCTGGACGGAGCCGCCACCGCGATCAGCGTCAAGACCGCCCGCACCGGCTTCACCCACTCCCAGCGCGTGCTCTTCCAGTGCGAGGGGATGGGCGCCGAGGTGGTCATGGGCAATCAGATCGACGGCCAGCTGGGCACGGTGTGCACGGTGGCCTTCGGCGCCGCCCACGCCTCGTCCGCGCGCCGCCCCGGTGAACTCTCCAACTTCCTGGACATGAGCGACGACCTGCTCACCGAGCCGCTCGCCATCGTCGACGGCGTGCTCGCCGCACCGGACCTGCCCGGCCTCGGTGTGGCGATCGATCCGGAGAAGCTCGACCGCTACCGCCAGGACCGCTGACACGCCCGTCCGACCGAGATCCCTTCCGCCCCTCAACCCGAACCTCCCCGACCCGACAAAGGAGTCGCCCGCCATGTCCGATGCCACCGTCAAAGCCACCGCTGCCGCGTCCGGCGCCTCGGCCACGGAACGCTTTCTGACCGACAAGACCGCGACCTCCGCCCCGCCCGCCGACACCGAGCGCGTCCACACCCTCGCCACAGAGATGATCACCGCCGTCCATGACATCGTCCGCCGGCACCAGGTGACCTACGAGGAGTACAACGCCCTCAAGTCGTGGCTGATCTCCGTCGGCCGGGACGGAGAGTGGCCGCTCTTCCTGGACGTCTGGGTCGAGTACGTCGTCGAGGAGGTCGCCACCGCCACCCGCCGGGGCAGCAAGGGCACGATCGAGGGCCCGTACTACGTCCCCGGCGCCCCCGAACTCCCCAGCGTCTCCACCCTGCCCATGCGCGAGGAGGAGGCGGGTACCGAGCTCCTTTTCCAGGGGCAGGTCACCAGCGCGTCCGGCGAACCCCTGGCCGGTGCGCGGCTGGAGATGTGGCAGGCCGACGACGAGGGGCTGTACTCGCGGTTCGCCCCCGGCATCCCGGAGTGGAACCTGCGCGGCAGCGTGGTCGCCGACGACCAGGGCCGGTTCGCGGTCACGACGATCCAGCCCGCCCCGTACCAGATCCCCACCGACGGCTCCTGCGGACGGCTCATCTCCGCCGCGGGCTGGCACGCCTGGCGCCCCGCCCACCTGCACCTGAAGGTCTCCGCACCCGGCCATGCCCCGCTCACCACCCAGCTCTACTTCAAGAGCGGCGCATACGTCGAGGACGACGTGGCCAGCGCGGTCAAGCCCCAGCTGGTGATCGCCCCCCTGCCCACCCGAGACGGCGGGAACGAGGTCACCCACGGCTTCGTTCTCGACCCCGCCTCCTGACCGACGGGAGACCACCATGCTCTTCGCCGTCCACATGACCGTGAACCTCCCGCCCGACCTGGACCCCGACATCCGTGCCACGACCCTCGCCGCCGAGAAGGAGTACGCCCAGCGGCTCCAGCGCGGCGGCGAGTGGCTGCACCTGTGGCGCTGCGCCGGGCAGTACGCGAACCTCAGCGTCTTCGAGGTCGCCGACAACGACCGGCTCAACGAAATCCTGTGGGGACTGCCACTTTTCCCCTACATGGTCATCACCGTCACGCCGCTCGCCCAGCATCCGTCCGCGCTCCACTGACATTCAGCGGAGCGGCGCAATCCCGCTCCGCCACTTCGCACAGCGCAGCCCCACTCCAAGGGGCTGCGCTGACGAGACGGCAGGCGCCGAACCCTACGTTCGGCCTGGTGTGAAGCGCGCTTCTACCTGATGAGTGGGAAGCGCGTGAGACGGAAGCGATTCTGGTGCGGGACGCGTACCGGAGATGTCCACCGCCCAGTGGACCTCGTCTGCCAGGTCCAGGATCTCGCCGAGCGCGGTCAGGATCGCCGTCTCGTTGTTGTCGATCTTCTTCGGCCACAGGGCTAGGCCGACCTCGTCGACCATCGTGGCCCAGCGATGCTTACCAGGCGTGGTGCGCCACGTTCGTGTCCTGCTGTTCCCCGCACCCGCGGGGATGGTCCTGGACCAGATCTGCGCCGGCCAGCCGCCGCCGGCTGCTCCCCGCACCCGCGGGGTCAAAGTCGTTGCAGCGGCTCGCGTCACTCGAAAGAGGGATTCGTCGTCCGGCTGCGCCTCGGTGGCACCGGCTGGCGCGTAATTAGGCGGGGTGTGTGCTTCTTGGGCTTCGTATGGCGGTGCAAGTCTCTGAACGGGCCGCTACAGTCTGATACGGGTGGCTGCGGAGAGTAGCCGCTGGGCTGGGGGTCAAGGGGTCGCAGGCTCAAATCCTGTCGTCCCGACCAGCGTTTCCGCAGGTCGGAGGCCGTTTCCGCGGGTAGCGGGGGCGGCCTTAGCCGTTTCCGGGCTGGGAGCAAGTGGGAGCCCTCTGGGAGCCCTCGTGCTCCCAACTCGCAGACGTGTCAATGGTGTCCGATTCGTCCGTCAGGTCGAGGACCTGCCTGCGCGGTACACAGCTCTGGTGAAGGGGCGCCGGGGCGATGAACGGCATCCGGGGCTGGCCTGGAACGTCGCGGCCTACGTCAGTCACGTCACCGACAACCTGCGCAACTGGGCCGAGCGGCTGGCCGGGGCGAGGCTCACCGGCATGCGCCGGGTCCCCGGCTATGACCAAGACCTTCTGGCGCAGGCCCGCCACTACAACGACGTCTCCCTGGCAGGTGCCTTGTGGTCGCTCCAGCGGGCGGCCGACGCTTGGGTGGACTCGGTAACCGCCGCGCTGGAGGAGGAGGTGATTCTCGAACATGCCGATCGTGGGGTGCAGCGGGCCGAGGATGTGGCACGCAACAACGCCCATGATGCCGCCCACCACGCCTGGGACATTGAGCGGATCTTGGCTCTGGCTCACGTCGGTGAGCTGACCAGGAGTTGAGAGAGGGTAATTGTTCTTCAAGGACGAATCCAGAGCCGGATGGCGGCCACGGTAACGGTGACGTGGGGTACGTAGGAGCGCTTGTCGGCCCTCGGTACTGGCGGGGGTGCGTATTCAAGTGTCGCCAGTTCTGGCGCTTGGGAGATGGGGCAGTGACTGTGCGCGTTCGCCGGGAGGCAGGGGTTGCGTATTGGCAGGGCCGCAGGAGCCTGACAGCAAGGAATCACGGAGCGTGGTGGAGCTTGTTGTAGGCCCTTTCGTCGAGTTCTCGCAGGCCGGGCGTCGGGCGAGGCTCGATGAGTCTTTCCAGCATGAATCCGGCGATCAGCAGCTCGTTCAGGAACGTTCCCAGCGGCATGCGCTGGTAGTGGACTTGTGCCGCTCGAAAAGTCATCGCTGCATGTCATGCCGCGTATCTGTACTCGTTGATGAGGCCGCCGAGGATCCGGGTGCGTAGGACTTTGCCGGTGCTGAGGCCATGCGCCGGTTGTTCGTGGACGTCGGGTGGTAGCTGGTTGCGGGCCTGGTGGGGTCGGTGTTCGTTGTAGTG
>NZ_JBEOSB010000055.1:0-30563 GCF_040302705.1 Streptomyces sp. NPDC097640
GCGCGGCCGGTGCATCTCGCACCGGCCGCGCCTCACGCGTTACGTACTGTGCAGAACGGTCAGTCCAGCACCTCGATGACCGGGAAGCTGCCCGTGTTGGTGGGCGCGGACTCCGGCAGCCACAGCACCGCGACCGCGCCCTCCCGTCCCTCCGCCGTCGGCTCCGCGTTGCGGAACGTCAGCCGGGCGCCCAGGACGCGCGCCTGGCCCGCCGCGATGGTCAGCCCCAGGCCGTGGCCGGTCCCGGCCCGGTCCTTGCTGCCGGTGCGGAAGCGGCTCGGCCCGTCCTTCAGCAGCGCCTCGGGGAAGCCGGGCCCGTGGTCGCGGACGCGCAGCACCCGCCCCTCCACCGTGACCTCGAAGGGCGGCTTGCCGTGCCGGGCGGCGTTGGCCAGGAGGTTGCCGATTATCCGCTCCAGGCGGCGCGGGTCGGTGGAGACATGGGCGTCGCGCAACACGCTGACCTGGGCGTCGGGGGCCGCGACCCGCACCCGGCGGGTGACGAACTCGGCGAGGGCGATCTCCTGGAGCTCGGCGCGCTCCGCGAAGCCGTCCAGCCGGGCGACCTCCAGAACGTCCTCGACGAGCTGGCGCATCGCCTGCGCCCGGTCCCGTACCAGCTCGGTCGGGCGCCCCGGCGGCAGCAGCTCGGCGGCGGTGAGCAGCCCGGTGACGGGGGTGCGCAGCTCATGCGCGATATCGGCCGTCACCCGCCGCTCGGCCTCCAGCCGCTGCTGAAGCGCCTCGGCCATGCCGTCGACCGCGCGCGCCAGGTCGTCGGTCTCGTCCCGCACCCGGCCGCCGATCGCGTCCCGCACCCGGACCTCGGAGTCGCCCTCGGCGAGCTTGCGGGCCGCGGTGGCGGCCTTGCGCAGCCGCCGCGAGAGCTGGTCGCCGATGAGCACGCCCAGCGCGATACCGCCCAGCACCACCGACACGCCGCCGAGGACGAGGACGCGGTCCAGGTCGCCCAGGATCTTGGCGCGGTCCTTGAACTGGGCGTGCACGGACAGCACCCGGCCGTCCCGCAGCGGCACCGACGCCCAGACCTCGGGGCCCGCGGCGCCGGTATCCCCCAGGTAGGTGGCGCGCAGCCCGCGCGCGGCCTCCTTCTTCAGCTGCTCGGGAAGCCGCTGGTCGTCGAGTTTCGCGCCGAAGCCGAGGTATCCGGACTTCTCGTACCACTTCTGGGCGGCCTGTACCCGGTCGTCCATCACCGCACGGCTGTTGTCGAGCATCGAGACGCGGGCCGCGTTGTGCACGACGAGGCTCAGCGCGATGGCGACGAGCGCGCTCACGGCCGCGATCGCCAGGCTGACCTTCCAGCGCAGTCCGGAGCGCAGAGCGAGCCTCACCATCCGGGCTCAGCCCCTGAGCTTGTAGCCGAAGCCGCGGACCGTCTCGATCCGGTCCTGGCCTATCTTTCCCCGGAGCCGCTGCACATGGACGTCCACGACCCGGGTGTCGCCGCCCCAGCCGTAGTCCCACACCCGCTCCAGCAGCCGGTCGCGGGAGAGCACGGTGCCCGGCGCGGCCGAGAACTCCAGCAGCAGCCGCATCTCCGTCGGCGTCAGCGCGACCTGCTGACCGGCCCGGCGGACCTCCATCCCCTCCGGGTCCACCTCCAGGTCGCCGAAGCGCAGCACCCCGCCCTCGGGGTCTTCGGGCTCCGGCTCCGCGCCCCGGCCCGGTCCGCTCGCGTGCCCGAAGCGGCGCAGCACGGCGCGGATCCGGGCGACCAGGACCGCGCCGTCGAAGGGCTTGGTGACGTAGTCGTCGGCGCCCGCCTCCAGGCCGAGCACCACGTCGATCGAGTCGGCGCGCGCCGACAGCATGATCACGGGCACCGTGGACTCGTCGCGGATCCGGCGGCACAGGCTCACCCCGTCCAGCCCCGGAACCATCACGTCGAGCAGCGCGATGTCAGGCCGGTCGGCCCGGAACCGCTCCAGCCCGGTCAGCCCGTCCGGCGCGGCGGTGACCACGAAGCCGTCGCGCTCCAGAGCGAGCTGGGTGGCCTCGCGGATGACGTCGTCGTCCTCGACGAAGAGCACATGGGTTTCGGCCACGGCCTTACTTCAGCCTTCCGTTCCGTCGTCGGGCGTGGGCAGCTCGTCCTCGTTCACATTGCTGACCTTGTGGTCGGCCACGCGAAACTGCCCACGCGCGTCGGCCCACCGGTACGTCGTCACATCCTGGCGCGAGGGGCAGCACACCAAGTCACTCGAGGCGTAGATCAACTTGGTGACGCGGAGGCTGCCCTTGACAGTGTCGGCGTAGACGGGCAGGCGCTCGTCCATAAAGACGTTCTCATACGTCCCGCCCACCTTGCGGTACACGTACGAGCCGATGCCGAAACCCTCGGAGCAGGTCATGACGTTGATCACCAGATCGGAGGCGGTGGAGCCGGTGAGCCGGCCGTACGCCACGTCGACCGGGTAGCCCCCCGACCTCTTCGCGCTCTTCTTGGCGCTCTTCGCGCTGCACGGCTTGAGGCTCGCCTTCAGGTGCTCGCTCACCTTCGGGTCCTTCTTGACCAGCGCGACGGCGTCGACCTTCTGCTGGGTCGATGTCGAGGAGGGGGTGGTGCCGTGGACATACGACTCCGGGGAGTCGGTGCTGTCCGGGGCCCATGACGTACGGGCCGGCCCCTCCTTGCGCACGCCCTGGCCGGCGTCGCCGCATCCGGCCAGCACCAGCCCGCCGACGGCGGCGAAGCCGACGACCGCGCCGCCCGTGATCAGGGCGGCCCTGCGGGGAGCCACCCTGTGTGGAGCGTCCTTACGGGGAGCTTCCTTGCTGGAAGAGGCCTTGATCAGGCCGCGCACCGATCCTGCCCCCGCTCGTGGCCTCGGCGCCGGTCCTGCGGGGTCTGGCGGATCTGGTGGTTCCGGGGGATCTGGCGGCGCGGGCGCGCCTCCCGGACGCCCTCGCGGCTGCTCTCCCGACCGCCCTCCTGGCCGCCCTCGCGGCCGCCGCCCCGGGCTTCCGGGCGGCCGAGCGCGCGGGCGTCAAGCTCGCGGCTCTCCAACTCCTGCCGCAGCCTGGCCAGCGCCCGGTGCAGCGTGCTCTTGACCGTGCCGGTCGACATCCCGAGCGCCTCCGCGGTCTCCTCCGTGGTCATCTGCTCCCAGTGTCGCAGCACCACGACGCTCCGCTGCTTGGGAGCCAGAACTCCGAGGATGTCCATCAGCAGCGCGCGGTCCGCGTGCTGCTCGGTGCCGTCCTCGACCCGCGCGTCCGGCAGCTGCTCGGTCGGGACCTCGTCCAGCTTGCGGGCGCGCCACCACTCGGTGCGGGTGTTGATCATGACGCGGCGGAGGTACGCGTCGGCCAGCGACTTGTCGGCTATCCCGTCCCAGCGGCCGTACGTGCGCACCAGCGCGGTCTGGAGGAGGTCCTGGGCCTCGATCGGGTCGGGGACCAGACGGCGGGCGCTGCGCAGGAGCGCGTCCTGCCGGTTGCGTACGTACTCTTCAAAATCCAGAACCTTGCCGCTGCCGGACATCGCCAGCCTCCATCCCGCCGTTTTCCCACCCTGTGTGCCCGGCGGTCACCGAGCACGAAGAGGACGCTACGGAGCGGCTGTTGCGACACCATGTGCATCTGACCTGCGGCGAATGCACAGCTACCCATAGGTTGTGTAACAGCCGGGGGTGTTCGGACGGAGTGTCAGAGTCGGGTCGTGGCCCTGTCACAGCCTTGTCACAGAAACGACTTGGGGCGGGGGAGGGAAGCCCGCGCGGGTCAGCTCAGCGGCAGCCGGTAGAGCCCGCCGTCGAGCGGCTCCACGAGGCCGTCGGCGACCAGCCCGTCCAGCGCGCGGGCCCGCTGCACCGGCTCGTCCCAGACCCTGTCGAGCGCCGCCTGCGGAACCGGCGCGACCGCCTCCCGCAACACCGCGAGCAGCTTGCCCCGCACCTGACGGTCCGTCCCCGCGTAGGTCTGACCGCGGCGCGGCGGCCCGTCGTGCGCCGGGGAACCGGCCGCCCGCCAGGCGCACTGCGCGGTGATCGGGCAGCGCACACAGTGGGGCGTGCGCGCCGTGCACACCAACGCGCCCAGCTCCATCGTGGCCGCGGCCCAGCGGGCGGCGGTCGGCTCGTCGTCGGGGAGCAGGGCGCGGGCCACCTTGCGCTCGGCGGCGGTCGTGGCGTCCGGCGGGAACTCCCGGCCGCTGACCGCGCGGGCGAAGACGCGGCGGACGTTGGTGTCCATGACCGCGTGCCGCTGCCCGTACGCGAACGAGGCCACGGCCGCCGCGGTGTACTCGCCCACCCCCGGCAGCGCCAGCAGCTCCGCGTGGTCGCTCGGCACCCGGCCGCCGTGCCGCTCCCGTATGGCGACCGCCGCGCCGTGCAGGCGCAGCGCGCGGCGCGGATAGCCGAGCCGCCCCCAGGCGCGGACCGCCTCGCCGGGCGGCTCGGCGGCCAGGTCGGCGGGGCTCGGCCAGCGGGCGAGCCACTGCTCGTACACCGGCAGCACCCGGTTCACCGGGGTCTGCTGGAGCATGAACTCGCTGACCATCACGGCCCAGGGACCGGCCTCGGGGCGGCGCCAGGGCAGATCGCGGGCGTGGCCGTCGAACCAGTCGATGACGGCGCTGTGGAGGACCGGCCCGCTGGGGCCGGCCGGGCCGCCTGCGCCCGCGGTCTCGGCGGAGTCGGCGGAGGGCTTGGAATCGGCGGGGATGGCAGTCATGTCACCCACGATCCTGGCACGCCGGCCGCCCGCCCCGGAAACCACGGGGCCGGCGCGTGGCGTGTCAGGCCCGGCCGGCGGGTCTGACTTTCGTCAGGGGCGGCGACGTACGTCCGCTTGTAGCGTCTGAGTCCGCTGAACGGCAGCGAAAGGGATGGCGGGTGCGGAGGGGGATGCGGATGGGGAACGAGCCGACGATCAGGGTGTTGCTCGCGGACGACGAGGCCATGATCCGCGCCGGGGTACGGGCCGTCCTGGCCGCCGGCCCCGGCATCGAGATCGTCGCCGAGGCGGCCGACGGCCGGGAGGCGGTGGAGGCGGCGCGCGCCCACCGCCCCGACGTCGCGCTGCTCGACATCAGGATGCCCAGGCTGGACGGGCTGTCCGCGGGCGAGGAGATCCGCCGCACGCTGCCGGACACCGCGGTCGCCATGCTCACCACCTTCTCCGAGGACGCGTACATCTCCCGGGCGCTGGGCGGGGGCGCGACCGGCTTTCTGCTGAAGTCCGGCGACCCGCACGAACTCATCGCGGGGGTACGGGCGGTGGCGGGCGGCGCGGCGTTTCTGTCGCCCAAGGTGGCCCGCCATGTCATCACCGAACTCGGCGGCGAGCGCCTGACGCGCGGTGCCGCGGCCCGCGCCCGCACGGAGGTCCTGACCACACGGGAGCGCGAGGTGCTGGCCCTGGTCGGCGCGGGCCTGTCCAACGCGGAGATCGGGCGGCGGCTGCACCTGGTCGAGGGCACGGTGAAGGGGTACGTCAGCGCGGTCCTGGACCGCCTGGAGGTCGGCAACCGCGTCCAGGCGGCCATCGTGGCGTACGAGGCGGGGCTGGTCGCCGACGCGGGAGACGGCGGATAGGACGCGCTTCTTCCGTGGATTCGGCCCGGATCCGGCCCGGATCCGGTCGGGGTCCGGTCGGATGATGAGAAAAGTAGGGCAGCTAGCGGCGGTTATTGGCGGGCACCGGAGCGGATCTCTCGTAGAGTTTCCGCGTGGGATCTCTGCGCAATCCGATCGGGCCGCTTCCCTCCTCCATTTACTGGCGGCGGAGGGCTGTTGCGCTGGCCTTTCTGATTCTCGTCCTCCTGCTCGCCATCTGGGCCTTCGGCTGGGGTGGCTCCGGCGGGGGCGGTGGAAAGGACGAGGGCAAGGGGTCGGGCGGCGGTGGCGCCGCGAGCACCATCACCCCGGGGCCCACCTCCTCCACGCCCGTCAACAGCCAACGGCCGGGCGGGCGCGACGAGTCGGACGACGCCGGGACCGGCGGCGACGACACCGGTGGCGCCGACAGCGGCGGCAGCGGGGACGGCACCGACACGGGCGGCGCCGGAGGTGACGGGTCCGCCGCGGGATCGGACGGCGACGGCGGCGGGACCGGCGGCTCCCTCGGCATCGGGGACGGGCAGAGCGTCCCGGCCGGGTCCGGCCTGACCGCCTGCACCCCGGGCGCGGTCGAGCTGACGGTGCGCAGCGTCAAGGACTCGCGGGTGAAGAACACTTACGAGCCGGGCGAGGAACCCACGTTCGAGATCATCGTGAAGAACTCCTCGGACAGCGCCTGCAAGGTGGACTTCGGCCGCGCGGCGGCGTCACTGACCATCACGGACGCCGAGAACGACCATGTGTGGGCGTCCGACGACTGCCCGAAGGGCAGCAAGTCCGTGCTGGTCGAGGTGGCGGGCAAGGGCCAGACCAAGCGCACGGTGGACTGGGACCGCAAGCGCAGCGCCGAGGACTGCGCCAAGCCGTCGGGCGACGCGGCGGCCAAGCCCGGTACGTACCTGGTCGAGGCGAAGGTGGAGGGGCTGGGCACCGCGCGCGTGTCGTTCGTGCTCAACAAGGGCTAGGCCCTGTCTCCCCGATCTCTGCGGGCCCGCGACGCCTGGCACGCGCCCCCGCGAGGGCGACCCTCCGCCTTGCGATCGCACGCGCCCCCGGCTACCGCTGGCGGGGGCACCTCCCAGCGGTAGCCGGGGGCGTCACCGTCACAGAGATCGGGGAGACAGGGCCCAGGCCCGGACGGGGCCTGGGGCCGGGCGCCGGACCGGGGCGCCCGCTAGACGTACCGCTCCAGGATCGACGACTCCGCCAGCCGCGAGAGCCCCTCGCGCACCGAGCGGGCCCGCGCCTCGCCCACGCCGTCCACCATCTGGAGGTCGTCCACGCTCGCCGCCAGCAGCTTCTGTAGCCCGCCGAAGTGCTCGACCAGCCGCTCGATGATGGCGCCGGGGAGCCGCGGCACCTTCGCCAGCAGCCGGAAACCGCGCGGCGACACCGCGGAGTCGAGGGTCTCGGGGGAGCCGCTGTAGCCCAGGGCGCGGGCCACATTGGCCAGTTCGAGCAGCTCGGCGTGGGTCAGCCGGTCCAGCTCGGCCAGCGCCTCGGGGACCGTACGGGTGCGCTTGGCGGTGGGCTCGGGCACGTAGTCCCGCACCACCAGCTCGCGCTCCGGCTCCACGCCCGCGATCAACTCGTCCAGCTGGAGCGACAGCAGACGGCCGTCGGTGCCCAGCTCGACCACGTACTCGGCGATCTCGGTGGCGATACGGCGGACCATCTCCAGCCGCTGTGCGACCGCCGTCACATCCCGGACCGTGACCAGGTCCTCGATCTCCAGGGCGGAGAGCGTGCCCGCGACCTCGTCGAGGCGGAGCTTGTAGCGCTCCAGGGTGGCCAGCGCCTGGTTGGCGCGGGAGAGGATCGCGGCCGAGTCCTCCAGGACGCGGCGCTGACCGTCCACATACAGGGCGATCAGCCGCATCGACTGGCTGACCGACACCACCGGGAAGCCGGTCTGGATGGAGACGCGCTGCGCGGTGCGGTGGCGGGTGCCGGTCTCCTCGGTGGGGATCGCGGCATCCGGGACGAGCTGCACGCCCGCCCGCACGATCTTCGCGATGTCCTTGTCGAGGATCAGCGCTCCGTCCAGCTTGCACAGCTCGCGCAGCCGCGTCGCGGTGAACTCCACGTCCAGCACGAAGCCGCCGGTGCACAGCGACTCGACGGTCTTGTCCGTGCCGAGCACGATCAGTCCGCCGGTGTTGCCCCGCAGGACGCGCTCGAGGCCGTCGCGCAGCGCCGTGCCAGGGGCGACGGCGCTCAGAGAGGCGCGCATCAGACCGTCGGCTTTGCCGGGAGCCGCTGCCCGGTCGCCTGCTGCCACTGCACTCCTCCGTCGCAAGGTCATTCGCTGCCGCGGGCCGCCCTGCTGTGCCGGTGCGCGGGCTACGTACGGGCGAGACCAGGGCAAAGTCTACCGGCGGCCACCGCCCTCCCGCCGGGGTCTCCGGCGTACGCCCGTGGGCGGGAGCGGGAGCGCGGCTTCCGCGCCCGCGTTCACCCAGGCAGGGCCTCAGCCGCGCGGCGCCTCCTCCGGCGTCCGTTCGGGCCGCTCGGCCCGCTTGCGGCGGGGCAGTACGCGCAGTGCGTCCCCTATGTCCGACACCTCCACCACCCGCATGCCGTCCGGGATCTTCCCCGGGTCGCCGGGCACCAGAGCGTGCGTGAAGCCGAGCCGGGCCGCCTCGGACAGCCGCCGCTGCACGCCCGTGACCCGCCTCACCTCTCCCGCCAGGCCCACCTCGCCGATCGCCACCAGATTCTTCGGCAGCGGGGTGTCGCTGGCCGCGCTCGCCAGCGCGAGCGCCACGGCCAGATCGGCCGCGGGCTCGGAGAGCCGCACGCCGCCGACCGTGGCGCTGTAGATGTCGCGCTTGCCGAGCGCGCTGATCCGGCCGCGCTGCTCCAGGACGGCGAGCATCATCGACACCCGCGAGGTCTCCAGGCCGGAGGTGGTGCGGCGGGGCGTCGGGATCTGGGTGTCGACGGTCAGCGCCTGCACCTCGGCCACCAGCGGCCGGCGGCCTTCGAGCGTGACGGTCAGGCAGGTGCCGGGCACCGGCTCGGCGCGGCGGGTGAGGAACAGCCCGGACGGGTCGGCGAGACCGGTGATGCCCTCGTCGTGCAGCTCGAAGCAGCCCACCTCGTCCGTCGCCCCGTAGCGGTTCTTCACACCGCGCACCAGGCGCAGCCGGGCATGGCGGTCGCCCTCGAAGTGCAGCACGACGTCCACCAGGTGCTCCAGGAGGCGGGGGCCCGCGATGGCGCCGTCCTTCGTCACATGGCCGACCAGGAGCGTGGACATCCCGCGCTCCTTGGACGCCCGGATCAGCGCCCCTGCCACCTCCCTGACCTGGGCCATGCCGCCGGGCGCGCCGTCGATCTCGGGGGAGGCGACGGTCTGGACGGAGTCCAGGACCAGCAAGGACGGTTTGACGGAGTCGAGATGGCCGAGGACGGCCGACAGGTCTGTCTCGGCGGCGAGGTAGAGATGCTCGCTCAGCGCGCCGATGCGGTCGGCGCGCAGCCGCACCTGGCTCGCCGACTCCTCGCCCGTGATGTAGAGGGTCCGGTGTTCGTCGCTGGCGGCCTTGGCGGCGACGTCGAGCAGCAGCGTGGACTTGCCGACCCCCGGCTCGCCGGCCAGCAGCACCACGGCGCCCGGGACCAGGCCGCCGCCCAGGACGCGGTCGAGCTCGTCCACACCCGTGGAGCGGGCGGTGGCCTGACGGCCGTCCACCTGCCCGATGGGCAGGGCCGCCGAGGTGACCCGGCCGGGCGCGGTCGTCCGCACCGCGGGCGCGCCGAACTCCTCGACCGTGCCCCACGCATGGCACTCCGGGCAGCGGCCGAGCCACTTGGCGGTGGTCCAGCCGCACTCCTTGCAACGGTAGGAGGGCCGGTCCTTGGCGGACGAACGGGAGGAGCTACGGGCAGCCATGCCGTAACGCTAGCGCCGGGCACCGACAGCCGTGTGCACGGGCGGGTGGTACGCGTGGGCGGGCAGCGTTTAGCAGATCCGGGGCGCGTTGGGAGGGCGCCTGTCCCCTTATGAGGGAGATGGTCACCCGTAAGGGTTAAAACAGCGCAAGAAGCGCGAGGGAGCCTGCATCATCCGCCTACCGTCGCCGAGTGATGAGCAGCAGGCCCGAGCACTCGACACACTCGCCCGGCGCGCCCGGCGCATCCGGTGCGTCCCGCGCATCCGGCGCGCCGCGCCGCGCCTCGCGCGCCTCCGCCGCGCGCCCGCAGCATCCCCCGGCGCGCTACGAACCGTATCTGGACGGCCTGTTCACGTACTGTCTGTCGGTCCTGTGCGAGCACGACGCCGCGACCGCCGCCCTCGGCGAGGCGCTCGCCGTCGCCGAGCGGCAGCACGGCCGGGGACGGGGGCGGGGGCGCGTGGCCGCCGAGGGCGATCTGCGGCGGCCCTGGCTCTACGCCCTCGCGCGCTGGGCCTGCCTGCGTAAGCTCACCGAGCTGAAAGACCTGAAGGATCCGAAGGACCCGAAGGACCTGAGCGGTCCCGGCGACCGGGGGGAGGCCAAGGTCCCCGACGGGCCCACCGGCGCCGAGGAGTACGAGCGCGCCGTCGGCCGGCCCCGGCCGACGGAGGTGCCCGCCCAGCGGCGCCACCGCGACCGGCGCGTCCCGGCCGCGTCCGCGCCTCCGGCCGGACCGGCCTCGTCCACCGCCGCGCGGCGCCGCCGCGAGCTGGCCGCGCTCGCGTGGCCCGAGGCCGCCGGGACGACCCCCGAGCAGCGCGAGGCGCTGGAGCTCGCCGTACGCCACCGGCTGAGCCCGAGCGAGGTCGCGGCGGCGCTCGGCAAGGAGCGCGACGAGACCCGCGCCCTGCTCGCCAGCGCCGCCTGCGAGGTGGAGCGGACGCGCGCCGCGCTCGCCGTGGTCGAGCTCGGCCACTGCCCCGTCGTCTCCCGGCTGGCCGGCGACACCCAGGTGCTGCTCTCCGCCGCGCTGCGCCGCGAGCTCGTACGTCATGTGGACGACTGCCGTGAGTGTCGCGGGATGGCCGAGCGGGCCACCGCGGGCGGCCCCTGGCCCGGCACGGCCGCCGCGCCCGCGGCCCTTCCGGTGCTGGAGGCGCCGCGCGCCGCCGTGTACGCCGCGATGGTGGGCGCCCAGGGCGCGCGCCCGGCGCGCGCCCTGGGCGCCCGGCCGCGCTTCGACCGGCGGGGCTTCCCCATGGATCCCAAGGAGCAGGCGGCGCGCCGCAGCCGGCTGCGCAGCCGCGTGCTCACCACGACGGTGGTCGCCTCGGTGGTGGCGGCCCCGGTGCTCGCGCTGTGGGCCGCCTATCGGGGCACCCCGACGGCGGGCGACGACCACGACACGGACTCCGTGGCCGCCGCCAACGCGGACGGCACGGCCGAGCGCACCCCCGACCGGTCAGGCGACGCCCACGGCGAGCCGACCGGCCGCCCGTACGGCCAGGCGGGCAGCGCGCAGGACCGTTCCCGCTCGCGGCTGAAACCCGGCCGCGGCGGCACCGCGGGTAAACAGCCGCCGGACGCGCCCGCGGAAGTCGTCGGCGGAGCCGGGGAGAGCCACGGGAAGGGCGACCGGGACGGAGACGGGAAGGCGGAACGGTCCGGCACCGCGCCGGGCGAGCGGGCGCCGGGCGGGCGGGGCACGCCCGGCGGCGCGGGCGGCCGGCCGGGGTCCGGGTCCGGCCCCGGGGCCGGATCGGGCCATGGGCGGACCGAGCCGGGCCCGGGGCGGCTGACGGTCGAGGCACAGCCCAGCGGCGAGGTCACGGTCATCAGGCTCAGGGCCTCGGGCGGCGCCCCGGTGCGCTGGTCGGCGGCAGCCGACGCGCCCTGGCTCCAGCTGAGCCACACCGCCGGGGTGCTGCGGCCCGGCGAGACGACGACGATCAACGTGTCCGTGGACGGGGACCGCGAGCCGCCCGGGCACTGGAGCGCGCGGGTCAGGGTGGGTCCGGCGAGGGCGGTGGTGGTGATCGAGGGGCGCGGCGCCGAGCCCGAGCCCACACCCGAGCCCTCGGACTCGCCCGGCGGGCCCACGCCGACCACGAGCGACCCATCCCGCGCCCCCTCCGGCCCACGGCCGGAGCACTCGAAGCCCTAGGCCACCCGGCTCACCCGGCCGCCCGCGCAGACAGGGCCCAGGGGGTGTCCGACGGCCGCGCGGCGGAGCCGCATATCGGTGCTGTTCCCCTACCCGCCCCTTCCCGCGGTGTCGAGCCCCTGCCACGCCGCGGAGCCGCATATCGACCAGGGCCGGGAAGGGACGGGGTGGGGGCGAGCCCGCCGCAGGCGTCAAGATCCGCCGGGCAGGTTCTAGCCCGCCGGATCGGCGGGGTGCGGGGCCACCAGGGGGAGCGAGGAGGCCAGCCGCTGCTCGCAGAGCTCGGCCAGCCGGTCGTAGCCCTCCTTGCCCATGAGCTCCGTCAGCTCCGCCCGGTACGAGGCGTACACCGGCTCACCGGCGCCGTGCGCGGAGGTCGCCGAGGTGCACCACCAGTGCAGGTCATGGCCGCCCGGGCCCCAGCCGCGCCGGTCGTACTCGGCGATGGTGATCTCCAGCACGCGCGTGTCGTCGGGCCGGTCGATCCAGGCGTACGACCTGCGGATCGGCAGCTGCCAGCAGACGTCCGGCTTGGTCTCCAGCGGCTCGCGGCCCTCGTTGA
The DNA here is from genome assembly GCF_040302705.1 of Streptomyces sp. NPDC097640. Lineage (NCBI taxonomy): Bacteria > Bacillati > Actinomycetota > Actinomycetes > Kitasatosporales > Streptomycetaceae > Streptomyces > Streptomyces sp. NPDC097640. The sequence continues at coordinate 12,217 of NZ_JBEOSB010000055.1, forward strand.
GCGCCAGGATGTGCAGCGCGCAGCCCGCGCCGCCCTTGAAGCCCGGCCGGTTCTGGAAGATGCACGAGCCCTCGTAGCGGCGGGTCTGGCGCTCGTCGTCCTCGTCGCCGGACTGGGTCCAGCCCGTCTCGTGCCCCACGTCGTGGAACTGCCAGATGTCCGGGGTGAGCCGGGCCACGTGGCGGCCGACGCGCTTCTCGTCGTCCTCGTCCGAGAAGTGCGCGCCCAGCGTGCAGCAGCCGTCGCTCGCACGCCCCGCCTGGATGCCCTGGCAGCCCTGGCCGAAAACACAGGTCCAGCGCGAGGTCAGCCAGGTCAGATCGCAGCGGAAGACCTGCTCGTCGTCGGCGGGGTCCGGGAACTCGACCCAGGCGCGGGCGAAGTCCAGGCCGACCTCGTCATCGGCGTCGGACGCAGGGCCGGCCGGCACAGGGTCGGCGGATGCCGGGCTGCCCGACGCGTCCGCCTGGTCCGGAGCGAACGCGATGACCGGCTCGTCCTCGGCAGCGTCGGCCACGGCCTGCTGCCCGGCCTCGGGACGCCGCTTCCGGACTTTGTCCTGCTTCGCCTTTTTCGTCTTTGCCACGCGCCAAGGGTATGCCCACGCGGTTGCTCATGAGGAGCGGGCCAGGGCCGGGACCCGTACCTGACCAGGTGATCCGCGCAGTAGCGTTCTGGCCATGAGACTCGGTGTCCTGGATGTGGGTTCGAATACGGTCCACCTGCTCGTGGTGGACGCGCACCCCGGCGCACGCCCGCTGCCCGCCCACTCGCACAAGGCGGAGCTACGGCTTGCGGAGCTGCTCGACGACGCCGGGGCCATCGGCTCCCACGGCGTCGACCGCCTGATCGCGGTGGTCAAGGAGGCGCTTCAGGCCGCCGAGGACAAGGGCGTCGAGGATGTGCTGCCCTTCGCCACCTCCGCCGTCCGGGAGGCCGCCAACGCCGACGAGGTGCTGGCCCGCGTCGCCGAGGAGACCGGGGTGGAGCTGTGCGTCCTGACCGGTGAGGAGGAGGCGCGCCTCACCTTTCTCGCGGTCCGCCGCTGGTACGGCTGGTCGGCCGGAAAGCTGCTGGTCCTGGACATCGGCGGCGGCTCGCTCGAGATCGCGTACGGGCTGGACGAGGAGCCGGACGCGGCCGTCTCGCTGCCCCTGGGCGCGGGCCGGCTGACGGCCGGCTGGCTGCCCGGCGACCCGCCCGCCCCCGAGGAGGTACGGGCGCTGCGGCGGCACGTACGGGCGCAGATCGCCCGGATCGTCGGCGACTTCAGCCGCCACGGCGCCCCCGACCACGTGGTCGCCACGTCCAAGACCTTCAAGCAGTTGGCCAGGATCGCGGGCGCGGCGCGCTCCACCGAGGGCCTGTACATACAGCGCCGGCTGACCCGCCAGTCGCTGGAGCAGTGGGTGCCGAAGCTGGCCGCCATGCCCGTCGACAAGCGCGAGCAGCTGCCGGGGGTCTCCGAGGGCCGGGCGCCGCAGCTGCTGGCCGGGGCGCTGGTGGCGGAGGGCGCGATGGATCTGTTCGGGGTGGACGCGCTGGAGATATGCCCGTGGGCGCTGCGCGAGGGCGTCATCCTGCGCCGTCTGGACCACCTCCCGGGGTGATGCCGCTCACACCGCTCGCGCCGTCGCGAGCGGTGGCGGTTTAGCCGTCCGGAGGAGCGCCGTACCCTGTCCCTCGTGACAGAGCCAGTGGTGCGCATCCCGGATGCGAAGGTCGCGCTGTCCACGGCCTCGGTCTATCCGGAGTCGACGCCGACGGCCTTCGAGATCGCCGCACGCCTGGGCTACGACGGTGTCGAGGTCATGGTGTGGACCGATCCGGTCAGCCAGGACATCGAGTCGCTGCGCCGGCTTTCCGACTACCACGAGGTGCCGATTCTCGCGGTGCACGCGCCATGCCTGCTGATCACTCAGCGGGTGTGGTCGACCGACCCGTGGGTGAAGCTACAGCGCGCGAAGGCGGCCGCCGAGAAGCTCGGCGCCTCCACCGTCGTCGTCCACCCGCCCTTCCGGTGGCAGCGCGCGTACGCCAGGGACTTCGTACGCGGAATCTGGCGGATGGCGGGCGAGACGGATGTGCGGTTCGCTGTCGAGAACATGTATCCGTGGCGCTACCGCGACCGGGAGATGCTCGCGTACGCGCCCGACTGGGACGTCACCCACGACGACTACCGCCACTTCACGATCGACCTCTCGCACACGGCGACCGCCCGTACGGACGCGCTCGGCATGGTGGACCGGATGGGCGACCGGCTGGCCCACCTCCACCTCGCCGACGGCATGGGCTCCAACAAGGACGAGCACCTGGTGCCGGGGCGCGGCAACCAGCCGTGCGCCGAGCTGCTGGAGCGGCTGGCCACGACGGGCTTCGACGGCAATGTGGTGGTCGAGGTCAACACCCGGCGGGCCATGTCCACGGCCGAGCGCGAGGCCGACCTGGCGGAGGCGCTGGCCTTCACCCGGCTCCATCTCGCCTCGGCGAACGCGGCCGCCGCACCGGGCGCGGCCGGTTCAGCGGGCCCGGCCGCCGCGCCGGACTCGCCCGCCTCGTCCACCGGGGCGGTGCCCGGCCCGTGACCCCGGCCCTGCCCGCGCAGTCCCCCGCTCCGCGCCGCCGCGGCCGTCCGCCCCGTGCCGAGGGCGCCGCCGACGTCCCCGCCGCCCGCGACCGGATCCTGACCGCGGCGCGCAACGAGTTCGCCGAGCGTGGCTACGACAAGACCTCGATCCGCGGCATCGCGAAGGCCGCGGGGGTGGACCCGGCCCTGGTCCACCACTACTTCGGCACCAAGGACCAGATCTTCGGGGCGGCCGTCGAGCTGATCTTCGCGCCCACCATGGGCGCCCCTGACGCGGTGCACGGCGGCAGCCGGGACGGGGCGGGCGAGCGGATGGCCCGCTTCATGTTCGGCGTCTGGGAGAACCCCGTCACCCGCCTGCCGCTGCTGGCCGTGATGCGCTCCGCGCTGACCAACGAGGCGGCGGCCGCGGTCCTGCGGGGCATGATCGAGCGCCGGCTGCTGCTGCGGATGGCGGACGAGCTGGATGTGCCGAACCCGGAGTTCCGGGCGCAGCTGGCGGCCGGGCACATCATCGGGATCGCGATGCTGCGGTACGTGGTCCGGATGGAGCCGATGGCCTCCGCGCCGGTGGAGGACATCATCGCCATGGTGGGGCCGACGCTCCAGCGCTACATGGCCGAGGACTGAGCCGAGGGCTGAGCCACCTCGATGCGCTGAGCAGCCCGGGGTCAGCACAGGGGCTGCCCGAGGAATGAGCCGCGCGTCTTGGGATCCGGACGGTCCGTCCGTTTCCCGGGGGTAGGCGTACGCTCAGAAGACTCAAGAACCCGTACCACCGGGACAACCCGGAACCGAGGGAGTGGAGCACCGTGCCCGAGCTGAGGTCCCGCACCGTCACCCATGGCCGCAACATGGCGGGCGCCCGAGCCCTTATGCAGGCCTCGGGCGTAGCGCGCGAGGACTTCGGCAAGCCGATCATCGCGGTCGCCAACAGCTTCACGGAGTTCGTGCCCGGCCACACCCACCTCCAGCCGGTCGGCCGGATCGTGAGCGAGGCGATCCACGCCGCGGGCGGCATCGCGCGCGAGTTCAACACCATCGCCGTGGACGACGGCATCGCCATGGGCCACGGCGGAATGCTCTACTCGCTGCCCTCCCGCGACCTGATCGCCGACTCGGTCGAGTACATGGTCGAGGCGCACTGCGCGGACGCGCTGATCTGCATCTCCAACTGCGACAAGATCACGCCCGGCATGCTGATGGCCGCGATGCGGCTGAACATCCCCACCGTCTTCGTCTCCGGCGGCCCCATGGAGTCGGGCCGGGCGACCCTGGTCGACGGCACCGTCCGCAAGCTCGACCTGATCACCGCGATCTCCGAGGCCGTCAACGACAGCGTCTCCGACGAGGACATCGCCCGCATCGAGGACAACGCCTGTCCGACCTGCGGCTCCTGTTCCGGCATGTTCACCGCGAACTCCATGAACTGCCTCACCGAGGCGATCGGCCTGTCCCTCCCCGGCAACGGCTCGGTGCTGGCCACCCACACCGCCCGCAAGGCGCTGTACGAGACCGCCGGCCGCACCGTCGTGGAGATCACCAAGCGCTACTACGAGCAGGACGACGAGACCGTCCTGCCGCGCGCCGTCGGCTCCCGCGCCGCCTTCGAGAACGCCATGGCCCTCGACATCGCCATGGGCGGCTCGACCAACACGATCCTGCACCTGCTCGCCGCCGCCCAGGAGGCCGGGCTCGACTTCGGCATGAAGGACATCGACGGGCTCTCCCGCCGCCTGCCCTGCCTGGCGAAGGTCGCCCCGAACGTCGCCCCCGGCGGCGTCTACTACATGGAGGACGTCCACCGGGCCGGCGGCATCCCCGCGATCCTGGGCGAGCTGTACCGGGCCGGTCTGCTCAACGAGGACGTGCACACCGTGCACTCGTCGTCGCTCGCCGACTGGCTGAAGCAGTGGGACATCCGCGGCGGCTCGCCCTCCGCCGTGGCCGTGGAGCTCTTCCACGCCGCCCCCGGCTGTGTGCGCTCCGCGACCGCCTTCTCGCAGTCCGAGCGCTGGGACACCCTCGACACCGACGCCGAGAACGGCTGCATCCGCGACATCGAGCACGCCTACTCCCAGGAGGGCGGCCTGTCCGTTCTGCACGGCAACCTCGCCGAGGACGGCTGTGTGGTGAAGACCGCCGGCGTCGACGAGTCCATCTGGACCTTCGAGGGCCCGGCCGTGGTCTGCGAGTCCCAGGAAGAGGCCGTCGAGAAGATCCTCGGCAAGCAGGTCAAGGAGGGCGACGTCGTCGTCATCCGCTACGAGGGCCCCAAGGGCGGACCCGGCATGCAGGAGATGCTCTACCCCACCTCCTTCCTCAAGGGCCGGGGCCTGGGCAAGGCCTGCGCGCTGATCACCGACGGCCGCTTCTCCGGTGGCACCTCGGGCCTGTCCATCGGCCACGCCTCGCCCGAGGCGGCCTCCGGCGGCACCATCGCCCTCGTCGAGGACGGCGACCGGATCCGCATCGACATCCCCGCCCGCACCATCGAGCTGCTGGTGAGCGACGAGGAGCTGGCGGCCCGGCGCGCGGCCCTCGGCGGCGTGTACGCGCCGAAGAACCGCGACCGCAAGGTGTCCGCCGCGCTGCGGGCGTACGCGGCGATGGCCACCAGCGCCGACAAGGGCGCCGTGCGGGACGTCAGCAAGCTCGGCTAGCCACCCCGCGCCTCGGCCGTTCGGCCGGGGCGGCCTCCTGGACGCGACGCGAGCCGTCCGGGGGCCGCCTCGGCCGTTTCCTTTGCCCGGCACCGCTTCTCCGGATCGATCCCGCCCGCTCAGTCCTTGTCTTCATCTAACGGGTGCTTGGTGACGTCCTGGCTGAAGACCGACAGGCCGTCGTACCCGTACACCCCGTACAGCGCGTCGCCGATCAGCATCACATCCGCCGGCGCCCCGCCCGGATCCGTACGCGCCTCCCCGCGCCACAGCTCCCGGCCCCCGGTCAGCGCCAGGGCGACCACCCGGCCGCTGGCGGTGGCGAGATACACGGCGCCGCGCCGGGACGAGACGGCGGCGCCGGTCAGCCACTCCACCTGCGTGGCCTTGGTCCACAGCCGCTTGCCGCCGGTCGTGACCGCCATGACCTCGCCGTTCTGCCGGATGAAGAACATCGTGTCGCCCGCCAGGGAGACCTTCAGCTGAAGCGAGTGGAGGCCCGAAGGCAGCGGGGCGCGGCGGACGGCCCCGCTGTCCGGGTCGATCGACAGGACGGCGGTGTAGCTGTCGTCTTCCTTCCCGCCCTCCAGGAAGATCAGCTTGCCCGACCCCACGCCGAGCGAGTCCAGCCGGGTGGCGCGGGAGACGATCCGCTTCGGCTCGCCCGAGCCGGGGTCGAGGGCGTAGATCTCGATCTGCTCGAGTGACGGATCGTCCACAGGGTGGCACTTGGCGTAGGGGCGGCCGCCCAGGACGTTCGGCCGGCAGCTCAGACTCTTGCTGATCCGGCGCGTCCAGCGGATGTCGCCGGTGCGCGCGTCGACCGCCTGGAACGTCTCGTCGTCCCAGCTCTGGGTGAGGACGGCATGGCCGCGGCCCCTGGCGAACGTGGCGCCCTGGGCGGTGTCGCCGATGTCGGTCCGCCACACCCGCTCGCCGTCCCCGGTCCGGTATGCCTCCAGCCGCTGCCGGCCGCTGTCGAGCTGGACCGCGGCGTGCACCAGTCCCTCGGTCACCCCGACGAGTTCGGCGGTCGGCTCGCCGGCCGGATGGCGCCACACGGTGCGCCCCGTGGCGGCGTTCAGCCGGGTGACGGGAACCCCGCTCGCCCCGCAGTACAGGTCGCCGCCGGACACCAGGCAGCGGCTGTCGTACCGCGGGTCGTCGACGGCCGGACCGAGGGACGAAGAAGGGAGTTTACGGTCCCAGGGCCGCCAGCCGGACGGGAGCGAGGCGGCGGTCACTGTCACGGGTTCGTCGTCGTCCTCGCCCTGGGTGCCGGGGCGGAAGGCGGTCATCGCCGCGAGGACCGTCCCGGCCAGGGCGGCGGCCAGGCCGCTCACGACCAGCACTCGGCGCACCCAGCCCGCCCGGCGGCTCTCCGTCAGGGTGTCCGCCGCGGCGCCCTTCGCGCTGCCCTTCGCCGCTCCTCCCGCCGACCCTTTCGCGGTTCCCTTCGCCGTACCGATGCCGGTGTAGTCCGCGGCGGGCAGCGCCCGCAGCCGCTCCAGCAGCCGGTCGATCCCCGGCCGGGCCGCCGGGTCCTTGGCGAGGCAGTCCGCGATCAGGCCCCGCAGCGGCTCCGCCACCTCGTCCAACGTCGGCTGCTCGTGCACGACCTGATACGCGACGATGTACGGACTGTCCGCGGCGAACGGGCCGTGGCTCGTGACCGCGAACACCAGCACCGCCGCCAGCGAGAAGACGTCCGACTCCGGGCCGACCTCGCGCGGGGTCCGCAGCTGCTCCGGGGACATGAAGGGCGGCGTGCCCATCACCCGCCCCGTCATGGTGAGCGTCTGGTGGTCCGCCGCCCGCGAGATGCCGAAGTCGATGACGCGCGGGCCCTCGTCCGACAGCACGATGTTCGCGGGCTTGAGGTCCCGGTGGACCACGCCCACCCGGTGGATGTCGCGCAGCGCCTCGGTGAGCCCGATCGCCAGCTTCCGCAACTCCTCGCCGCGCAGCGGGCCGCCCGCAGCGATCCGCTCCGAGAGGGTGGGGCCCGACACATACGAGGTGGCCATCCAGGGGCGCTCGGCCTCGGGGTCGGCGTCCACGACCGCCGCGGTGAACGCGCCGCTCACCCGCCGCGCCGCCGCCACCTCCTGACGGAACCGCACCCGGAACTCGTCGTCATCGGCGAACTGCTGGTGGACGACCTTCAGCGCGATCCGCCGCCCCGACTCCGACCGAGCCAGATACACGGTGCCCATCCCGCCGGCCCCCAGCCGGCGCTCCAGCGTGTAGCCGCCGATGGACTCCGGATCCCCTGCGCGCAGTGCCATCCGTCTTCTCCAGGTCGTGTCCGGCGCGCACCAACCGCCCGGAAGCCGGGCCGGATCGAGCCCCAGCCGGATCAAGTCACGGCCGGGCCAGGCCCGGCCGGCACACAGTGCGGCATCACTTTAACCGTGTGTGCCGCGGCCTACCGGGGTCTTCACCAGCGGGCCGGGTCCCGTCCCGCCACCCCGAAGACCGTGCCGTCCGGCGCCGATCCGAACACCTTGCCGTCCGCCGCCACCGGCGCGGGCACCAACTCCAGATAGCTCTTCCCGGCCTTGCCCGTACGCGGCGGGGTCTGCCCCAGCACCTCGCCCCGCACCGCGTCCACGGCGAGCAGCCGCCCGTCGGCCGCCGAGAAGTACAGCCGGTCGCCCGCCGCCACCAGTGGCGACGCATTGCCCACCGAGGTCTCCAGCCGCCAGCGCTGCGCCGTGGCCGGATCCGTACGGCGCGGGTCGACCGCGACCAGACCGCCGTCGGAGCACAGCAGATAGACCGTGTCGCCGCGCACCGCCACGCTGGTCGAGGACACCGGCGCGGCCAGCGCGACCCGGTGCTCGGCGCGGCGCGCCGGGTCGTACCTGACGACCTCGGCGGTGCGGGTCTGCTCGTCGGCGCCGGTGAGGTACAGGACCTCCGCCGAATCCGTACCGGCCGAACCCGTCCCTGCCGAACTCGTCCCCGCCGAACCCGTCCCTGCCGGGGTGAGATTGCCGCTGAACGACCGCTTCCAGCGGACCGTGCCGCGCTCCGCGTCGACCGCCGTGACCAGCGTGTGGGAGCCGTCGGCCGACGCGGTGAGCGCGTAGGCGGTGCGGCCGTCGCCGTACGAGACGAAGGCCGGGCGGGTGTGGCCGGGGACGGCGTGGCTCCAGCGCCGCTTGTTCGTGGCCCCGCTGACCGCCGTGACCACACCGTCCGCCGCGACCATCAGCACGGTGTCGCCCGAGGGGTAGACCCGGCCCTGGTACGAGGCGACGTCACGGCTCCAACGGACGTGCCCCGTCTTCGGGTCGAGCGCCCGCAGCCGCGCCCCGTCCGGCGACACCACCTGGACCAGGCCGCCGGAGAGCGTGGGGGCGGTCGGCGTGCCGTCGTCGGGGCGGCTCGCCGTGGCCGGGCGCGACCACACCACCTCGCCGTCGGCCGGGTCGAGGCGGGCGGCCTCGACGCCGCGCCCGGCGCAGTACAGCGCGCCGTCTCCGTGTGAGCAGAACGCCGCCCGGATGCCCTCGCCTTCCGCGCCGGTTCCTTCGGCCGACAGCGTGCCCTTCCACGGTCGCCAGGCCGCCGCCTTCGTGGCGCCGGTCGGCTGGCCGTGCGCCGAGCGCCGCCCGCCGTGGTCCCGTTGCAGCGCCCAGACCGTGCCCGCGCCGAGCATCACGGCGGCCAGCACCCCGACGGTGACCCACCGCCGGGCCGTCCGGCTGCGCCGTCGGCTTGCCCCATCGTGGGCCGAGCCGTCCCTGATCCGGGTGTCCGCGTCCGGTCCGCCGTCCCGGGCGCCGTCGTCGGCGCCGGCCGGACCGTCCTCGTCCTCGACGTCGGGCTCGGCTTCGGCCTTGGCCTCGGCCTGGGCAGCCTTGGCCGCCTCCGCTTCCCCCTCCGCTTCCGTTTGAGGGGCCGCGTCCGGACCCGCCTCGGGGGCCGGGTCCCGCTCGTCGTACGGGCCACCGTCGTCGTCATCGCCCCACAGCGGGCCCGTGCCGCGCCCGCGCTGGGCCGGTACGCGCGGGAGCGGCCCGCGCAGGGCGGGCGGATGGGGGCCGCCGATGGCGCGCAGGACCGTCATCAGGGCGTCCGGCGTGGGCCGTTCGTCCGGGTCCTTGGCCAGGCAGCGCTGTATGAGCGGCAGCAGTACGTGCGGCACGCCCGCCAGATCGGCCTCGTCGTGCACCACCTGGTACGCCACGATGTACGGGCTCTCGGACTCGAACGGCCCGCGCCCGGTCGCCGCGTGCACCAGCACCGACCCGAGCGCGAACACATCGGCCGCTGGCCCCACATGGCGCGGCCGCTGGAACTGCTCGGGCGCCATGAACGGCGGCGTGCCGATCAGCTTGCCCGTCTCCGTGCGCAGTTCGCTGTCCGACGGGCGCGAGATGCCGAAGTCGATGACCTTCGGCCCGTCCGCGGCGAGCAGCACATTGCTCGGCTTCAGATCGCGGTGCACCACGCCCGCGCGGTGGATGTCGCGCAGCGCCTCCGAGAGTCCGGCGGCCAGCCGCACCATGTCGCCGGTGGGCAGCGGGCCGCTCCGCTTGACGTGTTCGGCGAGGGTGGGGCCAGGGATGTAGAGGGTGGCCATCCAGGGCCGCTCGCCGTCCGGGTCGGCGTCCACGACGGGCGCGGTGAACGCCCCGCTGACCCGCCGGGCGGCCGCCACCTCCTGCCGGAACCGCGCCCGGAACTCGGGGTCTTCGGAGAACTCCGCATGGATGACCTTCACCGCGAGGCGCCGCCCCGAGGCCGAACGCGCCAGGTGCACCACACCCATGCCGCCGGAGCCGAGGCGCGCCTCGAGCCGGTACTGACCGGCGTACTCCGGATCCTCCGCTTCCGGGCCCGTCCCGGCTCTGCGCACCGGCGGCATTCCCCACCCCCGTGAATTCGGCCGCAGTCGCGACTCGGCGAGCCTAGTCGATGACACGTGCGAGCCCTGTTAGCCTCCGCTGGTCGTGTCACGTAACGCGACATGTGCACAAGATATGCACAAGATCGGAATGAAGTTCGACGGGGGTGGGCCGATGGCCACGGAAGAGACGGAAACCGTTCAGGCCGGGACGGTTGAGGCGGGAACGGTTGAGGCGGGAACGGTCGAGACGGGAACGGTCGAGGTGGGGACGGTCGAGGCGACGACGGTCACCTATCCGATCGCGCCCGGCTACCAGGTGAACGTCCGCAGCGGACCCAGCACGACCAGCAAGCTGATCAAGGTGCTGCCCTACAACACCCGCGTCCCGATCCGCTGCCAGCGCCGCGGGCAGAAGGTCACGGGCCCGTACGGCACCTCGGACATCTGGGACAGCATCGCGCCGGGGCAGTACGTCTCCGACGCGTATGTGAAGACCGGCAGCGACGGCTTCGTCACCATCGTCTGCGGCTGACACCTTCCGGCCACGCCGCCCGGACCGGGGTCGGAGCTGTCAGGGCCGCGCGGTCGTGGACGCGGTGGGCGCCGCGGACTTCGTCGCCTTGGCGGAGTCCGCGGGCTTGGCCTCCGGGTGGCGCGGGTCGACCGAGAAGAGCGTTCCGTCGCTCGACACCGCCACGATCGCGCCGCCCACCCGGAGCAGCTGCGGCAGAACGGGGCTGATGCCCGACCCGCTGTACTCGCTGCGCGGCGCGGACTGCCACAGCTCCTCGCCCGTCCGCAGGTGCAGCGCCAACAGCCGCCCGCTGCCGCTGCACAGATACACGGTGTCCTCGGCGGCCGAGACCATCGGCCTGCCCAGCCGCTCCACCGTCGTCTGCCGGCTCCACAGCTGCTTGCCGCTGTCGGCGTCCACCGCCGTGACCCGGCCGCTTTCCTGGACGAAGAAGAGCCGGCCGTCGACCAGCGCGCCCGTGCCCTGCGCGGCGTCCGGGAGCGGGACCCGCCGCTGCTTCCCGGTGCGGGTGTCCAGCCGGAGGAGATAGGGGTACCGGTCGCCGTCGGCGTTGGACACCAACGGGAGGATCAGCAGGTCGTCACCGTCGACCCCCAGACCGTCCTGGGTGTCCTTCAGCCGGGCCAGCTCGGTGGCGGAGCCGTCGCGCTTGTCCAGCCGCACGAGGGTGGACCACAGGACCTCCTCCTCGTTGTCCTCCCAGCACAGGCCGTACGGCGCGTTCCCGTACACGATGGCTCCGCACTGCTGCCCCTGGGGCACCTGGTACGCCCACCGGGTCTCGCCGGTCGCCGCGTCCCGGGCGATCAGGGACCGGTCGTCGGAGGCGCTGGACAGGATCAGGCTGCCGAAGAGAGCCGAGTCGCTGCCGGAACTGACCTCCCGCGCCCACTTCTTGTCGCCGGACTCCGCGTCCAGGGCGAGCAGCCGGAGCGTCGTGTCCGACGGGCTGTCGTGGACGAAGACCAGCCCGCCGCGCATCCCGATCGGCTCCGAGCCGGTCCCGGAGAGGCTGCTGTTGGCCAGTGCGTCGGTGGTCCAGTCGACGCGCCCCGTGAGCGCGTCCACGCGGGTCGTCGGGAAACCGGTGCCGCCGCAGTAGAGCTGGGTGTCCTGCCGTACGCAGCCGGCGCCGACGTCGCCGCCGAAGTCCGCGAGTTCGCCCGCCGCCCGCCCGGAGTTCGCGGCCTCGGGGAGGGGCAGCTGCCACGGCCGCCAGCCCTGGGGGAGCGGGACCGCCCGAGGAGTATCGGCCGGATGGCCGCTCGTACGCACCCCGTCGCCACCGTCGTCGCCGGGCGCGTACAGCGCGAAGGCGCCGCCGCCCAGGGCCAGCGCCCCGGCGGCGAGCACGGCGGCGAGCACGGGGCGGCGGCGCCGGACGCCGCTCCACGTCGGCCAGGTGCCGTGATCCTGCCTCGCCTTCCCCTCTCCTTTCCCCTTCCCCTTCTTCTTCCCTTCCCCGTCGGCGCTCCCGTTCTTCTTCGCGGACCCGCCGCCCGCGGTGCGCACGTCCCCCTTGCTCGGCAGCTCGTCCAGCATCCGCAGCAGCTCGCCGATCCCGGGCCGGTCGTCGGGGGACTTGGCCAGGCAGCGCTCGACGATGCCGTGCAGCGGCGGTGCGACCTCGTCCAGCGCGGGCGGCTCGTGCACCACCTGATACGCCGTCAGGTATGGGCTCTCGCCGTCGAAGGGCCCCTTGCCGGTCGCCGCGTACACCAGCAGCGTGCCGAGCGAGAAGACGTCCGAGGCCCCGGTCACCTCACGGGGCCTGCTCAGTTGCTCGGGCGACATGAAGGGAGGCGTCCCCATGACCCGTCCGGTCACCGTCAGCACCTGGTTGTCCGCCGCCCGGGAGATCCCGAAGTCGATGACGCGCGGACCGTCCTCCGCCATCAGCACATTGGCGGGCTTGAGGTCGCGGTGGACGACCCCCACCCGATGGATGTCGTGCAGCGCCTCGGCCAGGCCCAGCGCCAGCTGCCGCAGCTCCGCGGCGTTCAGCGGGCCGTGTTCGGCCAGCCGCTCGGACAGCGTCGACCCCGGTACGTACAGGGTCGCCATCCAGGGGCGCTCGGCGTCGGGGTCGGCATCCACGACGGGCGCGGTGAACGCGCCGCTCACCCGCCGTGCCGCCGCGACCTCCTGGCGGAAGCGGGTGCGGAACTCCTCGTCCTCGGCGAACTGCGCGTGCACCACCTTGACCGCGACCTGCCGACCCGAGGCCGAATGCGCCAGATAGACGACGCCCATGCCGCCGGAACCGAGCCGGTCCAGCAGCCGGTAGTCGCCTATGGTCCTCGGATCACCGGCGCTCAGCGGCAACGCGCACCCCTCCCCGTGTGCCCGTCGGCACGTGCCATGACGTACGTATGAAGCTGCCTCAGCCTAAAGGGCGGTCAGTACGGGCGGCAGGGCGCTCTGCCCCGGGCCGTCGGGCCTCCGGGCCGTCGGGCCGTCGGGGAAAACCCTGAGCCACCCCTGACGCACCCCCATCCGCCCCCGAGGTCTGCCGGTTTCCTTTGACGCGCGTCCACGGCGCTGCCAGCGTGATGGGTATCGAGCGTGGGCGAAACCTCTCAAGGAGACTTCCGAATGAACGGCGAAGCCGCAGGAGTGGTCGGCGCTGGGGGCGTCTTCGTGCTCCTCATCGTGGTCGTCTGGCAGATCGCGGCGACGTGGCGGGCCCGGATGCTGAGCGCGCGCGAGGAGCAGTACAAGGAGCTGGCGACGAAGTACGCGAAGCTCATGGAGGACAACCTGGAGCTGCACCGCCGCACCCTCGACGAGCTGACCCAGGCCCGGCTGTCCATCGAGACGCTGGAGAAGCGGAAGCAAGCGATCGAGTGACACCGGGCGCCTGCCGTCCCTGAGGGCCACATGGTGCGGGCCCCCGGCGCACAGAGCGCCGGGGGCCCGCACCGACCGTGTCGGCCTGTCCTGTCCTATGCCAGGGCTCGCTCGTCGGCGGCGTCCTCGGCGTCGGCCGAATCCGACGCACCGGAGTTGCCGGACCCGCTCTCGGTGCCGCGGCTGACCACCGCGTTGTGCCGCTCGGCCCAGGTGGCCAGCGCCATCTCGCACGCGTGGTCCACATGCCGCAGCCCGCTCAGATCCAGCCGCACCTCGCGCTCGCGGGGCAGCGCCTCCAGCTCGTCGAGCAGCTTGGGCAGCCGCAGGAAGGTGGCGTTGCCCAGCACCTGTACGCGTACGGGGTGGTCCTCCGACGCGCCCTTCAGCCCGGCCACCTCGACATGCACATGCGAGGTCTCCCAGGCGGACTTGGCGATCGCCATCAGCAGGCCGATGATCACGCCCTCGAACATATTGGTGACCACGATCGCGGTCGCGGTCACCACCAGCACCACGGCCTCGCCCCGGTGCGTACGCCACAGCGGTCCCAGGTCCTTGACCGGGATCAGCTTCCAGCCCGCGTGCACCAGCACACCCGCCAGCGCCGCGACCGGGATGACGCCGAGCGCCGAGGGGAACAGCACCGCGAAGACCAGCAGCCACACGCCGTGCAGCACCCGCGAGGCCTTCGTCCTGGCGCCCGCCTGCACATTGGCGGCGCTCCGGACGATCACCGCGGTCATCGGCAGGGCACCCAGCGCGCCGCACACCGCGTTGCCCGCGCCCTGCGCCATGAGCTCCTTGTCGTAGTCGGTCCGCGGGCCGTCGTGCAGCCGGTCCACGGCCGCCGCGGAGAACAGGCTCTCGGCCGACGCGATCAGCGTGAAGGCGAGCACGGTCCCGAGCACGCCGATCTCCGCGAGCTGCGCGAACTCACCGCCGCCGGGCGGCTGCACGGCGTCCAGCAGACCCTTCACCTCGACCCGCGCGACCGGCAGGTCCATCCCCACCGTGGCGACCGTGGCGAGCGCGACCGCCGCCAGCGGAGCGGGCAGCACCCGCGCGCCCCGCTTCCAGCGCGGCCAGAACACCAGCACCGCGATCGTGCCCGCGCCGATGGCCACCGCCTTGAGCGCCGCGCTCGACCCGGCCACGTCGACGACGAGACCGGGCAGCCCGCCCAGCTTGCCCAGGCCGCTGCTCGGCGCCTTGGCGTCGGCGAGCGCGTACAGCTGTCCGGCGATCAGTACGAGGCCGATGCCCGCGAGCATGCCCTGGACGACCGCGACGGAGATCGCACGGAACCAGCGGCCCAGACGCAGCGCGCCCATCGCCAGCTGGAGCAGCCCGGAGGCGAGGACCAGGACGCCGAGCGCCGCGAGGCCGTATTCCTGCACCGCCTCGTAGACGAGCACCGTCAGACCGGCCGCCGGTCCGCTGACCTGAAGGCTGCTGCCGGGCAGAAGCCCGGTGATCAGGCCGCCGACGATGCCGGTGATCAGGCCGAGCTCGGCCGGGACACCCGAGGCGACCGCCACGCCCACGCACAAGGGCACGGCGACCAGGAAGACGACGAGAGACGCGGTGAAGTCGGCGCGGAAGGTCCCGGCACCGGCGGACGAGCCGTCGGTGCCTCCCGCCCCGCGGAAACGGTTGAGAAGAGTCTTGTGAAATGGCATGAGGGTTGCCTCCAGTGCGCCCCGGCGCCGGCATATGGGCAGGCGCGGGCGCGGCATAGCGCTGCGTCAGTTGGGATCGATGGAATCGGTCGCTAGCTGATGAGTTCGCCGGCTGAATGAGCTGAGAGAGCGTGGTCGGCCGCCACTGCGGGCGGTGCGCTTCTCAGCAGCGGAAGATCTGGAGGGAGACCGGCAGCTCGCCTGATCTCGACACGGGGACGGCTTGCCGTCCCGTGAGAGGCGCGACGGCCGTGGAGCGCGGCTCCAGGCGGCCGGCGTCGCAACCGCACACACATCCGGATTTGCCGGTGGTGGTGGGCGCGGTCAGTGGTGCCCGTGCGCCACGGAGCCCCTTGCAGTCGTCGGCCCCGGCGTCGCGATGTGCGAACGGGGTGACCTTGACGGCCGGACGGGACTCGGCCACGGGAGCGGCGGCCATCCTCTGCGGGTGGGTGACCTGCGCAGATGCGCAATCGGCGGCGATGAAGAGGGCGAGCAGTACAGACACCGCGGCGAACAGCACACGGCCGGCATGCCCGATGGTCCTCACCATCGCCCCCCCTCTGGTCACGAGTTGGACACCGAACTCCATTATGTCCAAAGGATCGTGACCATTTGCAAGTCGCTATGTAACCGATCTGTGAACGCGGAGTCATCTAACGGGAGCGGTCAGCTCCGATTACCCCGGCGGACGCCCGCGCGGAGGCGACCCCCCGACGCGCCGGGCTCCCCGTACCGCCACCTGGACACTCCACACACCTACCCCGCCCCGGTGCGAGGATGGCCCCGTACGTCCCCGTCCCTTCACACAGCTCTGCACAACAGCTCCACACAGCAACTCGCGAGGTGAGCCGCACCATGACGGAGAAGGTCGCCGTGCTCGGCACGGGAAAGATCGGCGAGGCCCTGCTCAGCGGAATGATCCGCAGCGGCTGGTCCCCGTCCGACCTGCTGGTCACGGCCCGCCGCGCGGAGCGCGCCGAAGAGCTGCGGACCCGCTACGGCGTCGAGGTCGTCTCCAACGCCGAGGCCGCCAAGATCGCCGACACCCTCATCCTCACCGTCAAGCCGCAGGACATGGGCGCCCTGCTCGACGAGCTCGCCCCGCACGTCCCCGTCGACCGGCTGGTGATCTCCGGCGCGGCCGGCATCCCGACCGCGTTCTTCGAGGCACGCCTGGCCGCCGGCACCCCGGTCATCCGGGTCATGACCAACACCCCCGCCCTGGTCGACGAGGCCATGTCGGTCATCTCGCCCGGCAGCCACGCCACCGAGGAACACCTCGCACACGCGGAGGCGATCTTCGGCGGCGTCGGCAAGACCCTGCGCGTCCCCGAGACCCAGCAGGACGCCGCGACCGCCCTCTCCGGCTCCGGCCCCGCCTACTTCTACTTCCTCGTCGAGGCGATGACCGACGCCGGCATCCTGCTGGGCCTGCCCCGCGACAAGGCCCACGACCTGATCGTCCAGGCGGCGATCGGCGCGGCCGTGATGCTGCGCGACAGCGGAGAGCACCCGGTCAAGCTGCGCGAGGCGGTGACCTCGCCGGCGGGCACCACCATCAGCGCCATCCGCGAGCTGGAGAGCCACGGCGTGCGCGCCGCGCTGATCGCCGCACTGGAGGCGGCCCGCGACCGCAGCCGCGAGCTCGCCTCCGGCACCGGCTGAGAACAGCTGAGAACAGCCGAGGGGTCCGGATCGGCGGGGTGGGAGGGGCTCAGCCGGCCGACGGCAGCAGCCCCACCGCCTCGTACGCGGCGTCCACCCGCGGCCGCGCCAGCCCGCGCGCCCGCTCAGCCCCCGCCCGCAGCACCCCGTCCACATACGACGGGTCGGCGCACAGCTCCGCATGGCGGGCCCGGATCGGCCGCAGCAGCTCCACCACCGCCTCGGCCGTGTCCTTCTTCAGCGCCCCGTACGACGAGTACTCACCGGCCAGCTCCTCCGGCGCCTTGCCATCCGTGCCATCTGCGCCATCCATACAGGCGGCGAGAATCTCCAGCAGATTGGCCACCCCGGGCTGGACCTCCCGGTCGTACACGACCTCGCTCCCGCTGTCCGTCACCGCCCGCATCACCTTCCTGCGGACCGTGTCCTCCTCATCGAGGAGATAGACGATGCCCGCCGTCTCGGCGTGCGACTTGCCCATCTTCGAGGTCGGGTCCTGTAGATCCATGACCCGGGCGGCCACCGGCGGACGCGTCATCCGGGGCACGGTGAAGACCGCCCCGTATCGCTGATTGAACCGCTGCGCCAGCACCCGGGCCAGCTCCACATGCTGCGCCTGGTCGTCCCCGACCGGCACCTCGTCCGTGCCGTACGCGAGGATGTCGGCGGCCATCAGCGCCGGGTAGGTGAGCAGCGACAGCCGTACGCTGCCGCCGCCCGCCCGCTCCCGCGCGGTCTTCTCCTTGTACTGGATCATCCGCCGCATCTCGCCGTCCGTGGCCGTGCACTCCATCAGGTACGACAGCCGAGCGTGCTCGTCCACATGGCTCTGCACGAACAGCGTGCACCGGTCCGGGTCCAGCCCGGAGGCCAGCATCAGCGTGGCCGCCTGTCGGCTGAGTCTCCGCAGCCGGGCCGGATCGTGCTCCACGGTGAGAGCGTGCAGATCGACGACGGAGAAGAGTGCGTCGGCGCCGTGCTGGTCCTCCTGGACCCACCGCCGCACGGCTCCGAGGTAGTTCCCGAGCGTCAGATGGCCGGTGGGTTTGACCCCACTGAAGATCCGCGTGCGCGTGCGTGCTTGTGCCTGTGCCTGTGCGATCGCCATGTCTGTGCCGCTTCCCGTCATGGTCGGGACCGCCGCGGACCGGTGGGCCGGCTTGTGTGCGGGACGAGACACACGAACGGCCGCCGGAGCGGCGGCCGTGTGGATGCGATGCGCGCTGAGTGGGCCGCCGGTCAGACGGGCCACCACTGCTTACTGCGCGCACGCGTAGTCATGGCTCCGGACCGTACTCCCTCGGGGCCCGAATGACCACGGGGCCGCGTGGTTGATCGTCATCAGAGCGTCGTGTACAGTCCTTCGAGTTGTCACGGAGCCGTAGCGGTTCTTCGACAGCCACTCACGCCGCACCGGCGGCAAACCACTACTGCACGGCCCCTCATCGGGATGGATTTCGGCGTGCCCGGAATTCTGTCCCCGGAGCTCGATTATGAGCCC
>NZ_JBEOSB010000056.1:0-29646 GCF_040302705.1 Streptomyces sp. NPDC097640
TATCTGGCGTTGACTTTTGGCACGCTGTTGAGTTCTCAAGGAACGGACGCTTCCTTTGAAACCGTTTCACCGGTTTCTCCGGGCGCTTCCCTTCGCTGTGTCCACTACTTTAGCTGATTTCCCGCCCGGCTCCTAATCGAGCCTTTGGATCGAATTTCCGCGCAGCGGAAATAGACCCTGTTCGGGGATCATCGATAGTGGTTGGCCGCCTGTGGATCGGGGTGTTGTGACCCGACCGAAGTCGTGTCGACAGCAGTGCCCGTCTCAAGCGGCTCGGGCTACGTTAGGCGTCGGGGTGCCCGGAGTCAAGTTCCGTCTGACGGCGCGTCGGATGAGCGGCGGCGGGGGGTGTGGGGCCGGTACGGGCTCACCGTTGGGTCGCCGTCGATCCAGAAGCGCCATGGATGGGTGGCGCCTTCGCCGCCGACGCCCGTGCGCGGGCCGCTCAGCACCTGGTCGGCCGGGGTGGGGGCGCCGGTGAGTATCTCCATCGGGCTTCGGGGGCCGGCGCAGACGTCGACGCCGTTCAGGTGGCGGTCGATGCCGAGAGCCGTGGCCAGGCGCGCCGGCCCCTTGGCCAGCTCGCGATCGTTGCGGGCGGTCGGGCGGTGCTTGTGGGCCCGCTCATGGCCGCTGAGGATCTCCCCGGCCCGCAGCAGCACCCCACTGGCCGAGCCTTCCGGGCCGCACACCAGATTCATGCAGTGCCACATGCCGTAGGTGAAGTAGACATACGCATGGCCTGGGGGCCCGAACATGACGGCGTTGCGCTCCGTGCGGCCCCGGTAGGCGTGCGACCCGGGGTCTGCCGGGCCCGCGTACGCCTCGACCTCGGTCAGGCGCAGCTCGATCGGTCCGTCCGGTGTGTGGGTGTGGCGGACGAGGATGCGCCCTAGGAGGTCAGGGGCCACCTCCAGGACGGGACGGTCGAAGAACCGGCGGGGCAGCGGCGTACGGTCGGGTGCTGCGATCACGCGGCCCGAGCGTAGTGCAAGCGATATGAACGGGCGGTTGGAGCGGGGCCGCTCCGCTGACAGGGTGGGCCGGGCGGAACCGCTTCCGGCCGTTTCGCGTTCCTAGGGTTCAACAGTGGTCGTCGTGCGATCAGAACGAGACGCAGGCGCGTCCTTGAGAGGGAGAACATGGGCTTCAAGAAGCTGCTCGCGAGTCTGGGTGCCGGTGGCGCTTCGGTGGAGACGGTGCTGACGGAGGAGAACGTCGTTCCCGGCGGCATCGTCCAGGGCGAGGTCCGGATCCAGGGCGGCTCCGTGGCGCAGCAGATCGAGGGGCTGACGGTCGGCCTTCAGGCGCGGGTCGAGGTGGAGAGCAACGACCAGGAGTACAAGCAGGACGTCGAGTTCACCAGGCAGCAACTGGGCGGCGCCTTCGAGGTGCAGCCGGGTGCGGTGCACGCGGTGCAGTTCGGTCTTGAGATCCCCTGGGAGACGCCGATCACGACGTTCCTGGGCCAGCACCTCACCGGAATGAACGTGGGTGTGACCACGGAGCTCCAGATCGCGCGCGCCGTGGACTCGGGTGACCTGGACCCGGTGAATGTGCACCCGATCCCCGCGCAGCAGGCGATTCTCGACGCCTTCGGCCAGCTCGGTTTCCGGTTCAAGAGCGCCGACCTGGAGCGCGGCCACATCCGCGGGACGCGGCAGCGGCTGCCGTTCTACCAGGAGATCGAGTTCTACGCGCCGCAGCAGTACCGCGGGCTCAACCAGGTCGAGCTGACCTTCATCGCGGACGACCGCGAGATGGATGTCGTCCTGGAGATGGACAAGAAGCCGGGTCTGTTCACCGAGGGCAGCGACTCCTACCGGTCGTTCACCGTCAACCTGGCGTCCTTCCACGACACCGACTGGGCCGGGTACCTGAACCAGTGGCTCTCCGAGGTCGGCGGCAAGCGCAACTGGTTCTGACCGCGGCCGGTCCGGGCTGCCTCAGGTCCCGGGCCGCTTCGGTTTCCGCGCGGGGCGCGCACCGTGTTTCCTCGGTGCGCGCCCCGCGCGTTGTCACCCGCCTGCCTGTCACTCGTAGTGCACGGTCAGCGGGGTTCCGCGGCCGGCCCAGTGCTCGGTGGCCTCGGTGAACACCTCGGCCGCCGTCGCCGCGGCCTCGGGGGCGGCCGTACGGAACGCCTCCCAGCCGTGGACGCGCAGCACAAAGCCCTCCCCCTGCGGGCCCCACCAGGACAGGTCGCGGAGGCAGTCGGCGAGCGCGTCCCAGTTGCGGCCGAACCACTCGGGGAAGCCGAGGTCGCGGGCGCAGCGGTCGAGGAAGCCCGCCTTGTCCCGGATCTCGTCCAGGTGCAGTGAGGCGGTGTGCCGTGTCGGTCCGGTCATGGGGGCATGGTGTCAGTCCGGGCCGCGGTGGTCTCGTTAGGCTGGCCGCCGATACGACCAGCCCGAGCAGCAGGAGGTTTCGACGTGTCCGACCAGAACCGGCGCCCGCTCCCCCATGACTTCCACCCGCCGGTGCCGCCGTTCACCGTGGTGAGCGATGACGTCGAACCCGGGGGCACCCTCAAGTCCGCCCAGGTGTACGCCGAGGGGAACACCTCGCCGCAGCTGCGCTGGGAGGGGTTCCCCGCGGAGACCAAGAGCTTCGCCGTCACCTGCTACGACCCGGACGCGCCGACAGGCAGCGGGTTCTGGCACTGGGTGTTGTTCGACATCCCGGCGGACGTCACCGAGTTGCCGGCCGGTGCGGGCGGCAACAGCTTCAAGGGGCTGCCCGAGGGCGCGGTGCACGCCCGGAACGACTATGGCTCGCGCGACTTCGGCGGGGCCGCGCCGCCGCCCGGGGACGGTTCGCACCGCTATGTGTTCACCGTCTACGCGGTGGACACGGAGAAGCTGGGCCCGGATGCCGACGCCTCGCCCGCGGTCGTCGGCTTCAATCTGCGCTTCCACACGCTGGCGCGCGCCCAGCTGATCGGCGAGTACGAGAACCCGGCCGCCGGCTGACGCTTCCGGCCGGCTTCCATCTGACTGGGCGGGCCCGCCCTCGGGCCTTGTCCGAGGCCTAAATTGCGTTGTCCTCGGCGTCGCTCCCGGCGAAAGATGTATCCCGGCCCGCCCGTCCGTGCGGGCCGGGGTTGGCCGGATGCGGAGGTGGTCGGGATGCGCGAGACGCTGGTTTTGAACGCAAGCTTCGAGCCGCTGTCGGCGGTGTCGCTGCGCCGCGCGGTGGTGCTCGTCCTTCAGAACAAGGCCGTCATCGAACACGCCCATCCCGGACTGCGGGTGCGTGCCGCGGACGTCGATCTGCCCGTGCCGCTGGTGATCCGGCTGTGCCGGTACGTACGCGTGCCGTTCCGAAGACGCGCTCCGTGGTCGCGGCGCGGTGTGCTGGTGAGGGACCAGCACCGGTGCGCCTACTGCGGCCGTCGGGCGACGACCGTCGACCATGTGGTGCCGCGGTCGCACGGCGGTGGGGACACCTGGCTCAATACGGTGGCTTCCTGCGCGGAGGACAACCACCGCAAGGCGGACCGGACTCCGGAGCAGGCCGGGATGCGGCTGCTGAGCACGCCGTTCGAGCCGACGCCGTCGGATGCGCTGCTGCTGGCGCTGGGGGCGGCGGAGCGCGACGGTCTGCCGGAGTGGCTGGCGCTCCCCGCCTGATGACCGGGTGGCCCGGCCTCTGAATACGTACGGACCCCCCGCGCTTGTCGCAAGCGCGGGGGGTCCGTATGTGTCAGAGGACCGGACTTCGGGCGACCGGCGTCAGTCGATCCTGGGCTGTTCGCGGCGCGGGGCGGCCTCCTTGCCCGTGGCGGCCGGGGCGCCGCCTCCGTTGCCGCCCCCCATCGGGCCGAAGTTGCCGATGGCCCCGCCGAGCCCCTTGAGGGCGTCGCCGATCTCGCTGGGCACGATCCAGAGCTTGTTGGCGTCGCCCTCGGCGATCTTCGGCAGCATCTGGAGGTACTGGTACGAGAGCAGCTTCTGGTCCGGGTCTCCGGCGTGGATGGACTCGAAGACCGTACGGATGGCCTGGGCCTCGCCCTCGGCGCGCAGCGCGGCCGCCCTGGACTCGCCCTCGGCCCGCAGGATCGCGGACTGCTTCTCGCCCTCGGCGCGCAGGATCTCGGACTGCCGGACACCTTCGGCCTGGAGGATCGCGGCGCGCTTGTCACGGTCGGCCCGCATCTGCTTCTCCATCGAGTCCTGGATGGAGGTCGGCGGCTCGATCGCCTTGAGCTCGACGCGGTTGACGCGGATGCCCCACTTGCCGGTGGCCTCGTCGAGCACGCCGCGCAGCGCCGCGTTGATCTCCTCGCGGGAGGTCAGGGTGCGCTCCAGGTCCATGCCGCCGATGATGTTCCGCAGGGTGGTGACGGTCAGCTGCTCGATCGCCTGGATGTAGCTGGCGACCTCGTAGGTGGCGGCGCGGGCGTCGGTCACCTGGTAGTAGATGACGGTGTCGATGTTCACCACCAGGTTGTCCTGGGTGATCACCGGCTGCGGCGGGAACGGCACGACCTGTTCCCGCAGGTCGACGCGGTTGCGGATCGAGTCGATGAACGGCACGACGATGTTGAGGCCCGCGTTCAGTGTGCGGGTGTAGCGGCCGAAGCGCTCGACGATGGCGGCGCTCGCCTGGGGGATGACCTGGATCGTCTTGATGAGTGCGATGAAGACGAGCACCACCAGGATGATCAGGACGATGATGATCGGTGCCACAGCGGCTTCCCCGTGCCCTTCATACTTCCGGTTGATCCGTGATGATCAGGTCTGGTCGTCGATCTCGACGTCGATCTTGATGTCGATGTCGATCTCGGTCTGAGTTTGTCAGATCTGAGGGCCAGTTGGCAGCCGGGCCGTCCAGTGCTGGTATCCGGCTCGTATCGGCGTATGACGGCTCGGTGGTTCACATGGCCTCCGTGGTTCACATGACCACAGCCGTGGCGCCGTCGATGTCCACGACGTCGACCTGCTGGCCCGGTTCGTAGGCCTGGTCGGGGTCGAGCGCGCGGGCCGACCACACTTCGCCGGCGAGTTTGATCCGTCCGCCGCCGCTTTCGTCCACGCGCTCGAGGACGACGGCCTGGCGGCCCTTCAGTGCCTCCACCCCGCTGACCAGCTCGGGCCGCTGAGTACGGCTGCGGACCGCGATCGGCCGGACGACGGCGACCAGTGCGACGGAGACCACGGAGAAGACCACGACCTGGAACACCGCGCCGCCGCCGAGCGCATCGGTGATCGCGGCGGCGACGGCACCGACCGCGACCATGCCGAATTCCGGCATCGCGGTCAGCACGAGCGGAATGCCCAGCCCTACGGCGGCGACCAGCCACCACACCCAAGAATCCACAAGGTCATGGTAGTTCTCGGGATGTGTCCGGGAACAGAGCGCGGATCACCCACCGGGAGCGCTTCGGCAAATCAAGACCTGAAACGGAGACCTGAAACGGGGACCTGAAAACGGGGGCTCAGCTCAGCGGCAGACCCTGGGCCGTCCAGCGGTCGCCGTTGCGCTCCACGACCAGCGGGAGTCCGAAGCAGTGCGAGAGGTTGCGGGAGGTCAGCTCGGTCTCGACCGGGCCGGCGGCCAGCACCTTGCCCTGGCGGATCATCAGGACGTGGGTGAAGCCGGGGGCGATCTCCTCCACATGATGTGTCACCATGATCATCGAGGGGGCGAGCGGGTCGCGGGCGAGCCGGCCCAGGCGCCGTACGAGGTCCTCGCGGCCGCCGAGGTCCAGGCCGGCCGCGGGCTCGTCGAGGAGCAGCAGCTCGGGGTCGGTCATCATGGCCCGGGCGATGAGGGTGCGCTTGCGCTCGCCCTCGGAGAGGGTGCCGAACTTCCGGTCGAGGTGGTCGGTCATGCCGAGGCGGTCCAGGAACGCGCGGGCGCGCTGCTCGTCGACGGCCTCGTAGTCCTCGTGCCAGTGGGCGGTCATGCCGTACGCGGCGGTGAGCACGGTCTGGAGCACGGTCTGGCGGCGGGGCAGCTTGTCGGCCATGGCGATGCCGGCCATGCCGATGCGGGGGCGCAGTTCGAAGACGTCGACCGCGCCGAGCTGCTCGCTGAGGATCCGGACGGTCCCGGTGCTCGGGAAGAGATAACTCGAGGCCACGTTGAGCAGGGTGGTCTTGCCGGCGCCGTTGGGTCCGAGGATCACCCAGCGCTCCCCCTCTTTGATCGACCAGGAGACCTCGTCCACCAGAGCCCGTCCATCGCGGACCACGGATACGTCCACCAGCTCCAGAACATCGCTCATGAGCGCGTTGTCTCCCATTGCAGTCTCGAGTGTCGCGTGCGCCTGTAGGCGCCGCCCCCAGAGGAAAACCTACGCCACGTATTGTCAGCGCCAGTCCTTAGGCTGGTGGCATGCTCGATGAACCGCGCTCAGGGCGCCTGACCGCCTGGGGAAATGCCCTTCTCGCCGGACTTGTCTCCCCGGACGAGGCCGCGCATCGCATCGCGGCCGACGACGTTTCGCACCGCGTGGCCGATTTGCCGGGGGAAACCGCCCCGGTCGGGCTGACGCTCGCGCTCGGGCGGCTGCGGGCGCTCGGGGCCAAGGGGCTGCGGGTGGCCTTGCCGGTAGCGGGGCATCCCCTGGGGCTCTGCGGCCCGCCCGAGTTCAACGCGCGGGCGCTGGACGCGGGCGAGGCGGTGATCGTCACGGGGGTGGCGGTGGGCCTGGTGCCGGAGGTGTTCCAGGCGGGGCCCGAGGGCGATGTGCATGTCGAGGTGGTGTGGCACTCCCTGCCGGTGCGGGAGGCGCCGCCGGCCGATGTGCCGTCGCTGGGCGAGGCCGAGCGGGAGCTGGCGGAGGCGCTGCGCGATGCCACCGAGGTGTTGTCGCGGCTGAATGTCGCCGGGGCGGGGCCGGCCGCGCAGGCGGCCCTGGAGGCGTACCGGGCACGGGCGGGGCGGGGGCGCGAAGTGCTCGCGCCGGGCTATCCGCCGCGGGCGCTGCGGGTGTTGGAGCTGGCCCAGCGGGTGGGCGCGCTGGTCGAGATCGCGCATGGGCCGGGCGCGGCGGCCGGGGAGCACGGCGCGGCGGTGAGCGCGTCGGAGATCGCGGCGCGGGCCGAGGCGCTGCGGCCGGTGGAGCGTACGGCGCGGCGGGCGCAGGTGGCGGCGTACAACGCGTATGTGGAGGAGCTGGAGCGCGGCGGGTCCTGAGGCCCGCCCGGGCGCGCCGACACCCCGGCGGCCGGACCGCCGGGGTGTCGGGATGTCGAGGTGCCGAAGTGCCCGGGAGGGCGATGCTCAGCGGTTGCCGCAGGGGGTGCCGAAGGTCTCGTTCAGCACCCCGAGGGCGCTGACGTTGTTGTTGCAGGCGTTGACCGGGACGGACACGGGCACCTGGGCGTGGTTGCCGGCGACGACGCCCGGGGAGTTCACGGCCTGGCCGTGAGCCTGGGGGCCTTGGGCCGAGGCGGCACCGGCACCCGCGATGGCGAGGCCGCCCGCCGCGATGGTGACGGCCGCGAACTTCTTGATGCTCTTCACTTGATAAGACCCTTCTCACGCAACACCGCGGCGGTCCGCCGCGGCCGCCTTGGAGAACGGCTCGAGGCGGGCTGGGTTGCGCTGTCCGGGGGACATACACACGACGGTATGAATCTCGGCTCGACCGACCGCACTCCTGTATCACCAACAGATCGCCGCTTAGTGCGACAATCCAGGCAATTCACCCCTTCGCCCGCGCCCGCCTCGGCCTAAACCTCGGCCTGGGCCCTGACCTAGGCCCCGACCCCGTGGCGCACGGCCCACAGCGCCGCCTGGGTCCGGTCGGCGAGGTCCAGCTTCATCAGAATGTTGGACACATGGGTCTTCACGGTCTTTTCGGATAGGACCAGCGCGCGGGCGATCTCCCGGTTGGACCGGCCGTCCGCGATCAGCGCCAGCACCTCGCGCTCCCGCTCGGTGAGCGTGCTGCCCCGCCCATGGCCGCCGCCCGTCTCCTCCTGGGAGAGCAGCGCCAGGGCCACCTCGGGCTGAAGCAGCACATGCCCGGCGTGTACGGACCTGATGGCGCCCGCGAGGGCCTCGGGGTCCACGTCCTTGTAGACATACCCGGCCGCGCCCGCACGCAGGGCGGGTACGACGGTGCGCTGCTCGGTGAAGCTGGTGACGACCAGCACCCGGGCGGGGTTGTCGAGGCCGCGCAGCCGGCGCAGCGCCTCGACGCCGTCGGTGCCGGGCATCTTCACATCCATCAGGATCACATCGGGCCGCAGCTCCTCGGCGCGGGCCACGCCCTCCTCGCCGTCGGCGGCCTCCCCCACCACCTCGATGTCGTCCTGCACCTCCAGGAACGTCCGGAGCCCGCGCCGCACCACTTGGTGGTCGTCCACGAGCAACACCCGGATCCCTCGGACCGGCTCAGCCACCGGGCACCTCCATTTCGATCACGGTGCCCTTTCCGGGCTCCGACTCCACGGTCAGACGGCCGCCCACGCCGCTCGCCCGGTCGCGCATCGAGACCAGGCCCAGATGGCGCCCCGCCCGGCGGACGGCCGACGGGTCGAAGCCCCCGCCGTCGTCGGCCACGCGGAGCAGCACGCCCTGGCCGTGGCGGGACAGGGTGACCTCGACCCGTTCGGCGTCCGCGTGGCGCAGCGCGTTGTGCAGGGCCTCCTGCGCCACCCGCAGCAGCGCCTCGTCCTGGGCCGCGGGCAGCGCCCGGACGCCGCGGGCGGCGAAGGTGACGCGGGCGCTGTGGGCGCGGTCCAGGACCCGTATCTGGGTGCGCAGGGTGGCGACGAGGCCGTCCTCGTCGAGGGCGGCCGGGCGCAGCTCGACGACGGCGGAGCGCAGCTCGTCGGCCGCCTCGGCGGCGAGGGCGGCTATCTGCTGGAGCTCGCCCTTGGCCCGGGCGGGGTCGCGGTCCACGAGCGCGGTGGCGGCCTGTGCGGTCAGCCGCAGCGAGAAGAGCTTCTGGGAGACGGCGTCGTGCAGCTCATGGGCGAGCCGGGCCCGCTCTCCGGCGATGGTGAGCTCGCGGCTGCGCTCGTAGAGCCGGGCGTTGGTGAGGGCGATGGCGGCGTGCTGGGCGAGGATGCCCAGCAGTTCCTCGTCCCTCACGGTGAATCCGCAGCTTCCGCTGGGCTTGGGGCAGCGCTTGTTGGCCAGGAAGAGCGCGCCGAGCACTTCGTCGTCATCCGCGATCGGAAGCCCGATGAAATCAGACATTTCGGGATGCGCGTCCGGCCAGCCCTCGAAGCGCGGATCCCGGCGGACATCGGCGAGCCGCTGAGGGGTGGCGTCCCGCAGCATCGCGGCCAGGATGCCGTGCTGGCGAGGCAGCGGGCCGATGGCCTTCCACTGCTCGTCACTGACGCCATCTACTACGAACTGGGCAAAGCCCCCGTGGTCGTCCGGAACACCCAGTGCCGCATACTCCGCATCAAGCAGCTCACGGGCGGACACAACGATCGTCTTTAGGACATCGCGGACTTCCAGGTGTCTGCTCATGGCGAGCAGCGCACCGCTCACATTGGCCAGGCCCGCCCCTGCCCCGCCACCGCGTCCCTTTGTCATGAGCCTCACCGTACCGGCGGACTCGACTCGGGCATATCGGCCGGTCGACGGCACTCCTCAGGACCAAAGTCCTAGTCCCGAGGAGGGAGGGAATCGCTTTGGAACGGCGCGTCGCGCCGCCCGCGAATGGCGACCACAGTATGTATTTGCTCAGGCACATCACGCGATACGGAAGCCTCGGTGTTGTGACCCCTGACACAGGACCTGAATCACGTACGACCACGATTAGTGGACGTTTTAAACCAGTCGTGAGCGGGGAAGACGGCCGCTCGCACAGGCGGGAGCGGCCCAGGTGTCCACTAAGCAGGGTCGTATGTCACACCTTTGCCACAACATTTTGCGGACGCTAAGAATTTCCCAGTCGCATCGCGCCGTAGCTCAGAACACGGCGTTCATGAGCGCCGATTTGGCCTGCGACACGAGCGATTGGAAGAGGTTCAGTCCGCCATGCCCGTTCCCCGCATTCCCGGTTACAGCCGCCTGACCAAGACGCACAAGTTCTCCGCCGCCGGCATCGCCGCCGCGGGCGCCGCCGCCCTCGCTTTCGCCGTCGTCCCGGGCCAGTCCGACGGCCACACGACCGCCACCAAGGAACTGCCCGCCAAACCCGTGGCCTGGAGCAAGCAGGTCGTCGACCACGAGGCCCAGCACGAGAGCCTCGTCCACCAGTCCGAGCTCGCCTCGCAGCAGGCGAAGGAGGAAGCCGCGAAGAAGAAGGCGGCCGAGGAAGCGGCGAAGAAGAAGGCGGCTGAGGAAGCCGCCAAGAAGAAGGCCGCCGAGGAAGCGGCGAAGAAGAAGGCCGCCGAGGAGGCCGCGGCCAAGAAGGCCGCCGAGGAGAAGGCCGCCAAGGCGAAGGCGGACAAGGAGCGGGCCGCCAAGGAGGCCGCGAGCCGCGCCGCCGCCCGCAAGCCGGTCTACGCGAACAACCTCGACGGCTGGATCAAGGAGTCGCTCGCGGTCATGAAGCAGAAGGGCATCCCGGGCAGCTACAACGGGATCTACCGGAACCTCATGCGGGAGTCGAGCGGTAACCCGCGCGCCATCAACCTGTGGGACATCAACGCCAAGAACGGCATCCCCTCGAAGGGCCTGCTCCAGGTCATAGACCCGACCTTCAAGGCCTACCACGTCGACGGCACCTCCTGGGACATCTACGACCCGGTCGCCAACATCACCGCCGCGTGCAACTACGCGTACCACCGCTACGGCTCGATGGACAACGTCAACGGCCCGTACTAAACCGGATTATCCGTCCGGATCGGTCGAACCGGACGCCTGACACGCCGAAGGGCGGCGGCACCCTCACTCCGCGAGGGGTGCCGCCGCCCTTCGGTGTCGCGGGCGTGAGGCGTTCCGCTACTTGCGCATGACCTCCGGCTCGTGGCGGCGCAGCAGCCGGGCGACCAGGACGGCGCAGATGACGCCGAGCGCGAGCAGCACCAGGACGTCGATGGTCCACTGCGACGCGGCGTGCTCCCACAGGGGGTCGGTGTCATTGGGCTTCTTGCGGTCCCAGGGCGCCATCATGTGGCCGGGGCCGGGGCCGAGGTCCAGGGTCGCGCCGGCCGCGCCGACCGCCCAGCGGGACGGCATCAGATAGGCGAACTGCTCGATGCCCGGCGATCCGTAGATCTTGAACAGGATGCCGGTGAAGACGACCTGGACGATCGCGAACATGACCAGCAGCGGCATGGTCTTCTCGGCGGTCTTCACCAGCGCGGAGATCACCAGGCCGACCATCATCGAGGTGAAGCCGATCGCGATGATGGCCAGGCACAGCTCGAGGGCCGGGGGCATGATCAGGCCCTCATCCGGCAGCTCGCGGGTCGAGAACCCGATGGCGCAGATGATCACGGCCTGGAAGGCGGTGATCACGCCGAGCACGATCACCTTCGACATCAGATAGGCCGAGCGGGACAGGCCGACCGCCCGTTCCCGTTCGTAGATCACCCGCTCCTTGATCAGTTCTCGTACGGAGTTGGCCGCGCCGGAGAAGCACATGCCGACCACGAGGATCAGCATGATGGTGCCCGAGTCCTGGTTGAACTGGCCCTTCGGCGCCTTGGTGAGGCCGAAGTCCGAGGGGATCACGATGCTCACCGCGCCGAGGACGGCGGGCAGGATCACCATCAGCCCCAGGAAGCCCTTGTCCGAGGCGATCACCGAGGTGTAGCGGCGCATCAGGGTCCACAGCTGGGAACCCCAGCTCTGCGGCTTCTGCACACGCGCCGGGGGCGGCTGGACGTGTACGGACTGTGGGGCGACGGCGTCGAGGTCCGCGGCGTACATCTGGTAGTGCTGCGAACCGCGCCAGCGGCCCGCCCAGTCGTAGTCGCGGTAGTTCTCGAAGGCGGAGAAGACATCCGCCCAGGTGTCGTACCCGAAGAAGTTGAGCGCCTCCTCGGGCGGGCCGAAGTAGGCGACCGAGCCGCCCGGCGCCATGACCAGGAGCTTGTCGCAGAGCGCCAGCTCGGCCACCGAGTGGGTGACGACCAGCACGGTGCGGCCGTCGTCGGCGAGGCCGCGCAGCAGCTGCATCACATCGCGGTCCATGCCCGGGTCGAGGCCGGAGGTCGGCTCGTCCAGGAAGATCAGCGACGGCTTGGTGAGCAGCTCCAGCGCCACGGAGACGCGCTTGCGCTGGCCGCCGGAGAGCGAGGTGACCTTCTTGTCGGCGTGGATGTCCAGCTTGAGCTCGCGCAGCACCTCGCCGATCCGGGCCTCGCGCTCGGCCTCGGCGGTGTCTCCGGGGAACCGGAGCTTGGCGGCGTAGCGCAGCGCCTTACGGACGGACAGCTCCTTGTGCAGGATGTCGTCCTGCGGAACCAGACCGATGCGCTGGCGCAGCTCGGCGAACTGCTTGTAGAGGTTCCGGTTGTCGTAGAGGACATCGCCCTGGTTGGCCGGGCGGTAGCCGGTGAGCGCCTTGAGCAGGGTGGACTTGCCGGAACCGGACGGGCCGATGACCGCGACCAGCGACTTCTCGGGGACGCCGAAGGAGACGTCCTTGAGGATCTGCTTGCCGCCGTCGACCGTCACCGTCAGATGGCGGGCCGAGAAGGACACCGCACCGGTGTCGACGAACTCCTCGAGGCGGTCGCCGACGAGCCGGAAGGTGGAGTGACCGACACCGACGATGTCGCTCGGGCCGATGATCTGCTGGCGGACCGGCTGACCGTTGACGTACGTGCCGTTGTGGCTGCCGAGGTCGCGGATCTCGAAGCGGCCGTCGGGCAGGGCCCGGAACTCCGCGTGGTTGCGGGAGACCTGGAGGTCGGAGACGACCAGGTCGTTCTCCAGGGCACGACCGATGCGCATCACCCGGCCGACGGCCAGCTGGTGGAAGGTGGTCGGGCTGCGGTCGCCCTGGGCCGGCGGGGCACCGACGCCGCCGCCGGGGACTTTCTGCGCCGGGTACTGGGCCGGGCTCTGCTGCGGGGCGTGCGCCTGCAGGGCCGGCTGCTGGGGAGCCTGGTGCTGGGGAGCCTGGTGCTGGGGAGCCTGGTGCTGCTGCGGGGCCTGGTGCTGAGGGGCCTGTTGCTGCGGTACGAAGGGCTGCTGCTGGTGGGGCGGCTGCTGCGGCCCGCCCTGCGGCTGCGGCCACCCCTGGGGCTGCGGCTGCGGCTGCTGGCCGGCCTGGGGCCAGGCAGGGCCGCCGGGCTGCTGCTGGTACGGGGGCTGCTGGTGGGGCGCCTGCGGCGGCGCGGCCATCGCCTGCGGCGCGCTGAAGGCGCCCGCGGCGACCCCGGGGGCGCCGGCCGCGCCCGCCGCCCCGCCGGAGAGGGTCAGCCGGGGACCGTCGGTGGCGTTCCCGAGATGGACGGCCGATCCCGCACCGATCTCCATCTGCTGGACCCGCTGGCCCTGCACATAAGTGCCGTTGGTGCTGCCGTGGTCCTCGATGACCCAACTGCGCCCGCCCCAGCGCACGGTGGCGTGCCGCCAGGACACCCTGGCGTCGTCCAGCACCATGTCGCCCTGCGGATCACGCCCGAGGCTATATGACCTGGATGGATCAAGTGTCCAGGTCTGTCCGTTCAATTCCAGTACAAGTTCCGGCACTCCACGCCCCACTACTTGTCCCCCGATAGATCCCCTGTGCGGGGAGTCTAGGGATGTCGAACATCGTGAGGAACTATTTCAGGCTCAGTCACAGAACCGGAAGTCGGGCATTGACAGGACCGCCCGGGGGCGGCGTTGACTCATCCGAAAGGCCCCCGGAAAGTGGTGAGAGCCCATCGATGGGACAGATCATGGACCATCCGGGCAACTCATCACGATCGGGGGGACCGACGCCATGGGTGCGAGCGGTGGAGGGCGAGCACGCCCGGGAGAGGTGTTGCTCGCCGCGGTGGCCGCGGTGAGCTGGGCATTTCTGGCCATGGCCGGCGTCGCCGCGCTCGGGCTGCACCTGGTCGGCGCGGACGGGGCGGGCGCGCTCGGCCCCATGACAGCGGCCGCGGTGGTGCTCGCGGTGGGCGGCTCCGTCGTCCCGTCCGGGGATGTGGAGGCGTTCGGACTCCAGGGCGCCCAGGCCCATTCGGCCATCGACGTGGTGCCGCTGGGTATCGGCCTGGTGGGCGCGCTGCTGCTGGGCTGGGTGTTCGTACGGTCGCTGCGCGGGGCCGGCGCGGTGATCGGCGGGGCCGAACTGGCCGCGCGGGCAGGGGCGGTGGTCCTGCTCTTCCTGCTGGTGCTCGCCGGGCTCACGTGGGTGGGCAACGATACCGTCACAATCGACGCCACCACGCTCGGCCTGAAGGGCAAACCGGAACAGGAAGGACTGCTCGGTAAACTCCCGGGCGAGCTGGGCGATATCGCGGACATCGGCAGCGGGCTGCTGCCGGACCGGATCCAGCGGCTCATCGACGCCAAGGCGGCGGTCGGGTTCACCGTCGAG
This sequence comes from Streptomyces sp. NPDC097640, assembly GCF_040302705.1. NCBI lineage: Bacteria > Bacillati > Actinomycetota > Actinomycetes > Kitasatosporales > Streptomycetaceae > Streptomyces > Streptomyces sp. NPDC097640. Next base: position 14,411 of record NZ_JBEOSB010000056.1, read on the forward strand.
GCGGGGCGCTCCGTGCTGGGCGGCGCGGTCTGGGTCGTCGCGGTGCTGCTCATCGCGCTGCTGGTGGCGCGCCGCGCGCCGGTGCCGCGCGGGCTCGAGGCGGCGCACCGCACCGTCCGGCCGGCCGCCTCCGCGCTGTACGGGGTGCTGGTGCTCGCGGTCGGGGCGGGTCTCGCGGCGGCGCTGTACGCGGCGATCGGCGACGACCACCCCCGCCTGGTCCTCGGGTCGGCGCTGCTCGGCGCGCCGAACGGGGTGTGGCTCGGGGTGCCGCTGGGGCTGTTCGTGCCCTGGCACGGCGGGGCGAGCGGGGCGCTGGTGCGGGTGCTGCCCGATCCGCTCGACAAGCTGCTGGCCGACGAGAAGGACGAGCCGATCACGGTGGCGCGTCTCGCGGAGCTGGACGGCCGGGTGTGGCTGCTGGCGGTGGCCTGTGTGCTGATGATCCTGGCGGCCGGGGTGCTGACCGCGGTCCGTACGCCCGTCGGCCGGACCTCGCGGGCGGGTTTTGTGGGACGGTGCGCGCTGTGGCTGGGGATCGTCACGGCGCTCACGCTGCCGCTGCTGGTCCGGCTGACCGGGGTGTCCGCCGGGGCGAGCCTGTCGGTGCTGGGCTTCGACGCCTTCGGCGCCGGGATCGAGCTGTACGGCAACGGCCCGGCGGCGCCGGCGCTGGGCGCCGGGTGGGGCGCGGCGGCGGGGGCCGCCGGGGCGCTGGCGGCGTGGGCCACGGGGGCCGCGGGCGGGCAGGCTTCCCGGTTCGCGCTCGACTCGGCGCACGGGTCGGCTCGCGGGTCGGCGCCCGGGTCGGCTCACGGGCCGCGACTCAATGGCGCATGACGGCCCGGCTACAGCGAAATGAACGTTTTGTACCGTACAGCCGTCCGTAGCGCGGACTGCCGCGCGATCGCCCCGAGTGGGCGGATACGGTGGGAAGACCATGAGCACATCGCAGATCCCCCCTGCCACCGCCGTCCCGGGCGACGATGTCCCCACTCTCCTCGTCAAGATCTTCGGCAAGGACCGCCCCGGCATCACCGCCGGGCTCTGCGACACCCTCGCCGCCTACGGCGTGAACATAGTCGACATAGAGCAGGTGGTCACCCGCGGCCGCATTGTGCTCTGCGTGCTGGTGACCGCGCCCACCGGCGGCTGGACCTCCGAGGGCGACCTGCGGGCGACCGTGCACAGCTGGGCCGACTCGATGCGGCTTCAGGCCGAGATCATCTCCGGGCGGGGCGACAACCGCCCCCGTGGCACGGGCCGGTCCCATGTCACCGTGCTGGGCCATCCGCTGACCGCCGAGTCGACGGCGCGGATCGCGGCCAGCATCACCGGCAGCGGCGGCAACATCGACCGGATCTTCCGGCTCGCGAAGTACCCGGTGACGGCCGTGGAGTTCGAGGTGTCCGGCACCGAGACGAGCGCGCTGCGCACCGCGCTGGTCACCGAGGCCGCCGGGATCGGCGTGGACGTGGCCGTGGTGGCGTCGGGTCTCCAGCGCCGGGCACAGCGCCTGGTGGTCATGGACGTGGACTCCACCCTGATCCAGGACGAGGTGATCGAGCTCTTCGCGGCGCACGCGGGGTGCGAGGCGGAGGTCGCCGAGGTCACGGCGCGGGCGATGCGCGGTGAGCTGGACTTCGAGCAGTCGCTGCACGCGCGGGTCGCGCTGCTGGCGGGGATCGACGAGTCCGTGGTGGACAAGGTGCGCGCGGAGGTGCGGCTCACGCCCGGCGCCCGCACCCTGATCCGTACGCTCAAGCGCCTCGGCTACCAGGTCGGCGTGGTCTCCGGCGGCTTCACGCAGGTGACCGACGACCTCAAGGACCGGCTGGGCCTGGACTTCGCCTCCGCCAACACCCTGGAGGTGGTGGACGGCAAGCTGACCGGGCGCGTGGTCGGGGAGGTCGTGGACCGGGCGGGCAAGGCGCGGCTGCTGCGGCGCTTCGCGGCCGAGGCCGGGGTGCCGCTGGTGCAGACCGTCGCGATCGGGGACGGGGCCAACGACCTGGACATGCTCAACGCGGCCGGGCTCGGGGTCGCGTTCAACGCCAAGCCGGTGGTGCGGGAGGCCGCGCACACCGCCGTGAACGTGCCGTTCCTGGACACCGTGCTGTATCTGCTGGGGATCACCCGCGACGAGGTGGAGGCGGCGGACACCGCGGTGGACACGGTCGACGGCCCGGCCGACCGAGCCGACGGCTGAGCGAAGGCTGAGCGAAGGCTGAGCGAAGACGTCACGGTACGGGTCGGGCCCGGGCGGCAAGGCTGCCCGGGCCCGACCCGTACCTGATCATCACTCGTGGGGCGCCCAGAAGGAGCTGAGGCGGCCGACGCCGTGCTCCACCGACTTCCAGGACCCGGTGAAGGTCACCACCGCGAGGGCGGAGGTCGGGAATCCGCTCCGGGACATCCGCTCCCGTGTGCCCTCCTCGGCCTCGCCCGCGAGCGCGTCCGCCAGGGCGTGCATGCCGGGGTTGTGGCCGACCAGCAGCAGATCGCTCACGTCGTCGGACGTCTCGTTGAGCAGCGCGATGAGCTCGCCGAGCGAGGCCTCGTACAGCCGCTCCTCGTAGACCGTCTTCGGCCGCTGCGGCAGCTCGTGCACCACGAGCTTCCAGGTCTCCCGCGTGCGGACGGCGGTGGAGCAGAGGGTGAGGTCCGGGCTGATCCCGGCTTCGGCGAGCCGGCGGCCGGCCAGCGGGGCGTCTTTGCGGCCGCGCTCCGCGAGCGGCCGGTCATGGTCGGATACCTGGGGCCAGTCGGCCTTGGCGTGTCGGAGAAGGACGATCCTGCGGGGCACATCGACGCTCATGTATCCCAGCTTCGCATGAAACCGGGTGCCTGGCGCAGGGTGTTGAAGCGGACCTCGTCCTCAGGTGAGTAAGACCGTCCGGGAGTAGGGAGCGCGGGCGACGGCGCAGGCCCTACTGCCGGACGGTCCAAGGACGGGGCGGACGGGCACGGCGGCGGCGAGGTGTCACAGCTGAGACGTGAGAGCGCCCCGCACCAGCGCGAAGACGCACGAGAGGGTCCCGGAGCCACCCGCGGCGCGGGCGTCGGCGGAGCCCGCGAGCAGCAGGAGGGCGGTGAAGGCCAGCGTCGGGAGCGCGAGTGCCCACCACGGCAGCCGGCTGTCCATGCTGCACTCTTCACGCTCGGACATGGGGATCGCCTCCGGGGTGCGAGCGGTGCGTGACCGGCGGCCGGCGACGGACGCCGGGCCATCGGCCACCGCGGTTCTTCCGACGCGTACGAATCTACGGAGCGGATGGGGCCGGCCCCATCCGGTGAACCACCCAGTTACCCCTGACCCTGGCCCCCTAAGGGATGGTGGGGTTTACTACACCCTGCTGCCCCTCAGGGCGAGGCGATGGTCGCGATCACGCCGATGACCACGGTGATGCCGAGCATCACGCCCAGGATGATGAGCAGCTTCTTCTGGCCGTTCGGCGGGTTCTCGTCGAGCACTGGCATGGCCCAAGTGTCCCATCGCCCCGCCGCCGCCCCGTCACCGCCCCGCGGTCGGCGCCGCCTCGGTGTCGATCTCGTCCTCGACGGTACGGTCGCGCCCCGCGAGGAGACCGGCGGCGATCTGCGGCACCATCAGCCCGGCCATCAGCGCGATGGGCAGGTCCCAGCCGCCGCTGTGCTGGTAGAGCGCGCCGACCAGCAGCGGCCCGGGGATGGACAGCAGATAGCCGGTGCTCTGGGCGAAGGCGGACAGCCGCACCACACCCGCGTGGGTCCTGGCCCGCATGCCGATCATCGTCAGGGCGAGCGGGAAGGAGCAGTTGGAGACACCGAGCAGCACCGCCCACACCCAGGCCCCCTGGGCCGGGGCGAGCCACAGCCCGGCGTACCCGGCGAGCCCGAAGGACCCCAGGACCGCCACCAGCGGGCCCTGGCTGCGCAGCCTGGCCGCGAGCGGGGGCAGGACGAACGACAGCGGCACGCCCATCACCATGGTGACCGCGAGCAGCAGCCCGGCGGTGGAGGCGGAGACCCCGGCGTCCCGGAAGACCTGCGGCATCCAGCCCATGGTGATGTAGGCGGCGGTGGCCTGGAGGCCGAAGAAGACGGCCAGCGCCCAGGCGGTGCGGCTCTTGGTGATCCGGGTCCGGGCGGCCTTGCCGGCCTGGGAAGAGGGGACGGCCGCCGGCGTACGGTCACGGTCGCCGTCGCCGCCGCCCCTGTGGCGGGCGAGCATCGGCCAGGGCAGCACGGCGACGGCCGCGAGCGCCGCCCACACCCCGAGCCCGGCCCGCCAGCCGCCGCCCAGGGCGTCGGTCATGGGGACCGTGACGGCGGCCGCGACGGCCGTGCCCAGCGACAGGGCCATCGAGTAGACGCCGGTCATCGGCCCCACCCGGTCGGGGAACCAGTGCTTGACGATCACCGGCATGAGGACGTTGCCCACGGCTATCCCGGCGAGCGTGAGCGCGCTGGCGGCGAGGAAGGCGGCGGTCCCGCCCACCAGGGGGCGTAGGGCCAGGCCCGCGGTGATGGCGGCGAGCCCGGCGCACACGACGGCGCCCGGCCCCCAGCGGCGGGCCAGCCGGGGCGCGGCGATGCCGAACAGGGCGAAGCAGGCCGCGGGCATCGAGGTGAGCAGCCCGGCGACGGTGCCGCTCATGCCCAGGTCGGCCCGTACCTCTTCGAGGAGCGGGCCGAGGCTGGCGACGGCGGGGCGGAGGTTGACCGCGGCGAGGACCAGGCCGAGGACCATCAGGCGCCACCGCCACCGGGCGGCGGCGGGTTGCGACGCGCCGCGCTCGGGCTCGGGTGCGCCGCGCTCGGGCTCCGGTGCGCCCTGCTGTCGTCCCGGGGCGGCGATGTCGGGAGTCGCGAGATTGTGGTCGGCCATGCCCGTCATCATAGAATGATGGGATGAATGGCTGTCCAGTGGTTTGCAACCACCCGATGACAGGCGGACGGCATCATGGGAACACCCGTTTCCCCGGCTCAGGCACAGGAGAGTCATGCCGCTGACCTCGCCCCGGCGCTCCGCGCTCGCCGACCAGGTGATCGCCCAACTACGCGCCCAGATCACATCGGGCGAGTGGCCCGTGGGGTCCCGGATCCCCACCGAGCCCGAGCTGGTCGAGCAGCTGGGGGTGGCCCGCAACACCGTACGCGAGGCGGTGCGCGCGCTGGCGCACAACGGCCTGCTGGACATCCGGCAGGGCTCCGGCACCTATGTGCTCGCGACCAGCGAGCTGGCCGGGGTGATGCACCGCCGCTTCGCGGACGCCGACCCGCTGCACGTCGCCGAGTTGCGCAGCGCCCTGGAGACGAAGGCGGCGCGGCTGGCCGCGGAGCGCCGTACCGAGCAGGACCTCAAGCAGATCGACGCCCTGCTGGACCGGCGCGAGCGGGCCTGGGCCTCCGGGGACGCCACGGCCTTCGTCGAGGCCGACGCCACGCTGCACATGGCCGTCGTCGCGGCCTCGCACAACGAGGTGCTGGCGGAGCTGTACGCCGACCTGGGCGGCGTGGTCCGGCAGTTCCTGCACGGGGACGTGGAGGGCGGGCTGCGGCCCGAGGTGCATGTGGACCACGCGCGGCTGGTGGAGGCGATCCGGGACGGGGACGGGGAGCGGGCCGCGGCCGAGGCGAGCACCCACCCCTTCAGCTGCCGCTACGCCGACCGGTCGGGCCGGTCGGCGCGGTCGGGCCGGGCCCGAACCACCGGCTGACCACCGGCTGACCACCGCCTGCTCAGCGGGCCGGCCGATCAGCGGTGGCTCACCCAAGCCTTCCGTATCTCCTTCCAGCAGCGCTCCGCGAGCCGTACGTGCTGGGCGGGGCCGACCTCGATGGGCCGGCTGTCCATGTCCGGGTCCCACCAGCGCGCGCACTCGACATGCAGCTGGACCCGGTCCCCGTCCGGGTTGGGGTTGAAGCAGCTGGCCGTGGCGTGCGAGCCGCGCACCCAGGTGCTGCACGCCGCCTCGCGGGGCCGGGGCCGCTCCTGGGCGGCCGAGTTCGAGGCGTTCGACGCGACGGCGATGAAGCCGACCACGGCCGCGACCAGTACTGCGGCCGCGACGCAACGGGACGTACGCATGGCAGGACCTCCTCGACCGTGCTGAACCGCCGCGCCTCAAGCCGCCGCACCCGATACTCACTCCACAGTGCGCGTGACACCGCCCGGTGCGCTCGGCGCACTGGCCCGAACGGGCGAACGGCCCGCCGCCCCGGCCCCGCGGAGCGCGGGAGCCGGGGCGGCGGGCCGAAAAAAGCCGGAGCGGGGTGCGGGCGGACGGGCTCAGGCGCCCATCATGTGCACACCGCCGTCGACGTGCACGATCTCGCCCGTGGTGCGCGGGAACCAGTCCGACAGCAGGGCGACGACGCCACGGCCGGCCGGCTCCGGGTCGCTCAGGTCCCAGCCGATGGGCGCGCGGTGGTTCCACACATCGGCCAGGTCCTCGAAGCCCGGGATGGACTTCGCGGCCATGGACTTGAGGGGACCCGCGGAGACCAGGTTGCAGCGGACGTTCTTCTCGCCCAGGTCGCGGGCGAGGTACCGGCTGGTGGACTCCAGGGCCGCCTTGGCCACGCCCATCCAGTCGTACTTCGGCCAGGCGAACTGGGCGTCGAAGGTCAGGCCGACGATCGAGCCGCCCCGCGGCATGACCGGCAGGCAGGCCATGGTCAACGCCTTGAGGGAGTACGCCGAGACATGCACGGCGGTGGACACGTCCTCCCAGGAGCCCTCCAGGAAGTTGAACGCGCCCTGCGGGCCGAAGGCGATGGAGTGCACCACGCCGTCGAGGTCGACACCCTCGCCGAGGTGCTCGCGCACCTTGTCGGCCAGCCCGTCCAGGTGCTCCTGGTTCTGCACATCCAGCTCGATGACCGGCGCGGGCTTGGGCAGCCGCTTGGCGATCCGCTCGACGAGGGAGACCCGGCCGAAGCCGGTGAGGATGACCTCGGCGCCCTCGTCCTGGGCAAGCTTGGCGGCGTGGAAGGCGATGGAGGCCTCGGTGAGGACGCCCGTGACCAGGATGCGCTTACCAGCGAGAATTCCACTCATGACGTTCAGTGACCCATGCCCAATCCGCCGTCGACAGGGATGACGGCTCCAGTGATGTACGCGGCCTCATCGGAGGCCAGGAAGCGAACCGAGGCCGCGATCTCCTCGGGCTGCGCGTAACGCGCGAGCGGCACCTGCTTGACGTATGCCTCCCGCTGCTTCTCGTCGAGCGCGCGGGTCATGTCGGTGTCGACGAAACCGGGCGCGACCACGTTGACCGTGATGTTGCGCGAGCCCAGCTCACGGGCGAGGGAGCGGCCGAAGCCCACCAGGCCGGCCTTGGACGCGGCGTAGTTCGCCTGGCCCGCGGAGCCCAGCAGACCGACCACGGACGAGATCAGGACGATACGCCCCTTGCGGGCACGCAGCATGCCGCGGTTGGCCCGCTTGACGACACGGAACGTACCGGTGAGGTTCGTGTCGAGGACGGTGGAGAAGTCCTCCTCCGTCATCCGCATCAACAGCTGGTCGCGGGTGATGCCGGCGTTGGCCACCAGCACCTCGACCGGGCCGTGCTTCTCCTCGATCTCCTTGTACGCCTGCTCGACCTGCTCGGGCTCGGTGATGTCGCACTTGACCGCGAGAAAGCCGGCCGGCGGCTCACCGGACCGGTAGGTGATGGCGACCTTGTCGCCTGCGTCGGCGAAGGCGCGGGCGACGGCGAGGCCGATGCCGCGGTTTCCTCCGGTGACGAGAACCGAGCGGCTCAAGGGACCACCCTCTCTGTTGGATGTCGTGCCGGGCGTCACTATGTGTGGCGACCCTTGTGTACGCAAACTATCGGGCGAAGGGCCGAGGCGGGGAATCGAGCACGCACAGGGGCGCCGCCCGGTCACTGTCGACTTCCTACAGAAGGCTCACGACGGACCGCTCCTGCGTTCGCTTGTCATTCCACGGCGTACTCGCACCACACCGTCTTGCCGACGGTGCGATCCGTCACCCCCCATTTGGAAGCGAGTGCGTCCACGAGCACCAGCCCGCGTCCGTGCTCCTGCTGCTGGGCCATGGCCGCGGCGGTGTGATCGCGGAGCTCAGGACGCCGCTCGCCCCGGGCGTCGGACACCTCGATACGGACGGTGACCGAAGCGCGATGCTCGCCGGGCGCGGGTGGGGGCTGGACGGTGAGGCGGAGATGGAAGTTCCGGCCGGGCACATGTCCGTGGCTCACGGCGTTCGCCGTGAGCTCGCCCGCGAGCAGGGCGATGCCGTGCGAGGCATCGCTGTCCCGCGGAATGCCCCACTCCTCCAACCTGCGGACAACGAGCCGCCGGGCGAGCCGCGCGCCATGCCGTGAGGAGGTGAAGAACATCTCGAACGTGCCGAGCGTATTACCAGGGGGATTTTCGCCATTCACGTCACCGAGCGTGGCGAAGCGTGCATAGCCTGACCAGACAGCTCGCGAGTACCCAGGGTCGCCGTACGGGCACGGAAAGTGCCCGTACGGGAGTGGTGCCGTGACGCGGGTGGGGAGACATGACGTTCTTGCGCACGGGAGGTGGCGGGACATGGCAGATACGGAGCGGCCGGGGCAGGACGAGTACGGGGCGGACTTCCTCAAGTTCCTGGGCAAGCAGGTGAAGCTCTTCCGCGAGCGGGCGGGGCTCACGCAGGCGCAGCTGGGTGAGGCCATCGGGTACAGCGAGGAGCAGGTGTCCTCGGTGGAGCAGGGGCGGCGGGTGCCACAGCCGGAGTTCCTGGACGCGGCGGACGAGGTGCTGAACGCGTTCGGGGTGCTGCGGGCGGCGAAGGAGGAGGTGGCCAAGGCGCGGCTTCCGGCGTTCTTTCGCGGGGCGGCGAGGCTGGAGGCGCAGGCGACGGAGTTCCACGCGTACGAGAATCAGGTGGTCAACGGGCTGCTCCAGACGGAGGATTACGCCCGCGCCCTGTTCACGATGCAGCGTCCAGCGCTGGAGGAGGAGACCATCGAGCACCGCGTGCATGCCCGGCTGGCCCGACAGGAACTTCTCGCCCGCCGACCAGCACCAGTCATGAGCTTCGTTACCGAAGAGGCGGCACTGCGCCGCCCATGCGGTGGTGCATCAGTGCTACGTGGCCAGTTGGCACACCTACTGCACGTCGGAGAGATCCGGAATATCGTGCTCCAGGTACTGCCAACGGCAGTGGAGGAACACGCTGGAAATGGCGGCCCCTTCGCCTTGCTGGAGCCCAGCGGGCGTCAGATGATGGCCTACGTCGAGGTGCAGGACATCGGCAGGTTGGTGACCGACCGAAAAGCAGTCCGCACGCTCGAGCAGCGGTACGGCATCATCAGGGCACAGGCGCTCACGCCACGAGAGTCGCTGGACTTCATCGAGAAGCTGCGGGGAGAACTATGAACAGCAAAACCGAACTGACGTGGTTCAAGAGCAGCTACAGCAGTGGCGAGGGTGGCATGTGCGTCGAGGTGGCCACCGGCCCGACCGCCATCCACGTACGGGACTCGAAGCACGCGCCAGGACCGCAGCTCGCTTTCCACATACGCGAGTGGGGCGCGTTCATCGGCAGCCTCCGCGCCGGGGAGTTCGACGCGTAGAGGCCGACAGCGCGTCAGCGCAGCTCGCCTTCCAGCAGCCCCATCGTGAACATGTCGTACCACTTGCCATCGCGTCGGAACTCCTGACGCAGCCTGCCTTCGTCAACGAAGCCGATCTTCTGGTAGACGCGATGAGCGGCAATATTCTCGATGACGACAGTCAGCGTGATCTTGTGCAGCCGCATCTTGTCGAAGCCGTAGCGGCACATCGTCCGCATCGCGTCGGTGCCGTAGCCGCGCCCCCAGTACTCCTTCTCACCGATGTATATGTCGAGCTCGGCAATGCCCGTCTCCGGCTCGGCATCGCGCAGTCGGACCACGCCGATGAGCTTTGCGTCGGTGAGGACTTCGACTCCGTAGAGCACCTCGCCGTAGGCATTGCGCGGCCGTTCCTCCAACCGCTTCTTCACCTGGGACAGCGGCTGGGCGTAGCCATCGCTCATCCAGCGCATGACCGCGGGGTCATGGTTCCACCGCCACAGCGCCTCGGCGTCCGACGGCTCCATCGGCCGTAGCCGGATCGGGTCTCCAAGCACGCTGCCCGGCCTGCCTTTCGATGTCTTCACGATCCCCGTTCGCGGACCCGCCGCCAGTGATAACACGGGCTCAGGCCGCACTCAACCCATTACCCGGGCGATCCGTCCTTCCTCGCGGGCAGGCGGCGGCGATGGCCAAGCTGTGAGCTGGTACGGGCTGTCGCTACTGGAGAGCCATACCGCCGAGGATCCTCTGGAGGACGTGGTCACCGTCGGCCGAGTCGGCGGCGGGCGCATGCTCCGTGATCCCCATGCCCGCGAGAGCGAATCGTCTCGTCAGTGCGTGCAGCGCGGCGCGCAGCTCGTCGGGGTGCAGACCTCCGGGTTCCGGGCAGGACAGGCTGGGGAAGTGGGCGGGGTCCAGCACGTCCAGGTCCAGGTGGATGTAGACGTGCGTGGCCCCTGTGGCGGCTACCGCGGAGACCAGTTGGCCCGGCTCCCGAAGAGCGGGAACGGACAGAGCCCGGATGCCTTCCGCCTCGATGAAGTCCCGCTCAGCGGGGTCGAGGGCGCGGACGCCCGCGAGCACGAGCTGCCGAGAGGAAAGGCGCTCCCCCGGCCCGGCCAACAGCTGTGACGGCCCCTCCCCGAGCAGGGTGCGCAGCACCATTCCGTGGAAACCCCCGGAGGGAGATGCGTCGGGGGTGTTGAGATCCGCGTGGGCGTCGAACCAGACGACCGCAAGGTCGTCGCCGTGGCGGGCGACCGCGCGGGCGACGGGCGCGAGCTCGATGCCGCAGTCGCCGCCCACCGCGAGCAGCGTGTCATCGCCGCTCCGGCTCAGCGCGGCCCTGGTCGCCTCCAGCGAGCGGGCCAGCACATCGAGGTGGCGTACGCCGTCCAGATACTGTCCAGGGCCGGGGTCGATCTCGACGACGGTGCGTCGCGCCGCGGGGAGCAGCGCTCCCAGCCGGTGCGCACCTTCCACCAGTCGCTGAGGGTTGCGCGCGGCCGAGCCTTGCCACTGGGGAATCACGAGAACGGTATGGGGCTCGTTGGTCATGTCGTGTAGTCCGCGTTGACGCGGATATAACCGGCGGACAGGTCGCAGCCGTACACCGTCGCTTCGGCCTCCCCGATGCCGAGCGTGATGACGATGTCGACCTCGTCCTGGCGCATGATGCCGACCAGCTTGTCGAGGGTCTCGGCCTCGGGCTCCTCGGGGTACACCTCGATGTCGCCGAATCTGACGGTGACGTTGCCCGGCACGATGTCGGTCTCGTCGGTGTTCTTGCCGATGGCCATCAGCACGCGGCCCCAGTTGGGGTCGGCGCCGTGGACGGCGGTCTTGACCAGGGGTGAGTTCACCACGCTCTTGGCGACGCGTTTGGCCTGTCCGTAGTCGCCGGCCTGGGCGACCGTGACGCGCAGCAGCTTTGTGGCGCCCTCGCCGTCACTGGCCAACTGCCGCGTGAGGTCCAGGCACAGGTCGGCGAGGGCTTCGGAGAACTCCGCCGCATCGACTGGTCCCGCGGCGCCGTTCGCGATGACCGCCACGGTGTCGGAGGTGGAGGTGTCGGTGTCGACGCTCAGGCAGTTGAAGGTGCGATTCACCGCTCCGCGCAAGGCGCTGTCCAGGTCGGCCGGGGACATGGCCGCGTCGGTGAACACGTAGGCCAGCATCGTGGCCATGTTGGGTTCCAGCATGCCGACCCCCTTGGCGACGCCCACGACGCGGGCCTGCCCGACGGTCCGTACGGCGGTCTTCGGGCGGGTGTCGGTGGTCATCATCGCGCGGGCCACATCCAGCGGTCCGGCCGTGAACGCCGCGAGGCCACTCCGGGCAGCCCCGTCGAAGTGCGTACGGATGGTGTCCATGGGCAGCGGGCGTCCGATGACGCCGGTGGAGCCGATGAGCACCTCGTCCTCCGGAGCGCCCAGAATCCCGGCGACGCGGCGGACGACCTCGGCGGCGTTCTCCTCGCCCTGGCGCCCGGTGGCGACATTCGCGTTCTGCGCCAGCGTCGTCACGGCACGCAGGTTCTGTCCTGCGGCATGTGCCCGGCTGAGGATGACGGCCGGGCCCGCGAAGAGGCTCTGGGTGAACATGGCCGCGCTGGTGGCCGGCCGGTCCGACGCGACGATCGAGATGTCGTCACCGTGCTCGCGCAGTCCGCCGTGCCCGGTGTAGGCCCGGAAGCCCGTCGGCCACACCACGGGGCCAGACCCCCACTTCAATGCATGATCATGCGTCATGCAGAATATGTTTGCACCTTGAGTGCGGGCTGTCCATCCATCTCCCCCCGGCGGGCGGCCGCGAGGGGCCGCGCGGCGATCACCCGTGGTGTCGGTCACCTGTGTGAAAATTACCCTCGGGTTTGGGGGAGGGGGCAACAGATTGCCTGGTCAGGGTGACAGAGAGAGCCTGGCGGACCTTGTGCGCCAGGAGACCGCGGCGCAGCTGTCGGAGCAGGAGAAGTGGGCGGCTCTGCGCAAGGCGCGGCTGTACTTCCAGCGTCCGGAGGAGCCGGGGTTCCTGGTCTCGGAGACGGCGGAGGCCGGCCCGCTCGTGCCGGTGTTCACCTCGCTCGAGGGGCTCGCCCGCTTCGCGGGGGCGTGCGGGTGGGCGTCGACGACGGTCGAGGACCTGGTGGGTCTACTGCCCGAGGGTGTGCGCGCGTTGGTGGACCCGTTGGGTAAGCGCCCCTTCCTGCTGGACGCGGAAGTGCTCAGGGCTGTGGACACGGGGGGAGCGGAATGACGGATCACGACGGGGGACCCTCTTCGAGTGGGCCGAAGCCGGGTGATGGCTACAAGATCGAGATCGCTTCGGTGCGTGCGGTGTTGACGCCGCTGGAGGAGTCGGTCGTCGCAGCGCGCAAGATCAAAGGCGATTGGAAGACTCTGGCCGATTACATTGGGAATTCGGCTGATTTCGACGTCTATGACGCGGCGGAGAAGATGCTCTCGGCCTGGGGGTTCGGGATGGGGCGGGTGGCCGAGCACACGGACACGGTGGTCGAGACGCTCCGGCAGGTCATCGCGGCCTATGTGATGGCTGATCTGCTGCGGATCAAGGATTTCGCGCCAACTGCGGACAACATCGCCAAGCTGCCGTTCGGTGAGCACGGGCTGAGGGCGTGGCAGAACGGGTCCCGGCCGAAGTTCGACCCGCCGCCGCAGATCTACCAGGAGCCCTGGCTCGATGATCACGGGTCCGGTGGGAGCTATGACGTGCCGACCAACCCCCGCAAGCGCTACGACGGCGGCTGGGAAGTCGACGGCGGCTCGAAGGGGACGATCGCATGACCCGGGGTGATTCGGCAGGGGACGGTTCCGCCGAGCGCATACCGCCGGGCGCGGAACCCTCCGACGTCATCTACGGCAATCCGTCCGACGTCGATGACCTGGCCGTCAAACTCCGGGCCTACGCAGGTGCGTTCAAGGACGGGCGCGACCAGTTGGACGCCCTGATGTTGATGGACTGGACCGGGGCCGGGTCGGAGGGGTTCGAGAAGGCGACGGAGAAGCTTCCCCGGGAGCTGGAGTCCGCGCAGACCTACTTCCACGCCGCCGCGAACGCCCTGGACTCGTACGCGGACAAGCTGCGCTCGGTGCAGAAGCGGGTCGAGCCGATCATCAAGGACGCCGATGACGCCCGGGCGGCCTCCAAGAAGTACTGGAAGGACGTCACCGACTACATCGACGCCGAGAACCGCAAGGACGATCCGCTGCCCCAGCGCCCGCCGGAGGACGATCCGGGGATCGCCGCGCTGGAGGGGTGTTACCGGCGGCTGGACAAGCTGGAGGGCGAGCTTCAGCCGGTCATCGACGCGGCGAAGAAGAAACTCGCCAAGGCGGCGGAGAAGGCCCCGGACAAGCCCCCGGCCCCCAAGGGCTGGAACAAGCTCAAGAAGGGGCTCGGGGACTTCGCCGGCGGCGCGGGCGACACCATGTACGGGTGGTACGAGGGCTTCGACGACCTCGTCAACGACGGGCCCCAGGGGCTCGGCCTCCACCTGGCCGGCATCCAGGACGGCATCGCCTACGCCGTCGACCACCCCAAGGAGTTCGCGAAGGCCGTCACCAACTGGGACGAGTGGCAGCGCAACCCGGCCCGCGCCGCCGGCCAGCTGACCCCCGAACTCCTCCTCGCCCTGGCCACCGGCGGAGCCGGCACCGCCCGCCGCGCCGGCGCCACCGCCAAGAACGCCGCACAACGCCTCCTCAACCGGGAGCGCGGGCTGCGCCGGGACGGCAGCGCCCGCAGGCGCACCGACAGCGACCCGGACAAGAACAACACGCCGAATGAGGAGCGGCCCAAGACCGGTGAGCCGATCGATGTGGCGACCGGCGAAATGGTCATGTCCGCCACCGACGTCACCCTCCCCGGCGCGCTGCCCCTGGTGCTGGAGCGGCATTACGTCTCAGGGCATCCGTGCGGTGGCTGGTTCGGCCGCACCTGGGCGGGCACGCTCGACCAGCGCCTGGAGATCGACGACGCCGGTGTCATCTACGTCACCGACGACGGCATGCTCCTGACCTACCCGATCCCGCAGCCCGACGTCCCGACGCTGCCCACCTCAGGGCCGCGCTGGCCGCTGCGCTGGGACGGCAAGCCCGACAGCGCGTTTGTCATCACCGCCCCGGAACACAACCGCACCCTGCACTTCGCGCCCCTTCCGGCAGGCGGCCGCGAGCTGATCCTGACCGCGATCACCGGCCGCACCGGCGACGGCGACCGCATCGACATCGCCTACGACGAGCAGGGCGCGCCGACCGAGATCGTCCACTCCGGCGGCTACCGGATCGCCGTCGACACCGACCCGGCGCTGCTGCGGATCACCGCGCTGCGCCTGCTGCACGGCGACGAGCACGAGCGCAGCACCACGCTGATCTCCTACGGCTACGACAAAGCCGGAAATCTCGCCGAGGTCATCAACTCCACGGGCCTGCCGCTGCGGTACCGGTACGACGACCGGCGCCGCGTCACGTCGTGGACGGACCGCAACGGCACGACGTACGGGTATGTCTACGACCACCGGGGCCGGGTGCTGCGCGGGATCGGCCCGGACGGCATCCTCTCCGGCCGCCTCCACTACGACACCCAGGCCCGCACCACCCGCTACACCGACTCGCAGGGCAACACCACCACCTACGTCTGCAACGAGGCCTACAAGGT
>NZ_JBEOSB010000057.1:0-27336 GCF_040302705.1 Streptomyces sp. NPDC097640
GCTGTACTTGCCATCGCGGTCGCGTAACAAGAGGTGCCGGGACTCGATGCGTATGCCCAGGCCGGCGGTGAGATTCCGCGCCTGCCGCGCCGCCCGGTCCCGTGTCGGGCGGGCGGTGACCCCGGTGATGTGCAGCCGCCGGGTGCCGTGCTCGAGGAACACCAGCGCATACAACCGCCTGCCGAGGGCGGTGTCGATGTGAAAGAAGTCTGCCGCGATGATGCCCTCAGCTTGCGCGGCCAGGAACTCGCGCCAGGTGGGACCTGAGCAACGTGGAGCAGGGTCGATACCGGCCGCATTGAGAATCTCCCACACCGTCGAGGCGGCGACTCGATACCCGAGTCGGGCCAGTTCCCCCTGGATCCGCCCGTGCCCCCACGTCGGATGCTCCCTCGCCAGCCGCGGGACGAGCTTCTTGATCGTTTGTGGGGGTGGGCGGACGGCCGGTACCCCGGCGCGCGGTGTAGTCCCACATTGCGGCGATGAATCTGCGGTGCCAGGCAAGCAGGGTGCCGGGGGTGACAGGGAAGATCTCGCGCCACTGGCGCCGGGGTATCAGCCCGGACAGGACTGCGAACCAGAACCGGTCGGCGGTCTCATAGCGGACCGGTTCGGCCAACTGGCCACGCGGGACAGCGTTCTCGTGCCGCAGCACCAGCAGTTCCGCCTCCTTGCCTGCCTGCCTGCGTAACAGCACCGCCTGAACGGAGAGCAGCCTCCGCGTCACCTGGTACACCAGTGAGACGATCATCCAGGCATGATCCCAGCGTGCCCACGAGGCCGCCAGACAGCCTATGAGCTGCAGCGACGCATTTATGAACGGCACACGCTCTTGGACGGTGTCTCGGAGCCAGATGACGATCGCTGCAACGTGTGCCGTTCAGAAATTCATCGCGGCTGGTCAGACCGTGTACCTGTACTCGTTAATCAGCCCGCCCAGGACGCGGGTGCGGAGGATGGGCCGCATGGTTCTCACATTGAGTCTCGGCACTGCCCGGTCGTCGTCGAGGGGAGGCCGCTGCTGTCGGGCTTGGTGCGGGCGATGGCCGTTGTAGTGGCAGTGCGGGTGCCGATAAATCATCCGCGCAGGTCGGGAGGTTGTTCACGGATCTTCGACTCTCCTTGAGATTCGCCGCAAGTGCCTTCACTCACAAAGGGCCAGGGCGGCATCATGATCTGTCGTGCTGGTGCGCCTGGCCTACCTCGCCACGACCAACGCCCTCTCGTTCCTACGCCTCCTGCCGATGAGCGACAAAGACAAGGACATCGAGATCCTCGTACTCCGGCACCAAGTGCTGGTCCTGCAACGTCAGGTCGGCAAGCCGACCTTCACCGATGCTGACCGTGCCATCCTCGCCGGCCTGCTCCACCACCTCCCCAAAGACAGACTGCGGCACCTTCTGCTGCTGGTCCGCCCCGACACGGTGTTGCACTGGCATCGCAACCTGCTCAACCGGCGCCATGCCACGACCTGCATGCCCAAGCGACGTGGACGCCCGCGTACCATCCGATCGATCCGCACCCTGATGCTGCGCCTGGCCAGGGAGAACGCCTCGTGGGGGTATCGCCGGATCCACGGCGAACTCGCGGCGTTGGGGATCAAGGTCGCCGCCTCCACCTCTGGGAGATTCTCCGCGAGCACGGCATCCCACCCACACCAGAACGGCAGAACACGACCTGGGCCAGCTTCCTCCGCAGTCAGGCCGAGGCGCTGCTGGCCTGCGATCTCTTCGAGGTCCGCACGTTGACCGGGGCGCGCCTGTATATCTTCGCCGTCATCGAGCACAGCACCAGGCGCATCCGGATTCTCGGCGCCACCGCGCACCCCACCGCGGAGTGGATCGTGCAGTTCGGACGCAACCTCCTCATGGACCTCGAGGACGCAGGCAGCAAGGCGAAGTTCCTCATCCGCGATCACGATTCCAAGTTCACGACCGCCTCGACGGCCTGATGACCGATGCCGGTCTCAAGGTCGTCACCACCGGCATTCGCATACCGCGGATGAACTCGCTCATGGAGCGCTGGATACAGACCTGCCGCAGGGAACTTCTGGACCGGACCTTGGTCTGGAACCAGAACCACCTTCTCCACGCCCTGCGCGAGTACGAATCCTTCTACAACAAACACCGTCCGCACAGGGCCCTGGAGCAAGCGGCACCGTGCCGCCCGCTACCCGCCCCCGCCACCCAACAAGCCCAGCTCGCCCACCTGAGAATCGAGCGACGAGACCGACTCGGCGGAACCCTCCACGAATACCAGCACGCGGCCTGAAGTGCACGGATGATTTATCGGCACCCGCACGGTCACGCCGGGGCCGGTCGCCTACACCGAGGTCCGCTGACATCGGTGAGGCATCGGTGGGCTTCCTCAGAACGGGCCGCTGTCGGCCGTCGGGTTGTGTCGCTGGAGTCTATGGAACGCGGGGGCGTGCGGTGAGGTGGAGGCGAGGGTGTAGGTGACGATGGTCAGGCCGGGGTCGGCTGGGATTTCGAGGGCGTCGTAGTCGAGGTCGAGGTCGCCGACGGTGGGGTGGTGGAAGTGCTGTTGGCCGCTGCGGTAGTAATCAACATCATGCGCGTCCCAGCGCGTCGCGAACTCGGTGCTGTGGGAAGCGAGTTCGTCGATGAGGTCGGCGAGGTCGGTGTTGCCGGGCGTGCGGGCGGCTTCGGTGCGCAGGCTGCCGACGGCGTCGTGGGCGATGCCTTCCCAGTCGCGGTAGAAGCGCCGGGCGCGGGGGTCGAGGAAGACGAAGCGGGCCAGGTTGGGCGGCTGCTCGGCGGTGTCGAGTGCCTCCTCGTACAGGGCGCGGGCGAGCTGGTTGGTGGCGAGGACGTCGAGGTGGGCGTTACGGACGAAGGCGACGGCGCCAGTCATGGCGTCGAGGACCTGCTGGACGCTGTCGCGTACGTGCGAGGCGCCGCCGTCGCGGCCGGTGGTGCGGTGGGGGGCGTTGGCGGCACGGACGAGGGCAGCCAGGTGGGCGCGTTCGACGTCGTCGAGCTGGAGGGCGGTGGCGAGGGCGTCGAGGATCTCCTCGGAGACCCCGCCGACATTGCCGCGCTCGATGCGGGTGTAGTACTCGACGCTGATCGCGGCGAGCTGGGCGACTTCTGACCGCCGCAGCCCGCTGACCTGGCGCCGTCCGCCGAAGTCGGGCAGCCCGGCCTGCTGCGGAGTGAGGCGGGCACGTCGGCTGGTGAGGAAATTGCGGATGTCGTCACGGACGGTGTCGGTCGGCACGGCTCAAGCGTAGGACCCCCGGCGCGGAGGGTCCCTGCCAGCACCCCTCCTGACAAGGACTCCCAGGTCAGACTCGGTTAGTGGTTCCGTGGATGCGTGACCGGGCCAGCGAGCCCAGTACCTGTTCCCGACACGGAAGGATCACCCACCGTCATGCCCCTTACCGCTTCGTCGCGCCGGTCGTCGAAGGCGGGCGCGCCCGGGACGGACCGGCACGCCACAGCGACGCTGGCAGCCGCGGTCCTCGGCTTCTTCGTGATCACCCTTGATGCGACGATCGTCAACGTCGCCCTGCCCTCGATCCGCGACGCTCTGGGCGGCGGGATCACGGGCCTGGAGTGGCTGGTCGACGCCTACACGCTGATGTTCGCCGCGCTGCTGTTGTCCGCCGGTGCCCTGTCGGACCGGATCGGTGCGCGCAAGGCGTTCGCCGGCGGCCTGAGCCTCTTCATCGTCGCCTCGGTGGCTTGCGGGCTGGCCCCGTCGCTGCCGGTGCTCATCGCCACGCGCGTGGTACAGGGCATCGGCGCGGCCGTGACCATGCCGACCTCGATGGCGCTGGTCCGCCAGGCGTTCCCCGACCCGGCCCGCCGGGCGCGCGCGGTGGGAGTGTGGGCGATGGGCGGCGCAATCGCCGCCGCCGCGGGCCCGGTGCTCGGCGGTCTGCTGAGCCTGGCCTCCTGGCGGATGATCTTCTGGATCAACCTGCCGGTCGGCATCCTCACCCTGGCGCTGCTGTCCCGCACGCCGCACTCGCCGACTCGTCCGGCACCGTTCGACTGGATTGGGCAGGTCACCGCCATCCTCGCGATGGGTGGCCTCACCTTCGGGGCGATCGAAGCCGGAGCGGCCGGGTTCATCGCGCCGCAGGTGCTGGTCTCACTCGGTGTCGCGGTCGTGGCGCTGGCCACGTTCGTGACCGCGCAGGCGAAGGTGGCCCACCCGATGGTGCCGCTCACCCTGTTCCGTTCCCCGACCGTGGTCGTCGCCACCGGCATCGGGTTCGCGTTCATGGTCGGCTTCTACGGGCTGCCGTTCCTGTTCTCCCTGTACTTCCAGCAGCAGCACGGCCTGTCCGCCCTGGGTGCCGGGATCGCGTTCCTGCCGATGATGCTGCTCGGCACCTGTCTCACCCCGTTCTCCGCCCGTATCGCCGAGCGCACCGGCCCGCGCGTGCCGGTCATCGCCGGCCTGGCCCTGATCGCGGCCGGATCGATCGCGCTGGCCGCGGTGCCGGCCACGGTGCCGGTGTGGGTGACCGCGCTGCTGCTGATCCCCATCGGCCTGTCCGGGCCGCTGGTGATGCCTCCGACCACGGCGTTGCTGCTGGAGCACGTTTCCGCGCACCAGACCGGCACCGCCAGCGGCGTGTTCAACACCAGTCGGCAGATCGGCGGAGCCCTCGCCGTAGCGGTCTTCGGCGCGCTGCTGTCCGCTTCGGGCGGCTTCGAACACGGTCTGCGTATCAGTCTCCTCCTGGCCGCCGCCGTAGCCCTGGTCGCCGCGCTGGCCGCTCCCCGCATGGGCACCGCCCGGCGCGGCGACGCCTGATCGCCTGAACCACACCGGTAGTGATACCTGCCGAAATGGAAGGGAGCCATCGCGATGAGCAAGTCGTTCGCGAACAAGGTGGCCCTGGTGACCGGCGCCGGCGCCGGAATGGGCCTGGCCACCGCCCACGCCTTCGCCGCCGAAGGCGCCGCCGTAGTGCTGGCCGACACCAACGAAGAGGCGATTCGCCAGGCCGCTGGCGACCTGACCGCCCAGCGCCACCGGGCCCTTCCGGTCGTCTGCGACGTCGCCGTGGAGAGCGAGGGCGCCGACCTCGTGAAGCAGACCGTCGACACCTTCGGCCATCTGGACGCCGCCTACAACAACGCCGGCGTCCAGACCCCCAACGTGGAGACCGCCGACGCCGACGGCGCCGAGTTCGACCGCGTGCAGGCCATCAACCTGCGTGGCGTGTGGAACTGCATGAAGTACGAGCTGCGGCAGATGCGCGAGCAAGGAAGCGGCGCGATCGTCAACTGCGCCTCCGTCGGCGGCCTGATCGGCATCGCCGGCCTGGCCTCCTACCACGCCTCCAAGCACGGGGTCTTCGGCCTGACCAAGAGCGCTGCCCTGGAGTACGCCGCCCGCGGCATCCGTATCAACGCCGTGTGCCCCGGCATCATCGACACGCCCATGGTCGAGCGGATGACCGCCACCGACCCCGATGCCATGGACGCACTGCTGGCCCAGCAGCCCATCGGCCGCCTTGGCCGCCCCGAAGAGGTCGCCGAGGCTGTGCTGTGGCTGGCCGGCGACAAGGCCCGCTTCGTCATCGGCCACGCCCTGGCCGTCGACGGCGGCTACACCGTCCAGTAACCCCTCTTACTCACCCCCGTCCCGGCGGGGCCCGACCGCAAGGGAGCAACCATGTCCGCCAACGACCAGCCCTCCGGCGCGGCCAAGATGTTCGGCGGCTTCGCCC
This sequence comes from Streptomyces sp. NPDC097640, assembly GCF_040302705.1. Taxonomy (NCBI): domain Bacteria; kingdom Bacillati; phylum Actinomycetota; class Actinomycetes; order Kitasatosporales; family Streptomycetaceae; genus Streptomyces; species Streptomyces sp. NPDC097640. Next base: position 5,714 of record NZ_JBEOSB010000057.1, read on the forward strand.
CGCAGCTGGTGCGCTTGACCGACGACGTCCTGTTCGGCGAGGTGTGGGAGCGCCCCGACCTCGCTGCCCGCGACCGTTCGCTGATCACGGTGGCGAGCCTGGTCACCAGCGGCAGCGCCGGGCAGCTGCGCCACCACCTGGGGCGCGCCAAGGACAAAGGGGTGAGTGAGGCCGAGCTGATCGAGGCCATCACCCATCTCGCCTTCTACGCCGGCTGGCCGCGCGCCATGACCGCCATGGGCGTGGCCAAGGACCTTTTCCGCGGCTGACCCGCCCGCCCGGCCGGCCGGCCGGCACGTTCCGACGAACCGGCCGCGCGCCTGCGTGGCCCGTACAACCCCCGGTACAAGCAAGGAGTCACCTTATGGAGCTGCTGGAGCGGCCCGCCACCCGCAAGCTTCCGGAGAAGCTGTTCACCGGAGACGCCTGGGCCGACGTCATCTACCGCGGCGAGGAGCCGTCGAGGGCGCGGGCGAACGCGGTGCACTTCGCGCCCGGCGCCCGGACGGCCTGGCACTCCCACGGAGTGGGCCAGACCCTCTACATCGTCGAGGGCATCGCCCTGATCCAGTCCCGCGGCGGCCGGATCCTCGAAGCCCACCCGGGCCAGGTCATCTGGACCCAGCCGGGCGAGGAGCACTGGCACGGCGCCGCCCCCGGCCACTTCATGACCCACATCGCGCTGTGGGAAGGCGACGACGTCACCTGGCTCGACCACGTCACCGACGCCGAATACGCCGGCCCCCGCGGCCGCGGCCTCTGATCCATCCCTCTGAACACCGAACTCCGAACTCCAGCAAGGAGCACCACACCATGCGTGCAGCCGTTCTGTACGGACCGAAGGACGTCCGCGTCGAGGAACGCGACATCCCGAAGATCCTCAAGCCCACCGACGCCGTGATCCGCACCTTCGCCACCTGCGTGTGCGGCTCCGATCTGTGGGACTACCGCGGCATCAACCCCGCCAAGGACCCCGCCCCTGTCGGCCACGAGTACGTCGGCATCGTCGAGGAAGTCGGCGACCAGGTCACCACCGTGCGGCCGGGTCAGTTCGTCGTCGGCTCCTTCTTCGCGAGCGACGGCACCTGCCTCAACTGCCGCAACGGCTACCCGAGCAACTGCCTGAACCGCGAGTTCGTCGGCGGCTGCCAGGCCGAGTACGTCCGTATCCCCCACGCGGACGGGACCCTGGTCGCCACCCCCGACCTGCCCGCCGACGCGCAGGTGCCCGACCTTTTGGCCTGCTCCGACGTGATGGGCACCGGCTGGTGGGCCGCCGTCGCCGCCGGTGTGCGGCCCGGTGACACCGTCGCCGTCGTCGGCGACGGAGCCGTCGGCCTCTCGGCCGTCCTGGCCGCCCGTGAACTCGGTGCCGAACACATCATCGCCATGTCCCGCCACGAGTCCCGCCAGAAGCTGGCCACCGAGTTCGGCGCCACCGACATCGTCACCGAACGCGGCGACGAAGGCGTGGCCCGCATCAAGGACCTGACCGGCGGCATCGGCGCCGACCGCGTCCTGGAGTGCGTCGGCACCGAGCAGTCCACCCAGCAGGCCCTGAACTCCACCCGCCCCGGCGGCGGCGTCGGCATCACCGGCGTCCCCCACGGCGTCCAGATCGACGGCGCTGCGCTTTTCTACTCCCATGTCGCCGTGCAGGGCGGCCCCGCACCCGTGCGCCGCTTCCTGCCCGACCTCATCGACCGCGTCATGACCGGCCGCATCAACCCCGGCCGCGTCTTCGACTACACGCTGCCCCTGTCCGCGGCCCCCGAGGGCTACCAGGCCATGGACGAACGCCGTGCCATCAAGACGCTGCTGCGTCCCTGACACGGTCGTCCGTACTGGCGCTTGAACGCGGTGGGGCCGGACCCAGGCCCGGCTCCACCACGAAGCCACGAGAGAAGGTGTGAAAGAGGATGAAGACAAAGCGGGTTGCACCGCAAGCCGCCGCCCTGCTCGGGACGGCCTCACTGATGGTGACGTTGGCGTCCTGCGGCTCGGACGCCTCGTCCGGCGCAAGCTCCGCGCAGAGTCCTACCCTGTGCGACTCTGTCGCCCGATTCGGTCGACCTGGCCCAACCGGTAGGCCGCTGACGCTGAATGCTCAGGTCACGCTGATCGAATCGGGCCTCACCGCGAATCGGGCGACAGAGTCCTGTGCCGTTCAGAAACGCGTCACTGCTGGTCATGCCGCGTATCTGTACTCATTGATCAGACCACCAAGGACACGGGTCTGGAGTAGCCGCCGTGGGGTCTTCAAGTCGGTCCTCGGCGCAGTGTGGTGGTCGGCGAGTGGAGGTAGTTGCTCTCGGGCCTGATGCGGTCGATGCCCGTTGTAGTGTCCGGCGTAGGTGCTGAGAACGTGGAGAGCGTGGCGCTCGCTCCAGAGCAACAGGTGGTCGAGGGCCTCGCGCCGTAGCGTCCCGATAACCCTCTCGCAGTGTGCGTTCATCCGCGGGGACTGCGGGGCGGTCTTGAGGGTTCTGATGCCCTCAGCTCCGAAAACCGCGTCGAAGGAGTCGGTGTATTTGCCGTCCCGGTCGCGGATCACAAAGCGCAACGACTCCAGGCGCACGCCCGCCTCAAGCGCGAGGCTGCGGGCCTGTTGGGTCGTCCACTGTGCGCTCGGATGCACGGTCACCCCGGCGATGTGGAGGCGGCATGTGCCGTGCTCGAGGAAGATCAGTGCGTAGACTCGGCGAAGATCCACCAAGTCGATGTGCAGGAAGTCGCAGGCGATGATGGCCTCGGCCTGTGATGTCAGGAACTCACGCCATGTAGGCCCGCCGCGGCGGGGAGCCGGGTCCACCCCGGCTGACCGTCAAGATCTTCCATACCGTGGACGCGCCGATCCTGTGGCCCAGCCGACCGAGCTCCCCCTGGATCCTGCGGCAGCCCCAGCGCGGGTTCTCCCGCGCCAGCCGCAGCACCAACTCCTTCACAACTTCCGCTGTCGCCGACCGGCCCGGCTTGATCCGGCACGCACTGCAGTCCCACCTGCGTGCAACGAGACGCCGATGCCAGCCGAGCAAGGTCCCCGGTGTCACAGGGAACACCTGCGCCCAACGACGCCGAGGAATCAGCGAAGACAACGCCGCGAACCACAGCCGGTCCGCCCACTCATACCGCACCGGACTCGAAAGTTGCCTGCGCAGCACCGCGTTCTCATGCCGGAGCACGAGCAACTCAGCATCTGTGGCCATCCGCCGACGCAGCAGCACCGCTGGGACCGTCAGAAGCTTCCGTGTGACCTGACACACCAGTGAGACGATCACCTGCACATGGTCCCAACGAGCCCGCAGATCCCGCCAGACCGCCTACGACCTGCAACGACGCATTTCTGAACGGCACAGGACTCTGTCGCCCGATTCGCGGTGAGGCCCGATTCGATCAGCGTGACCTGAGCATTCAGCGTCAGCGGCCTACCGGTTGGGCCAGGTCGACCGAATCGGGCGACAGAGTCGCACAGGTAGTCGTGGGCGGCCGTCGAGAGGCGCATTTCGAAGAAGAGGCCGACGGCGCGGTCCCAGCATCAAGCGGATAGATCCGGTCTCTACGGCCACGAGGGCCCGTCACGCGGTCAAGGAATCATCCAGTGTCGGGCCAGGAGTGGAGCATCGCACTCCGCTTGCGAGTGGCAATGGTGCAGCGGCTGCCGCGTCTGCGCAACCCCGTGGCGGCCAACCACCGCACCGGGGACTCGCGCGACGGCTTCCTCCTCCTCTGGACAGGCTGGTTACGCTGCCCAGTATGAATGAATCCACCGCGCACCCGGTCCTTGCGAGACCGGTCACCGGGATCAATGGAACTGTCGCCACCCTGCGCGCCCTGAAGGGCGAAGACGCCTCCAGTTTCGGGGACTTCCTCGAAGCACTCTCGGCGGAGACCAGGGAGCGCTACAGCCCACACCCGCTCGACCGGACCGAAGCGGAGCGGATCTGCGCTGCCCTCGACGACCCGGCCGCCCTGCGTTTCGTGTTGGCAGATGCCTGTGACGATCGTGTGGTGGCGTATCTGCTGGCTCAGTTTGGGATCCCGGAGGACGAGAAGGCGCGCTACCGGAATCTCGGGTTGATCATCGAGGACGGCATAGATTGCCGCATCGCCCCCGTCGTCGCCGATCACCTGCAGGGCAACGGTCTCGGAACCGAGCTGCTGAAGGGAGCGCTTGACATCCTGCGTCAGCGCGGATGCCGGCACGTCATCCTCTTCGGCGGAACCCGGACCTCCAACGCCCGGGCGATCCGCGCCTACGAAAAGGCGGGATTCAAACCGGCCGGAGTTTTTCGCGAACGGGGGATCGAGAGCGTCGACATGTGGCTCTCCCTGAAAAGGTAGCGGATGGGCAGCATCGCAGAACACGACCCGGCCGGTCGGTTCCTCTGGCCGGCGGGCCGGAGCCCGATGTGGTTGATGTCGAGCCGACGGCTGGATGAGGGCCCACAGGATACGGTACGTGACCTGTTCCGCTGTGGGGGCGGGGCCATCAGGGGCAGGGAGCATTGCCTGATCGAGATCGGTCCGGGTTCATTGGATGAGGCCGAGGGCTCGTAGGGGCCGATGGTAGTCGCGGCCGGTGCGGCGGAGGGCAGCGGCGATGTTGGTCTGGCCGTCCTGGCGGAAGATGCTGATGGCGACGGTGATCCGCCTGTGGGACGTCCGCACCGGCGAGCCACTCCGCGAGGTGGCCGTGTCGACCGGATGGCAGTGGTCTGTGCTCTCCGTCGCGTTCAGCCCGGACGGCCGTACCCTGGCTGGCGCCGGCAACATCGGGGTTGGCCTGTGGAACGCGCACACAGGCGAGGCCCTAGCATCCTGGGGAGACACCGAAAGCGTGGAGTCGGTGACGTTCAGCCCCGACGGCCGGCACCTGGCCAGCGTCGATGACGAACACCTCATTCTCTGGGACGCCCATACCGGCGAACAGGTCTTTTCGCTGAGGGAGGGTTCCCCGACCGAACCCATGTGCGGGGTGGCGTTTAGCCCAGACGGGCAAACACTGGCTGTCGGCGGCGGGAACCAACTGCTGCTCCGGGACGCCCGCACCGGGAGGGTGCGCCAGGCCCTGGCCGGGCTCACCGGCCGACCCGAAGACAACTACAAGGAATCATTGACGTTCGTGGAGTCGGTGGCGTTCAGCCCCGACGGCCAGCTCCTGGCCAGCGCCAGCACCGACGCGATTTGCCTCTGGACCACCCATCCATGAACCCGCGCCCCCGAGGGCACGGATCGTCGAGTACTGCACCTGTGCACACGACTTCAGACACCCGTGCACGCGGCTTCGGAAATCGACAGCTACTGAGGGTCCGTCATGGGCCCAGATTTTCGCACAATGCAAGTCTCAGAAGGGGGTCCGTCCCGCTTTTGAGTGAGAACGGATTCTGCGAACGAATCCGGCTCCGACGGGGTCTGGCGGCCCGCGATTGATCTTGCTCGCGCAAAGGGACGTTTATGAGAGTGGCGCTGCGCTGAACTCGCGACCGGACCTGTTCGGCGAGTTCAGCTGGTTCTCACCACCTCAGCACGTCGTGCGGTACGGGATGTCAGGGATATGAGTTTTCCATTCCTGTTCGGTGAGAGGGCCTGACCTGGCGCAGAGATCTCGGATCAACCGCTCAGGGGAAATGGTGTCGGTGAAGAATCTGCCATGCTTATCCACACTGGTCAGCGTCGAGCCGTCGGGAGAGAACGCCAGGGCGATGATCCCGTTGAGGGGCCCCGCGGGCGGGACGCCCAGCTCGCTACCGGTGCGGCTGTCCCACATCTTGGTCTGGTAGCCGAGACCGGACTGGTGCACGGTGGCGAAGAGTCGGCCGCCGGGTGAGATGGCGGTTGCTCGTTCCGGCGCGGTCAAGGGAGGGCTCACGGGACCGGTGCGCAGGTCCTCCCCTGTGGGCCGGAGCGTCTGAGCGTCCCAGAGCCGGATGTAGGACCGAAATCCGCGCGGGTAGGAGTAGAGCATCGTCCCGTCGTCGCTGACGGAGTCCACTTCCAGGTTCGGGGCGCCCTTGGTGACGACCCTGCCGGAGGGGAACGCGACCCTGCCGAAGTTCGGGGCGGCGATCACGCTCTTGCCGTCCGGAAGGAAGAAGACGGCCCCTCCGTTGTCCGGGTAGCCGAGGTCGGCGCGGACCTGGCGGGTCCGGCGCATGGTGGTCAGATCCCAGAAGGTGAGCACGTTGGTGCCATCTCGTGTCACGGCTTGGACGGCGAGTGCCTTATCGTCCGGTGAGAACGCGAACGCTGTGGTTGTTCCGCTGTGCTGGTCCTTCCTGAGGATGGGCAGGCTGCCGAGCCTTGATCCCTTCTTCCCGCCCGTGTCCCAGATCTCGATCGTCGTACCGGCGAGCACGGCGAGCCGACGCCCATCGTGGCCGAGCTGGATCTCCTCCGCGGGGTATCCCATGTCCCGCGCCTGTGAGGTCACGGTGAAACGCTTGGTTCGTGACGTCAGGGACCAGATTTCGATGTCGTTGCCGAGGTTGAGCGCAAGGGTGCGCCGATCGGAACTCACCACCCCCTCTTGAGTGACCCCAACGTTCTCCTTGGGGGGTTTGGTGAAGGCTGTCACGTCGAGCGACCGGACGATGCCATCGGTTCCGGCGCATCGGAGTTGCGAGTCGTCGGCCGTGAAACGCAGGGCTGTCCCGGGGTAGCACTCGCTCTGGGTGGTCGAGTAGCGCATGACAGGTCCCGAACTCGTCACCGACACCTCCCAGATGCGGCCGTTCTGCGCGATGTACCTGCCGTCGTGACTGAAATAGAGGGGATAGGCTGTGGGGTCCTCAGCGCCCTTGAGTTCGATGTAGGTCCATTTCCCAGTGCGATCGAAGAAGCTGATTCTTCCGCCCTTGGCTGCCAGGGCAGCGAGTTTGCCGTCCGGGCTGAAGACCACAGGGCCGTGGATGTCGCTGGCCTTGAGTCCGAAGTATGGGACGGGGACGGGCAACTCCTTCTTGGTCCGCAAGTCGATCCAAGTGAAGGGCTTTCCCCCGCTACCGGGCATGGAAAGCACTCGTTCATCCGGAGAAAACGAAGAGTCCAAGAAGAGACCAATGGGTGCACGGGTGCTCAAAGTGAAGATCTTGCGGGCGGTGCGGCTGTCCCAGACAGCCAGTGTGGTCTTCAGGTCCGAGTCGGTCGTCTGGACCATCAGGTAGGTGCCCAGAGGGCTGACCGCCATCGCTGGCCAGTGTTCGCCGTACTGCTTGGCGGTGGGGTAGGCGTGCGCGTGGCGGAGGCGGGCGCTGGAGACGTCGAGCAGGCGGGTGTATCCGTCGTCGGTACTCACGGCGGCCGTCTTGCCGTCATCGGAAAGGTCCACCTGGTGGACGTTGGCCGGAGCGGTGTAGGCACTGATCTTCTTGCGGGTCTGGACGTTCCAGAACTCCACGCGGGTGCCTCCGGCAGCCGCGAAGGTCTGCCCGGTGCTGTCCAGATCGGACTCCGTCGCCACGAAGCCGGGCAGCGTGAGCGCATCGTCTTCCTGCTGGTTGTGCAGGGCGAGTAGGGCCGACCACGACTCGGGGGTGCTGGCAAGACTTGCCGAAGCCACCGCCAGCCGCCGGCCGAGCTGGGGATCGGTGCGGCGAACCGACTGGGCGACCCCGGCCACCTGGGCGGACGCCGCACGGTCACGCTGGCCGATGACGGTCTGCCGCTGGTCGATGACGGTCTGCCGCTGGCTGAACGCGACGCCGGTGGCGACCAGGGCGAGTAGCAGCATTCCGACGAGAGTGATGTTGATGCGTCGGGTGCGGCGCAGGGCCGACTGCTGATGCTGCCGGCTGGCTGCCAGGAGCGAGGTGATGTCGGTCGGGAGAGAGCGTTGATCGGCCCATTCCTCTCCTTCTGCGAGGAGGGAGCCGTCCAGTAGATCGCCGGGAAGGCTGCTGTGCTCGTGTCGGGCTTGCTGTTCGGTGGCGCGCTGGAGCCAGACCTGGAACTGGTGGTCCTTGGCGACCCAGTCACGCAGGTCGGCCCAGCCGCGGATGAGAGCGTCGTGGATGAGCTCCGCTGCCGGTTCACCGGAAGCCGCGCCGGGGTGTGTGGTGGTGCCGGTGATGATGATGCGGTAGCCAGTGAGTGTCTCCAGTACGTCGTCGAAGGCGATGTCGGCGTCTGGGCCGGTGAAGCTGTGGCCGGTCGTCAGGGCACGGAGCCGGGCGAGTGGGACGGGCCGACGGGTGGCGGGGACGCCGTTGGCTTCGTCGGCGGGCCGGACAAGTGCGGTGAGGATCTGTTGCGCGATGGGGCGCTGCTCGGCGGTCAGTTGGCCGAGGGCGCGGTTGCACCAAGCCGTCAGGCTGCCGGTGACCTTGCCGATCTTCTCGTAGGCCGCATGGGTGAGTTGGCCGTCCTCGCGGCGACGGCGTACCCATAACTGGCGCAGGGCCAGCTCCAGGGGCGGGAGCAGCGTGACCGGCGCCTGCCGGGCGAATGGGTCGACGGCCAGGACGTCGTCGACGATCCGGTCTGCCAGGCCGGCTTCGAGCGGCAAGCCCACGGCCGCGGCGGGTCGAGTAGTGATCGCCAGCAGCTCGGGGCGGCTCAGCGTCGCGGGGACGTTGCACAGTCCGGAGAGGACGGTGTTCATCAAGTCCGGGGCGAGGGCGTCGAGCGGGGCGTAGAAGTCGTTGCGCATGACCAGGAGCACGGTGACGGGGGCATGGGAAGCACCCAGCTCCACGAGTTGTTCCACGGCCTTGAGACGCCCGTCATCGGCACGCCGGTACGGGGTGGGAACCGGCTGGGTGAGCAGTTCCTCGAACTGGTCAATGACCAGGAGCAGACGGTCGTGGTCGGGCTCGGAAGCGAGGCGGGCCTCGGCTGCGGCCACCAGGCCGTCGCTGGCCGCACCGGGCAGGCCCTCGCCCCCGATCTCCGTGAGAAGGTCCTGGCCAGGTCGGGCACACATGGGCAGCCAACGGTCGCTGCCCGGTATCGCTCCCTTGGCCAGGGCGGGCAGGACACCCGCGTTGATCAGCGACGTCTTTCCCGCCCCGGAGGGGCCCAGCAGCATCAGCATCCGCCGGGCCCCACCCAGCGCCGCCAGCACCCGCTCCACGGCGGCCTCCCGGCCGTGGAACCAGTCGGCGTGCCGGGCCGTGAACGACTCCAGCCCCAGATAAGGGCACGCCTGGTGCTCGGCCAGCTGGGGCCGGATCTCCCGTAATACCTCGGCCGGGGTGGCGTAGGCGATGCCCAGCCCTTTCAGGTGAGCGTCGGGGGAGGCGATGGCGGTGACCATGCCGATCACCAGTCCGGTCATCTCGTCCACCACAGGCCCGCCGCTGAACCCGGTCGTCAGGTCGTTGGCCTTCGACAGCTGAAGCAGCCTTCCCGCGCCGTCGTCCCCGGGCAGCAGGTCGCCGGCCTCGCCGTACCCGAAATGACCGCCTCTCGGCGCCTGGGTAGGAAACCCGAACGAGTAGACTCGGTGCCCCCGGCACCCCGCGCTCGCACCCACAGCCATGCCCTGGGCCCCCGCCGGAACCGAGTCAAGGCGGAGAACGGCGACGTCCTCGGCTTCCGGCGCCCGCCACTGCTCAGCCACCACATCGGCCATCACCCGTGGTGCGTCTGGCAGATGCGGGAAGAGGACCTCCACCCGACCGCCCGGGAACTGCCCAGCGGCGTGCACGACATGCGCACAGGTGAAGCCGGTGTCCTCCCCAGCCAGGAAGCCTGCCCCAGCAACACCGCCGTCCGACGCGAGTACCTGGAAGACCGACTCGGGCACCGAAGGCTCACCCCTCGTCCCTGCATTCTTCACGAGGCGTCCTGCCCGGATCCACCGCTCTCCCACACCACACGGACCTTCAGATGGACGGCTGCCTCGCCGGCGGTGATGACCGCCCCGGCCTTCGCCGACAAATTCACCCCGAACTCCACCTCCACCTCCCGCGAACCCGCCTGTCGCAGCTGGTCCAGCACTGCCCGCGCCGTCTCCCGCACCGGAACCAGAGACTGCTGCAATGTCCGAGGCAGCTCACGTACCGCGTCTCCGACCCGGCCCGCCTTCACCGGCCCGTCGAACTCCGATGCACCTTCCACCTCTTCCAGCAGAATCGCCCCGCCGCCTTCCAGCGGCATCCGCGCAAGACTCGACATCGGCCCACCTCCATGGAGAGTCCTGAATCGATCTCAGCTGCTCAACCGGAAAACAGCCCCGTAGACCCCTGGTTTCATTGCCAACCCGAGGACCACCACATACGGACCGGACAGCTCCGCAGAACCGTCAACGGGCACAGGGCTGCACTCGCTGACGGCGGGGGCCTGATCACTTCGGCCTGCCGCACCGCGGTACCCCGCAGCTCATCCGGCGCGGTGAGCACCCCTCGCTCGGCCACCGACCCATCGGCCATCTCCAAGCTCCCCGTCGCGCACACGACTACGGCCAACTCAACTGTATTGCAGACGACTTCGAAATTCCCGGCCCCTTCCTCCCGTGGGGCGCCGCCGGGGCCGACCGTACGCTCCGGGCGCCGGGCGGGGAGTGTGACGGTCCCCGCCGGCGCCCGGGTCCTTGGTTCGTGCGAATCGGCCGAAACGTCGATGCGTTGACCTACGTGTTTGTCATCGGCCCCAGCCGTAGCCGCACCGGTTCACGCCACCAGCCGCAGCTGCCCGACCGCCTGCCCATCCGGGGGCTCCATGTCCAGGTGCCACGTACCAAAGCGCCGGATCTTGCTCGTGATGTACGGGGTGATGGTGGCCAGGTCGACCGGGTCGACCTCCCAGCCCTCGTCGATGAGGTCGTTGGCCACCTTCGTGATGTCTACGGCGGTATGAAAAATAAGGCAGTTCGCCAGCAGTTCGTTGAACTTGATGATTTTCTCCTGGTCCTCTGGGTCGTTGTCGGAGAGCAGGTCGGAGGCGAACATCAGCCAGTCGCTGAACTTGTGGAACGCTTCGGTCTTGTTCGTCATGGACTGGATCGAGTCGCGCAGTTCCGGCTCCGACAGATACCGAAGGAGCACAATCGTCCTCATCACGCGCCCCAGCTCGCGGTACGCCTGGTAGATACGGTTGCGCTTGGACTCGTTCCCCAGCCGCCGCAGCAGTGCGGCCGAGGAGAGCCGCCCCTCCCGGATCGAGAGCACCACCCGCATGAGGTCTTGCCAGTGGTTCTCGATCAACCGCCAGTTGATGACGTCCTTATCCGGATCGCCGAACAGCTGGTCAATGTGCCTGTACTTGACCGTCGCCGAGGGCCGGTAGAAGGTCAGGTCCTTCCAGTTCCTGATCCTGGGGAGCAATTCCACACCGAGCATGTGTGCGAGCCCGAAGACAGGCAGGTTCTGGCCCTGCGTATCTCCGTGGACGATGTCGACGGTCACCTCGGACTCGTTCTTCAGCAGGCCCTCGAACAGGTAGACGGCCTCCCACACGCCACAGGGGATGAAATGGCTGAAGAGCGCAACATAGGTATCTGAAATGTGCCTCATCGCGATGCCACCAAATCCCCCATACCGGATGTGAGACTCGGCCAGCAGGTTGTTCTCCCATGTGTCGTACTGGGAGCCGTCGATCCCGGCCTTGGACACATCGCCCCACACGTGCGCGAGGTCGAGCTGAATGAACACGTCGATGACGTCCGCCGACGCCCGGTTCAGCTTGTGCGAGGTGATGTGCTGGTTGCCCGCCAAGGAGAGCTCGTGGACGGAGACTTTCTGCCCCATGTGCCGGGCGACCTGCGCGGGCCCCGCATTCGTCCCGTACGTGAAGACCGTCAAGACGTAGCGGGCGAGTTTGTCGCGGATCTTCGGGTCCGATCCGGAGGCCGGGCCGAAGTGCCGCCACCACTGGATCCAGTACGCGGTCCGGGCGAGCACATCGAGCAGGCTCCACTCCGGCAGCCGCTTGAGGATCTCCGCCTCCAGATCCAGCGCGGACTGCCGACGGGCCTTGCCCCTGCGCGGAGAGAGCACGATCTTCCCGCTGGCCTGGTCGATCGTCAGGTCCGCGTTGGCCGGGTACCCCGCGTCCACCCTCGCCGCCACCGCGGTCAGCTGCTGCTTCAGCGCCGCGGTGAACGCGGACGCCTTGGCGGGCAATCCGGCCTGCTCGCAGTACTCGGCGACCAGCGGCTCGCACTCCTCCCACGACATCAGCTGGTTCTGGAGATTGGCGTACGACTCCGAGCCGATGACCGCCACGTCCCCGGTCCGCGGAGTACGAGGATCTCGACGTCCTTCTCTTTGTCGCTCATCGGCAGGAGGCGCAGGAACGCCAGGGCGTTGGTCGCGGTGAGGTAGGCCAGGCGCAGCAGCACGACAGCTCATGATGCCGTCGGGGCCGTGTACAAGTGAAGACGCCAGCGCAAGCGTCGATCACAGTCGAAGATCTCCGATCAAGCTCTCACCTGCGTGGATGATTTATCGGCACTCGCAGGATGGCAGGTGCCGCGCGAGAGCGGAGAGCACGGCACGATCAGCCCATGAGAGCTTTGGCCGCTTGATCTGCCGACGCAGCACGGCGACCTCATGACGAAGGGCAAGAATCTCGGCGTTGTTCGCGGCGGCCGACCGGCCCAGCAATAGAAGACAGCCCAGCAGTCGGCAGAAGATCAAGTAGAGCAGTCGCAGACCCACAAGCACTGATCATGCCCACGCTTGGGCGAGCACAAAGCCCCAGGTCAACCACCATACGGCAATAAAGACACCCTTCACGTCGGCCACTTCCACGCCCTCTAAGCGCCGATGCGCCACACCAGACGCTGGGGCCCAATGCCGACAGCAGGTTCTAGGGCTGGTGCAGGAGGAGGCGCCGGATTCGAGCGGCCTCACCGGGTCGGTCTTCCGCGGACAGTTGCTCCGCAAGAGAGGTGCCGACGTCGTGGTACGTCATCCCTCTGTCCAGTGGTGCGTGTCCGCGCCGCATGAGGTCCGTGGACCGGTCGAAGAGCTCGACGGCCTCTTCGAGGAGGTCGCTGTCCATGGCCCGGACGTAGACGGCGAGGAACAGGGCGGAGATGTGGTAGGCGAAGGCTGCCGGGTCGGTGTTCGTCAACTTCCCGTAGAGCTCGACGTTTTCATGGGTGGCGGCGACCGCCTCCGCGTGCCTCTCCGCCGCTTCTTCAGGTCTGTCTTCGTTGTTCGACGCTATGGCCAGACCGAGCAAGGTGGCGACCTTCATGCTCAACGCCTCGCCCAACGTGTACAACTCGACGCCCGGCTGTCGTGCGGTGACGCGGCGAAGGATCGCCACGCCCTCGTGAACCGCCGTCAGGCTCTCTTCCGGGCGTTGCTGCATGACCAGGCGCCCGGCGAGTCCGATCAACCCGTCCGCCAATGAACGTTCGTAGGCCGCGGGGTTGGCCCGGGCGAGGTCCCGGTACAGGTCGACGGCCTCCTGCGCGGAGGGCACCGCGTCCGGGCTCCCGACGGCTTCGAGGGATCGTGCGAGCTGCTGCAACTCGACTGCGAGCTGCTGCGCGTTGCCGGACGGGTTCTTGGCCGCGAGCCGACGACGCACCGCTACGCCCTCGCGGGCCAGCGCGAGCGACTCTCGTGGACGCCCGGTGTGCTGGTAGCACATGCCGAGCGCTGCCAGCGACGCCGCGAAGTTTGAGTCATGAGCGTGGGCGTCGGAGACCACGAGGTCCCGGTAGAGTCCCACGCATTCCTCCAGCACCACCGCCGCGTCCGCCGCGTGTCCGGCCTGAAACAGATCCCGCCCGTGACCCTGCAGACCACTGGCCAAGTCCGGTATGAACATGCGGTCCTCGCCAGCCAGTTCGCGCTTCAGCGCCACCGCTTCCTCAGTCGCGGCTCGCGCCTCTGCTCGTCGGCCGGTGATGTCCAGCCGCTTGGCGTAGGTGTTCAGCCCCATGGCGAGATTGGCCTCGACAATCCGGCGTTGAGGGGTGCGACGCATGCTCATGGCCGCTTCCCTCAGCTCGCTGACGCTGGTCGCCGCCTCGGCCAGGGCTTCCTCGAACCGGCCGGCGTGTGTCAGCCGCACCCCGTGCTCGTGCCGGGTCACGGCCCGATCGTTGAGGTTGCGGGCACGCGCCAGCCGGTGCGGGAGTAGCCGGGTGCTCACCGCGGCGATACCGGGGTCCAGGTCGGGGGTCGGCTGTTGGTGCGACGGGAAGAACATGGCGATGGCTTCGAGAAGGTCCGCGTCGATGTCTTCGAGTTCCGCCAGAGCGGCCAGTGTGGCGCTGCCTCCGATCACGGCGAGTTGCGGAACACCGGCGAGCAGCGGGAAGAGGTGGAGGGAGCCCACGTGGGGCCAGCGCACTGCTGCGGCGGCCAGGAAGACCACCGCACGGGCCATCCAGTCCCCCTCGATGGGGCTGCCGACGACGTCGGCCTCGCGGAGCAGTGCGTTGACGGTCTCGCCGGCCCACTGCTGTCCCGGGTAGTCGGCCTGATGTCCGGCGAGGGTCAGGGCGAGGAAGTCCTCGCAGAGCCGGTCCGGGTACAAGGGTTCCAGGACAGTCCCGCGGTCGGGTTCCGCGGCGGGGTAGCACACGGCGTGGTCGGTGAGCAGCTGCCCGGCCGGGACGTGGACGGTGAGCGGATCGATGGCCGCACGGCCCACATCGGGGGTCACCGCTCCGGTGAGCGCCGCGGTGAAGACCGTGCGGTTCATGACGTGGGGAGGGGTGCGGAAGGCGGTTGCAAGCGGGGAGATCACGTGGTCGGGATCCCCGTGCAGACGTGCCCAGTGCAGGTGTTCACGGTCCAGGAGGTACGTGGACAGACCGGCGAGGTCATCGGGTGGCCGTACGCCCTGGACGGCCGCGTCGACGGCGACGAGAGCGGCCATGTGCACGGCCAGCGTCAGGCCGAACTCGGCCTCGCCGAGCTGGGCCGGAGCGGTGATCCCGGCTGTGGCGGCACCGTAGCGGGCGGCGAAGCTGTCTCGGGCCACGGTGAACATCTGGGCGCGCGGGGAGCCGGAGGCGCCCTCGTCGTCGGACAGCGGAGCCAGGCGCTGGGCCGATGTGCGCGCACCCTGGTTGACCAGGGCGGCACGCACTCCAGGCCACAGATCGCCACCCCGGGCCAGCAGCAACACCCTGGCGCTGCGCCCCCGGTCGCTGTGCAACAGGGCGTTGCTGAAGAGCCACAGCAGGTGCGACAGGGGCCATCGGTCGGCGTAGTCGACGATCAGCAGCACGCCCGCCTCTCCTGCGTCGGCGAGATCCTGGCTGCCGGGCGGGGGCAACACGCTGCCCGGGCCGTGGGTCGCCGTCACGACCTGCCAGCCGTCCCGCACGGACGCCTGCGCGAAGCGCTCGGCCAGCCGGGTCTTGCCCTGCCCTCCCGGCCCATGGAGCCATCGCACGGCGAGCGCGCCCTCCTCGTCCCGCCACGCCTGCAGCGAGGACAGTTCGGCGGCACGCCCGGTGAACTCCACCACTCGGAAGCGGGCGTTGAGCATGCGGCTGGGCACTTCCCGCAAGAACGCGTCCTCCGGAGTCACGATGGGCTGCCAACGCTGAAGGAGATACACGGGGACACCGTCCCCGAATACATGGATGTCCGCGCCGACGACCCCGTAGGCGAAACCGTTCTCGGCATGTACGGACTGGTTCACGAGTCCGACTCTTCTCGCTCTGCACAGCGACCCGCCGCAGGCGGGTTCGGCACGCCGTGGTGGTGTACGTGCACGCTGGCACCCGGCCCCAGAGCTCCATACGCCGAACCGCCGTCCCTGGCCACCACGCTCTGGTTCCAGTGGGGTTGAGCATCCCGGAGCTGTCGGCCGACTTCCTCGCTCAGGGCACGCAGCCCATCGACGGCATCAGGGCTGGCGCGCAGCAGGCTCTCCAACAGCCGCTGCCACCTTCGCTGCAACTCCTGACGGGCTCCCTCCGGGTCGACCGCGTCGCGCAGTTGGGCGGCGCTCGCCTCCAACTCGAGGTAGTCCTGGCTCCGTTCCGGATCCTCCTGAGCCCCGGCACCCCCACTGTGTCGACGGAAGACCGCCACGACACGATCGCGCGCAGACTCCCACGCGGTGGTCGCCATGGCCGTCACGATCGTGCTTGCTCCGGTCAGGGCGAGCGAGGACAAAGAATCCGACACGAGAGACCTCCCTCGTACGCGCCAACGTGACGCTCACCTCCGACCGATCGTACGCATCACCGTTCCCACGCGCAGCGGATCGGCCTGTGCGCGAGAGCGGCGCAACGTGTATGAGGATCCATGCCGAGTCGAGCGTGCGCAACGGCGCAACCCGCGCCCTGGTCTGCCATCGACGCCGAGGCAGGCCTCAAGGATGAGACGCTCCCAGCTCTCGACCACTGCAGCCGCCCACTGGTCGCCTCCCGACTGGCTGACGTTCCTTGTCGACGACGACCTTCTGTTCGTGGACGGGCGGGGGTTGCGTACAACTGCGGTGGCCAACAAGTGCGTTGCGGCCGGGACCGACAGAGAAGCGCCCGGAACTATCACCCTGATGGAAGTACGCCGAATGAGCCTTTCAACCTCATGTCGCTACATCCGCGCGGCGATCGATGTCCTGGCCAGCTTCGCGCCCTCCCTTCGCCAGGTGACGGACATCGTCCGGCGCAAGGCACTGGTCATCCTCGACGGCACTCTGCTCCCGATCGACCGCATCGCAGCCGACCGCCCGTACTACTCCGGAAAAGCCAGACGGCACGGCATGAACATCCAGGTCCTCACCCGACCCGCACGGCCGTTTGCTGTGGGGCTCGACCGCTCTGCCCGGGGCGACACACGACCTGACCGCCGCCCGCATCCACGGCATCATCGATGCCCTCGCCACCACCGGCACCACCTGCTACGCAGACCGCGCCTACCAAGGCGCGGGGCGGCACGTCCGGGTCCCGGTCCGCGGCCGAAAGCTCAAGCGGTGGCAGCGGCGCTACAACACCACCCACGCCAAGATCCGATGCGTCGGAGAGCAGGCCATGGCCACCTTGAAGACCTGGCGCGTGCTCCGGAAGATCCGGTGCAGCACCAACCGGATCACCGACCTCGTCAAAGCGATCCTCACCCTGCATCTGGCCACGTCAGCGGCAAGATGAAATCAGCTCACTTCCACCCGCTTGGCACACTATTTATCCCGACAAGGCCCCTCAAGGCTGTCTCGCTACGGCGCTCCAGAACCGGATACAGCACTCACACCCTGGGAGTGCCCCATCTACCGGCGGACGACAAGGGGCCTTACCGCCCCTTGACGCAGACCGTCCACCGCGACCGAAAGCCCCACGAACGGACTGCCTGCGGAAACCTGCCCACAAGGATCATCAACAGTCTCCCCCACCCCTGTCGCATGGGGAGCACGACACCGTGCTCCCACCGCGAAAGGTGCTCGAGAACCGACAAGGGGGCCTTATGCCTCTCGACGCAGAGAGCACCCGGATCGATCGGGTGACGTCAGGAGTCTGTGGTTGACGACGGCGCGAGAGGGCGTGGTACGGCGCCGTAGGTCTACCGGATCGGGTGACGGACGAATCGGACGCCGTTGACACGTCTGCGAGTTGGGAGCACGAGGGCTCCCAGAGGGCTCCCACTTGCTCCCAGCCCAGAAACGGCTAAGGCCGCCTCCGCTACCCGCAGAAACGGCCTCCGACCTGCGAAAACGCTGGTCGGGACGACAGGATTTCAACCTGCGACCTCTTGACCCCCAGCCCTGTGACCACTCTCAGCAACCATCCGTACCGCACCGTAGCACTCAGTTCGGATCCGTACCGCGCTCTTGCGCGCTGCGGAGCACGCCGCAATCAGCTACGCCCTGATAGCCCCGGATAGGCCATGCGAACACTTGCGGAGCGGACAAAGGTCTCCCACGGCTGCCCGTGCCTCCACGGTATGGTGCGACGTGCAAACCACGCACCGGAGGTCATCGTGAGCGCGCAGCCAGACGGCCCGTACGGACCCCTTGTCCCCATGCCTGACCTCACCCCTGACGCGCTGCGCGCAGCTGTCGCTCGGATCGCGCCCAGCAGGATCCCTGCGCTCACTCAGCACTTGTTCGAGGCGACCACAAACGCCCAGCAGACGCAGAGCCTCGCGCCCCTGCGGGCTTTCGTCCACTCATGGGCCGTGTTCGTCGCCATCGAGCGGCACCCGGAACGCGCCGCCCGCCTCCGTGAACTTGAGCAGATTGTCGATATGGCCGAACAGGACCCGACGACAGCCATCCATGAAATTCAGGAGATCCGCAAGGCCGCGGAGGCCGAGGCCGGGCTGTGACCGACTGGACCTGGGAGTACAACCCGAGCGAGGAGCACGTCGCCGACGGACTTGCGCCAGGCGTCGTGGCAGAGGTCGAGCGGCTGGCGACCGAACTCGCCGCGCTTGGAGTCGACGCGGCAAAGGTAGGTCGACCCTTCGACCGAGAAGGCGGACTCCGAGAATTCGACATTCTCGGCGGACGCGGCTTCATCAGCTTCCTCTCAGTACCACGCCACCACTGCATCTACATTTGCAACATCACCTGGTACGGATGACGTTCCTCTCGTACCAACGCCGTTGACGAGACTGCCGAGGACCCAGGTGCGCAGAATTTCCGGGTGTCGGCCCACTCACCGGCGCCCGGATACTCGCCGAGATCAGTGACGGTTGATCCGGCTTCACCGACGCGAAAGGCCTCAAAGCCTTCGTCGAGGCCGCACCGGTCACCAGGGGTCCGGAAGTAGCATCGCCTCCTCGCCCGCCGTGAGTACCGCCATGCCGCTTGACCAGCAACGATGACTTTTCGAGCCCGACAGGAGCCGGCCGACCCGGGGAGCAGCGCCTGAGTGCCTGAAGGGTGTCAATATTCCGATCAGGCTGCTGAGCTGGGCCTTTCCTGTGGATGTTGAGGCGGTCGGGGTGTCAGGGTGTGGTACTCGTTGAGCAGTCCGCCGAGTACCTGGCGGCGCCTGACTGTGGTGGCGGGCAGGGGGATGATGTTCGGGTCGTCGTCGGGAGCTCGTAGGCCAAGGCTTCGGTGGGCCCGTCCCGTGTTGTAGTGCTCGAGGTACTGGTTGAGGACCGTACGCAGGTGTCATTCGCCGGTGATGAGGAGCCGGTCGGTGCATTCGGCACGGGCTGTGCGTATCCATCGTTCGGCGAACGCATTGGACCGTGGGCTCTGCGGAGGCGTCGGGATGACGGCTGTGCCATTGCCGGCGAAGACAGCGTCGAACGCGGCAGTGAACTCGCTGTCCCGATCACGGATCAGAAACCGGAAGCACCCAGCCCTCTCCTCGAGATCCATGAGCAGATTGCGGGCGAGTTGGGTGACCCATACGCCGGTAGGGCGTGCGGTGACACCCATGACATGGACGCGCCGGGTGGCGATCTCCATGACGAAGAAGATATAGAGACGCTTGAGGAAGACGGTCTCCACGTGCATGAAGTCGCAGGCGAGCAGCGTGTGGGCCTGGGCGCGGAGGAACGCGCGCCAAGGCTGGCTGGCTTGCTCGTTGCGGTGCGGGCAGCAGACCGGAGCGGCGCGGGACGCGCCGGATCGTGGCGGCGGCAACCCTATGGCCAAGCCGTCGGAGTTCACCCTGGATTCTGACGTATCCCCAGGTCGGGTTCTCTGTCGCCAGGCGCTGGATGAGCGCGACCGTCTCTTCCGGCAACGGTGGCCGACCGGGTCCGACCGCTGTCTGGCGCCACTTCCAGCGCACCAGACGACGGTGCCAGTTCAGCAGGGTGCCCGGAGTGGCCAGCCGATGGCGACGCAAGGCGGATGGCAGGTGCCGCGCGAGAGCGGAGAGCACGGCACGATCAGCCCATGAGAGCTTTGGCCGCTTGATCTGCCGACGCAGCACGGCGACCTCATGACGAAGGGCAAGAATCTCGGCGTTGTTCGCGGCGGCCGACCGGCCCAGCAATAGAAGACAGCCCAGCAGTCGGCAGAAGATCAAGTAGAGCAGTCGCAGACCCACAATCGCTGACCATGCCCACACTTGGGCGAGCACAAAGCCCCAGGTCAACCACCGTACGGCAATAAAGACACCCTTCAGGCGAGCCGCTGCTCGCCGCCCCGGGTGAGCACACCAAGCCGATGGTCTGGGACGCGGTGCGGGCCGCACGCCCAGACGTGGTCCTGGTCCTGGTCCTGGTCCTGGTCCTGCCGTGCGGCTTCCCGCGCGAGCGCACCCTGCGCGAGGCACACCTGCTCACCCGGCTGCCGGGCTGGGCCGACCTGCCGGCGGTGCGGGCCGGGCGGGTCTGGGTGCTGGACGGGCCTTCCTACCTTGTCTTTCCGAGCCCCTCCGAGCGCCGTCGATCGCCTTCTTCGAAGGTCGACAGCCCCCTGCCAGCGGACTGGGCCGTTTCCAGTACGGGCCGTTTCCCCGGTGTCCAGCTCGGGCCACGCAGCAAACCATCGATCGAGACATTGCACAGCGTGGCCGACTGTCACACACCGCCCCGACCCCGCCGCACACAGCCAGAGCAGCGTCGGCGCAGGTCCCCAGGCAGCCACTTCCGATTACCTGCGTCCCACCAGCGTCCCGAATTCGGCGTCCACCCGCTCGCACAGCCCACCTGTGGCGGCTTGCCCCGGCAGCGAACTGAGACGTCCGCCCAGGTCAGAGCGGCGCCAACCAACCCTGATAGCCACGGCGTCGAACTCGCGAGCAGCGGATTCAGTCCGTTGGCCCAAAGTCCTCAATCCGCACGCCCGCTGCGACGTTTCCGCAGGTCAGAGACCTGCCCTGTGGGTGCCGGAAATTGTGTCACCCGAGCTGACCTGCTGGTTCGATCTGTCAAAGCTCAGCAGACCGCGAGCAGTTCTGAGGCAGCATGCTGCTGGTCGTGGTGATACGGCTGAACTATCTACTCGCCTGCCAGACCTCCCGATGGCTTGCCCTGCCCGCCCGCTCGAGTGCAGCGTAAGACGCACAGATCCTGATGCTCCGGCATCAACTCGCCATCGCGCGGCGATCCCAGCCGCCGCCCCGCTTCTCCTGGAGTGACAGGGCCGTCATGGCAGCACTGCTCCGGATCGTCAGCAAACAGCGGCGTACCCAGGTGGCCCTGCTGGTCACTCCGCGACCGGTCCTGCGCTGGCACGCACGGCTCATCGCCCGGAAGTGGACCTACCCGTCCCGTCGACCAGGCCGACCACCGAAACCAGAGGCGCTGCGGCAACTGGTCACACGTCTGGCCCGGGAGAACCCGGGATGGGGATACCGCCGCATCCACGGCGAGCTCCTCGGCCTGGGACGCAGCATCGCCGCCTCTACTGTCTGGTCGATCCTCAAGGAGGCCGGGATCGACCCGTCACCGCAGCGCACGGACCACTCCTGGTCTGTCTTCCTCAAAGCCCAAGCCACTGCGATCGTGGCCACAGACCTGTTCCATATCGACACGGTATTCCTGCGGCGCTGGTTCGTTCTGCTCTTCATCGAGCACGGCACCCGCCGTATACACATCGCCGGCATCACCCGACACCCCACCGGCCCATGGGCTACCCAGCAAGCACGGAACCACCTCATGGAACTGGGCGACCATGCCGAGTCGATCAGGTTCCTCATCCGGGACCGCGGCGCCTACGTCACCGACAGCTCCGACGCCGTCTTCCAAACGATCGGCGTGCGGATCCTTCCGACACTGCCCCAAGTGCCCCGGATGAACGCCATCGCCGAACGCCGGATCGGATCATGCCGCCGCGAAGCCACCGACCGCATC
>NZ_JBEOSB010000058.1:0-24145 GCF_040302705.1 Streptomyces sp. NPDC097640
GACCTGGCGTCGGGGCGGATGTATCTGCCGCAGCGGGATGTGGTGCTGCCGGGGGCGCTGCCGCTGGTGTTCGTGCGCAGGGTGGAGTCGGGGTATCGGGCGGGCCGGTGGTTCGGGCCGTCGTGGTCGAGCACGGCAGACCAGAGGCTGGAGATCGGCGCACGGGGTGTGGTGTTCGTCGCCGAGGACGGCCTGCTGCTGTCATACCCGCACCCGGCACCGGGCGTACCGACGCTGCCCGAACTCGGCCCGAGGTGGCCGCTTGAGCGCAGCGTGGAGGGCGATTACACGCTCACCGACCCGGACACCGGCTACACCCGCTATTTCATCGGCCCGCAAGGCGGAGGCGACGGCGAGGCCCCGCTCGCAGAGATCAGCGACCGCAACGGCCACCGCCTGACCTTCGAATACGACGCGCAGGGCGCCCCGACCAGCATCGTCCACAGAGGCGGCTACCACCTCAACATCACCACCGAAGAGGGCCGCATCACCGCCCTGCACCTGGCGGGCGCCGACCAGACACTCATCCGCTACGCGTACACGGACGGCAACCTCACCGAGGTCACCAACTCCATCGGGCTGCCGCTGCGCTTCGAGTACGACACGGAGCGCCGAGTGATCGCGTGGGTCGACACGAACGAGCGCCGTTACGACTACGTCTATGACAACCGGGACCGGTGCATCGCCGAGGGCGGCACCGAGGGCCATATCTCCCTGCACATCGATTACGGCCCGACGGATGAACGCACGGGCCATCGGGTCACTACGGTGACCACGGCCGAGGGCGACGCGACCCGTTATCTGGTGAACGACCGGTGCCAGGTCATCGCTGTGACGAACCCGCTCGGCCACACCACCCGCACCCGGCGCGACCGCCACGGCCGGATCCTGTCCCGCACCGACGCCCTGGGCCGGACCACCGCCTACACCTACGACACGGCCGGTCGGCTGACCTCCGTCACCACCCCCGACGGACACCGGCGCACCGCCGCCTACAACGCCCTGAACCTCCCCGTGAAGGTCACCCACGCGGACGGCGCCACCTGGCACTACGCGTACGACGAGCGAGGTAACCGCACGACGGCAACCGACCCGTTGGGCCACACCACCCACTACACCTATGACGACCATGGTCACCTGGCGACGGTCACCAACGCACTCGGCGACACCACCCGCATCCGCTGCGACCCGGCCGGGCTCCCGGTCGAGATCACCGACCCGCTGGGCGCGGCCACCACTTACCGCCGCGACGCCTTCGGCCGTCCCACCACCATCACCGATCCCCTCGGCGCACCCATCCACCTGGAATGGACGGTGGAGGGCAAGCTGGCCCGCCACACCGCCCCGGACGGTGCCGAGCAGACCTGGGCCTACGACGGCGAGGGCAACGTCACCGCTCATGTGGACGCGGGCGGCGGCCTGACGACGTACGAGTACACCCACTTCGACCTGCTGACGGCCCGGACCGGCCCGGATGGCGTCCGCCACGAGTTCACACACGACAGCCAGCTGCGCGTGACCCAGGTCACCAACGCCCAAGGCCTGACCTGGACCTACACGTACGACCCGACGGGTCGCAGGCTCAGCGAGACGGACTTCGACGGCCGCACCCTCACCTACACATACGACGCTGTCGGCCAACTGGCCTCCCGCACCAACCCCCTGGGCCAGACCGTCCGCCTCGCGTACGACGACTGCGGCCGGGTGGTCCGCAAGGACGCCGAGGGCCAGGTCACCACCTTCACCTATGACCCGGCCGGGCGGCTGGTGGAGGCGGTAGGCCCGGAGGTGGCGCTGACGTACCGGCGGGACCGGATGGGCCGGGCCATAGCGGAAGTCGTAGGCGACCGGGTCCTCACCCGCAGCTACGACGCCCTGGGCCGCCCGGTGCGTCGCACGACCCCTTCCGGGGCGAAGTCCACGTTCTCGTACGACGCGGCGGGCCGCCGCACCGGGCTGACCACCTGCGGCCACACTCTGGACTTCACGTATGACGCGCTAGGCCGGGAAACCACCCGCCAACTTGGGCATACCGCCACCCTCGCGCAGATCTGGGACCCGGCCGGTCGGCTGGCCGAGCAGACCCTGACCGGCCCGGAAGACGCAACCCTCCAGCACCGCGCGTACACCTACCGCCCCGACGGCCACCTCACCGCCATCGATGACCAGCTCCTCGGCCACCGTGTCTTCGACCTGGACGACGCGGGCCGGGTCACCACCGTCCGGGCCGAGGGCTGGACGGAGACCTACGCCTACGACGAGGCGGGCAACCAGACCCACGCCACGTGGCCCACCGACCAGCCGGCCACCACCGGCGCCCGCGCCTACACCGGCACGCGCATCACCCGCGCCGGACGCGTCCGCTACGAACACGACACCGCCGGCCGCCTCACCCTCCGCCAGAAGACCCGCCTGTCGAAGAAACCCGACACCTGGCACTACACCTGGGACACCGAAAACCACCTCACCACTCTCACCACCCCCGACGGCACTATCTGGCGCTACCTCTACGACCCCCTCGGCCGCCGCACCACCAAACAACGCCTCGCCGACGACGGCGAAACCGTCCTCGAACAGACCGACTTCACCTGGGACGGCCCCACCCTCGTCGAACAGACCACCACCACACCGGGCCTGCCCCACCCGGTGACACTGACCTGGGAACACGACGGCTTTCGCCCCCTCACCCAGACCGAGCGCGTCACCGAGGCCACCAGCCAGCGCGAAATCGACCGCCGGTTCTACGCCATCGTCACCGACCGCATCGGCACCCCCACCGAACTCATCGACGAATCCGGCGACATCGCGTGGCAAGCCCGCACCACCCTCTGGGGCACCACCACACAAGACCACACCAGCCCGACCCACACCCCCCTGCGCTTCCCCGGCCAGTACCACGACCCCGAAAGCGGCCTCCACTACAACCACCACCGCTACTACGACCCCACCACCGCCCGCTACCTCACCCCCGACCCCCTCGGCCTCACCCCCGCCCCCAACCCGGTTGCGTACGTCCCCAATCCGCACCGCTGGGTCGACCCCCTGGGGCTGGCCCCCTATGAGGACGGCATTGATTGGGACCAACCGCGGAACACGCTGGGACCACGCCCTGACGGCGAGCTTGTATTCGCCGGTCATGGCGGCGTCGAGACCGACCTTCCGACGTTCGAGGTGCCCGAGGGCACGAGGGTCGCCGTGTACGCGGACGACGGCGAGCCCCTGATGGGCTGGCAGGCGGATGCTGTCATCGACGGCGATCCGCGCATGGTGCCGGTGTGGACCTACGAGCCGGGAAGCATGATGCCGGACTACATTCTGGGTCCGCTGGAGGAGGGGATCCCCTACGGCACCGCCATCGTCACGGAGAAGAATCCGGTTCGTCTGTCGTTCATGCTGGATCCGCATATGGGCCGCGTGCACTGGGCGGCGTGCATGAAATTCTTCCGCCCGGAATGAACGGCCGGAACGCGCACAAGGAGCACACGACATGACCGACTCCGTCGAGCTGGTCTGGCCGACCGCCCTGGACGAGGGGCTGCTGGCGAGGACGCACCGGATGATCCACGCCGTCACCGAGACAGGCGGGGCCATCGGCTACCTCACGCCGCCCGACCGGGCGGAGACCGACGCCTGGCTCCACGGGGTCCTGGCCGACGTACGGACCGGGGACGCGGCGCTCGCCCTGGCGACATCGGCGGACGGGTCGGGCGAGGTGCTGGGCTGCGCGCTGTGGCGGCGCCGCGCCGCCGTGGCCAGCTACCGGCACAGCGCGGAGATCCAGCAGGTCATGACCCACCCGGCCGCCCGGGGCCGGGGCATCGGCCGGCTCCTGGTGTCCGCGCTGATCGATGACGTGCGCGGGGCCGGTCTGGAGTTGCTGATCCTCGGCGTCCGCGGCAACAACCACGGCGCGATCGCCTTGTACGAGGACCTGGGCTTCCGGGAATGGGGTCGGCTGCCGAGCGGGATAGCCGTCGGCGACGAGCGCTTCGACGACGTCAAGATGTATCTGGAGCTGGGCCGCCCGGACGGCGTCGCGGTGCATGGCTCGGCGGCGGTCGGCGCGGGAGCGTCGGCGCGCCGCGCGTGAGCGGGGCGGCGACGCCCCCGCTATTGCTGGGGGAGTATCGGGCAGGGGATGGTCGGGCGGATCCGGTTCGCGCTGCACGCGACCACGTGGACGGAGGCGAATCCGGTGCCTCGCAGGTACCAGCCGCCGACGACGTCTCCGCCCCAGCTGAGCCGGTCGTCGGCGGCGGTGAAGCGTTCGGCTTGCCGCGCGGTGTCCTTGTCGTGGTCGGCCATGAACGAAGGGGCTAAGCCGGTGACCTGGTCTTGGTACCAGGCAGCAGCTTTCTCCGGCTCCTGGAAGGTGGCTTTGATCATCCTGGCTGGGCGCAGCAGCCAGTGCGGTACCTCCAGCGGCGGTACTTCGCTGGCCATGAAGCCCGGCGAGGCGGCCGCGATCTGCTTCCACTCCTGGGGCGTGATGTCGTGGACGACGAGATGGGGCGGCCGACGCGTGGACTCGTCGTCGTAGGTTCGGCGTTCTCCGGTCCAGCGGTAGCAGTGCCAGTGTGACGCTGTCATGGGGGGCTCCTGCGTGGTGGGAGCGGCCCCGTCTCTGAGGACGGGGCCGCGGTCTGGCTAGTGCGCGTATTGGCGTCCGTCGTCGGAGTCGCCGGGTGTCTGGCCGTCGGGTGTCGGGGTGTCGGTGTCGGGCATGGTGTCGCCGTCGTCCGGGTCCTGGCGGGTGGCGTGCTGTAATCGCATGGGCTGTTCCTGTGAGTTCAGGTGTGCAGGGGTGTCCTCGCGCGGTTGCGCGGTGCTCGTCCCGGTCACTGGCCTGCAAGCGGGGGCCGGGGCGAGGCGATGTGGAGTGGGCCAGAGCGGCCCACCGGTCTAGGCGGGCGGGCCCTGGTGGCAGCCGCAGTCGCAGCGAACGGTGAAGATCAGCGCGCCCCGGGTCGCGGGCGGTATGGGCTTCGCCCTTACCTCGCCGGGTCCCTTGCAGAAGGCGTGGATCTCGTCGGGCGTGGTGTCGGGCTCGGCCGTGTACATCGCGCAGTACGGGGACAGACGCCGGGCACCGGCCGGGGCGGTCATGTCGTCGTCCGCCTCTCGCGCTGCAAGGTGACCAGCACCTCGTAGAGGTCGGCGTCAGGGTGCGGTCGCCGGCGGTTGCAGTCCGGGCACAGGTGCCGCAGGCAGCCGGGCCCGGAGGCTGATGCGCGCAGCACGGTGATCGGCTCGCGGGTGGGCTTGTCGCAGCGATAGCAGCACTCGGTCACCGGGACGCCTCCTCGCGTGGGCCGAGCGCCGCGCTGGTCGCGATCTTCAGCGCGGCGAACAGGGCCGTCGCGTCGGTGAGGTAGCGGCCGTACCCGAGCGGTACGCGCCAGTGGACGCCAGGCCCGGTCGTGCGGGCCACGGGAGGCACCTCGATATAGGCCGTCGCTCCCCACACCTGGACAGAGGGCAGCAGCCCCATGTCCCACTCGGCGGCGGCACCCGGCTCGATCAGCCAGTACAGCACCCTGTCGAAGGGGTTCTCGATGACCGCGCCTGTCGCGTTGCCCAGCAGATCGAGGGTGCGTTTACCGATGCCGATCGAGAGGGGAACGCGCACGACGTCCCACGATCGGCCAGCGGGCCGCAGATGCGTGCTCTGGTGGTTGTTCGTCGTCTCCACAGGAGCCCCCGACGTCATTGGTGATCAAGTGACTACCGACCGTAAGAGCGCCGGGGGCGGGGAGGGGGCAGAGATTCTGCCCCTCGAACGGGGGTTCAGGCGGCCAGTACTCCGATCTTCACGGCTAGGTCGGCCGCCCGACGGCGACGCTCCGGAGACTTCGACTCCGTCTCCTCCAGGACGATGCGGCGCGCGTAGCCGTTGTAACGAATCGTCTCCGGGGCGGCCTCGTAGGCCTTGCTCAACGTCGCCAGCGCGGTCTCCGGCTGCCCGTCAAGTTGGTAGCCCCGGGCCTCCTCGATCCTGTGCCGGGCCAGCCGAGGCCGTGAAGGGATTGTCTTGGCGTCGGCCTTTGCCGCCTGCCGTACGGACTCCCGGCCCGCATGCAGCTCGACGGCGACCGTGACCGCGTGCGCGCCCATGATGGCTTGGGAGAACGATGTCACGGGGTGGTAGTAGTCGGCGGGGAGCCGCTTGGCCATCTTGCTCGCGGTGTCCCAGTAGCTCCACGCGGTGCCGGTGTCTCCGCGGCGTGCGGCGGTGTATCCGGCCTCGAACTGCAAGGCGCCCGCGATGGCGCGTACATCGTTCGGCGCGTCCGGCAGGAGAGGCTTGAGGTAGCCCAGGGTCTCCAGGGTGACCGCGTCGGCTGCGTCGAAGTGGGCGGGGCCGCAGTCGCGGTGGGCCTGGGCGGTGAGCCAGGCGGCTACGCCAATGGAGTGCGGGTCCTCGCTCTCCTGGGCGGCGACCATGCCGCGCTCGGCCACGCGCCAGAGGAGGGCGGAGTCTGGCTGGTACGCGATGAAGAACTGGCTGAGGCCGTAGACCTCGGCCAGCACCGCTTGAGCCGCCCGCCGTTCGGGGGCGCGGTCGGCCTGGCGTACGGCGAGCTGTGCGTCCCGGATGAGGTTCGGCAGGAGACCGCCGATCACGTCGCGGTGGTTGGGCGCGGAGTGGCGGGCCGACCAGGCGCGGTCGAGGCGTGCGCTCAGGTGCGCTGTCGAGGGCGCTTCGCGATCGTCGGCGACGGGGAATGCGTCAATCGCGGCTCGCACCGCAGGCAGTTTGCCGTGACCGGGGCCGATGAACAGATCGATGGGCATCGTCTGGTCGCCGGTGAGTTCAGCGAGGTTGCGGACGCGTAGGACCTCGGCGATGCGCAAGATCATGGGAAGTCCGGGGGTGCGGAGAGCTCCGTTCTCCACCTGCTTCACCCAGCTCGGGGACTTGTCGAGAAGACCGGCGAGGACGGTACGGCTCATGCCCCGGCGTGTGCGGAGGACTTGCATGCGCTGGCCGAAGACCAGCGGGTGGTCCAGCGGGTTCGGGGTAGCGTCAGTTGGCATGGCCGTGCCCCTCTCTGTCCAGCTCGTCACCGCCAGGGTATGAGGCAAGGCCCCTCTGGTGTGAGGCCGTTCACTCCCAGGAATGGCGAACGCTGGATGACGTCCCCCTCGCCCGGTTCGGGAGGTCAAGGTAGGGAGGAATCTGCTCACTTCGACGCCCGACCAGCAGCCGGGCACCGAGTTTGAAGATGACCAGGCTGAGGACAAGGCGAGGGGAAGGGACGCATGAACATCAGCGAGTTGGTCGGCGCCGACGAGTGGACGACTGTCGAGGGCCGCCCGTACGTCGTCTACAAGTACGCGGCCACGCTGGACGGCCGGATCGCCGCAGCGGATTCCACCAGCCAGTGGATCACGAGCGCGGAGTCCCGGGCCGAGGTCCATTCCCTGCGCGCGGCCTGCCAGGCCACGGTCGTGGGCTCCGGCACACAGCAGGCGGACAATCCGCACCTCGCCGTGCGCTCGGCGGTGGACGACCCCAAGCTGAAGGTGGCCGTACCAGTCCATGAGCAGCCGTGGCGGGTGATCGTCGACAGCAACGCGCGCACGCCTGCCGGGGCCCGCGTGCTAGACGATGCCGCGCCCACGATCATCGCGGTAGCCGAGGACACGGACGCCACGCACCTAGATGGCATCGCGACCGTCGTCCGGCTCCCGCGCGCGAAGGAGGGCCTGGATCTCGACGCGCTGCTGCGTGAGCTGTCCTCGCGCGGCGTGCGCGGGATGTTCCTCGAAGGCGGGCCCACCCTCGCCGCTTCCTTCGTGTCGGCCGGGCTGGTCGACCGCATCATCGCCTATATCGCGCCAGCGCTCCTCGGCCGCGGCAAGAGCGCGCTCCAGGGCGGCACCATCGAGACCATCGACGACATCCTGCGGTGCGAGCTGCTGGACGTCACGCGATCAGGACCTGACATCCGGCTGATCGCACGCCCGCAGCGGTGAAGCCACGGACGGCGCGCCCCGGGCCGTGGTCGCTGTCCGCTGTAGCATCCGGAGCCCGCTGAGCACACGACGAGGTGAACGCGATGACAACGCTCGCCGTGACCGGGCACATGGACCTCACCGAGGACTCCGTGCCGCTGGTGCGCGAGGAACTGGACAGGATCCTCGCCGCGTACGATCCCTCCACCCTCATCGGCGTGTCGTGCATCGCGCGCGGCAGCGACACCCTGTTCGCGGAGGCGGTGCTGGCCGTGGGCGGGCGGCTGGTCGTGGTGGTGCCGTCGCGGGATTACCGGGAGGCGAAGGTGAAGCCGGACCACGCCGCAACCTTCGACCGGCTCAGGGACGCGGCGGACGAGGTGCTGGTGATGCCGCATGCCACGGCGAACCGCGAGGCGTACGAGGCGGCGAATGCCGTACTGCTGGAGCGGGCCGACCGCCTCGTGGCCGTGTGGAACGGGCAGCCGCCGACCGGTAAGGGCGGGGGCACGGCGGACGTGGTGTACGAGGCGCGCGACGCGGGGCTGCCCGTGGACGTCGTCTGGCCGGAGGGAGCGTCCCGCCGGGCATGACGAAAGCCGGACCGCGCGCGAGCGCGGCGGGCGAGCCCCCGCCGGCCTCAACCCGCCGCGCGTTCCGCGAGTGGGCGGCGCCGCAAGGCCGCGTCGGTCAGGGAGCGCGGGGGGAAGGAAGTGCTGGGGTTGTACCGGTTCACCCCGGGCGGCACGATTTCGTCGATCCGGTCGAGGGTCGCATCGTCCAGGGTGAGCGCGGCGCCCTTGAGCAGATCCTCCAGCTGCCCCATGGTCCGCGGTCCGATGATCGCCGAGGTGACGGCGGGGTGGGCCACGGTGAAGGCCACGGCGAGCTGCGGGAGGGTGCAGCCGATGCTTGTCGCGAGTTCGATGAGCTGCTCGACGGCGTCGAGCTTGGCGGCGTTCTCGGCGATCGCGGGATCGAAGAATGCCGGGCGGAGCGCGGCGCGGCCGGCTGCCAGGTCGATGGGCTGGTCCTTGCGGTGCTTGCCGGTGAGGAATCCGAAGGCGAGGGGGCTCCAGACCAGCACCCCCATTCCGTAGCGCTCGCAGACGGGCAGGAGCGAGGCCTCGATCCCGCGGGCCAGAATCGAGTAGGGCGGCTGGGCGGTGCGGAAGCGTCCGAGGCCGCGCCGCTCGGAGACGTGATGTGCCTCGACGATCTCCTCGGCCGGGAAGTTCGAGCAACCGAAGGCGCGGATCTTCCCCTGGCGCACGAGGTCGCTGAGCACCGAGAGCGTCTCCTCGATGTCCGTGGTGTGGTCGGGGAGGTGGACCTGGTAGAGGTCGATCCAGTCGGTGTTCAGGCGCCTGAGGCTGTCCTCGACCGCCGTGAGGATCCAACGCCGGGAGTTGCCACTGCGGTTGCGGCCCTCGCCCATCTGGAAGTGGACCTTGGTGGCGAGTACGACGTCGTCACGGCGCCCCCGCAGCGCCTTTCCCACGATCTCCTCGGACTCACCCTGTCCGTACATGTCGGCGGTGTCGACGAAGTTGATGCCCTGGTCGAGGGCGGCGTGGATGATGCGGACACAATCGTCGTGGTCGGAGTTGAAGCCGTCCTGGAACATCATGGTCCCGAGGCAGTGGACGCTGACCTCGATACCGGTTCTGCCGAGGGTGCGATAGCGCATGGTGATGCTCCCTTACTAGGTCAACCGATCACGCGGAGCGACAGAAGCGTCGATCGCACGAGGCACCCTAGGAGCTAGACACGGCTCTAGATCAAGCCCCGTTACCCTGACCGGCATGGCTGAGATCACGGCGAATCTGAGTATCGGAGAGGTCGCCGAACGCACCGGTTTGAGCGTTCACGCGCTGCGCTTCTACGAGCGCGAGGGCCTCTTCATCAACGCCGTGCGACGCGGAGCCGGCGGGCGCCGCGTCTACAGCGAGGATGACGTGGACTGGCTGACCGTCTGCATCATTCTCCGCGCCTCGGGCATGCCCCTGCCCACGCTCCGCCGATATACCGATCTGGTCAGAGATGGCGCCGGTAACGAGGAAGAACGGCTGACGCTCATGCGCGAGCATCAGGAGAACGTCACCGCCCAGATCGGCAGGCTCAGTGAGTCCTTGGACCTGATCAGGTTCAAGGTCGGGGTGTACGAGGACCTTGTCGACCAAGGCAGCGCCGCCACCCGTCAATGTCACGCCCCATCCGCTTCGGCCTGAGTCCGTCAACGTGTGAGAGGCAAGAGATGGTGACACCGCTGCCCGATGGGCTGGCTACGCCGGCGCTCGTGGTCGATCCGGATGTGCTGGACAGAAACATCTCGCGGATGGCTGAGGCTTCGCGGGCTCAAGGGTTCGCCCTCCGCCCCCACGCCAAGAGCCACAAGTGCGCGCAGATCGCCGACCGTCAGCTGCGGTCCGGCGCACGCGGGCTGTCGGTGGCCACGATCGGCGAAGCCGAGGCATTCGCCGGGGCCGGCGTGGACGACCTGTTCATCGCTTACCCCGTGTGGCTCGATGCCGACAAGGCACAGCGGCTGCGCCGGCTGGCGGACGACGTCGCGCTGAGAGTCGGCGTCGAGTCGGTGGAAGGCGCGCGGCGGCTGGGGGAAGCCGTGCGCGGCAGCGCCCGGACGGTGGAGGTGCTCGTCGAGGTCGACAGCGGGAGCCATCGCACCGGAGTGCGGCCTCATGCTGCTGGTGAGGTCGGGAAGGCGGCCGCCGACGCCGGACTGAATGTTGTCGGCGTGTTCACGTTCCCGGGACACGGCTACGGTCACGACGCGCGGGCACGCGAGCGCGCCGCGCGAGATGAGGAGCGCACGCTGGGCGAGGCCGCACAGGCGCTGCGGGACCTTGGGCTCGGCGCGCGTGTGGTCAGTGGCGGGTCGACTCCGACGGTGGGGCAGTGGCAGCCGGGCGCGGTGAACGAGTTGCGGCCGGGTGTCTACGTCTTCAATGACGCCACCCAGCTGGCCATCGGCACTTGTGGGGTGGAGGATCTCGCACTGGTCGCCGCCGCGACGGTGATCAGTGTTCCCGCCCCGGATCGCTTCGTGCTCGATGTCGGCAGCAAGGTTCTCGGCTCCGACCGGTCGTCCTGGGTGACGGGCCACGGCTACCTGCCCCAGTTCCCCCAGGGATCCATCACCGGGTTGTGGGAGCACCACGCCGTTGTCCGGCTTCCGGAAGGGGTGCGGGGACCAGGTCTCGGGGCGTTGGTGGCTGTCGTCCCCAACCACATCTGCACGCCGGTGAATCTCGCTGATGAGCTGCTGGTCGTCCGGGACCGCGAAGTGATCGACCGCTGGCAGGTAACAGCACGAGGTGCCAATACCTGAGCGGACGTTCTTGCCGCCCCCCGGCCCGGCGTGATCAGCAGGACCAGGGGACGGCGTCCGTCTTCTCCGGGGTCAGCCGCCCTGGCCGATGCCACCCATCGGGCCGACCTTCACCGAGGAGCCGGAACCGTCCGTGACGGGCAGCGTGGCGGCGCCCGGCCAGTCGAGGGTGACCGACTTCGTCTCGTTCGGCGGGGTCACCACGAGCCCCGTGACGCGGACGCCGGAGCCGCCCGAGTCGTTCTCCGGGTAGGTGATGCCGAAGTACGTCTCCTTCCCGTCCTTGAGGACGATCGGGTCGGCCTGCTCACCACTGCGCTCCGCGGACACTGTCCCTTCGCTGGTCTTCAGGTCGACGCCCGCGAACCCGGAGAGCGTGCAGTCCCGGCCGCCGCC
This sequence comes from Streptomyces sp. NPDC097640, assembly GCF_040302705.1. Classification (NCBI taxonomy): domain Bacteria; kingdom Bacillati; phylum Actinomycetota; class Actinomycetes; order Kitasatosporales; family Streptomycetaceae; genus Streptomyces; species Streptomyces sp. NPDC097640. Next base: position 11,708 of record NZ_JBEOSB010000058.1, read on the forward strand.
GTTCTTCAGCGTCACCGCGACGGTGCGCTCGCCGTCGCCGTCGATGGTGCGGTCCGCCGCCGTGATCTCCAGCTCGTCGGTGCGGCACTTGTCGGCCTTGCTGTTGTCGTCGGAGCCGCCCGAGCCCGAACCGCCGCCCGAGGAAGACGCCGCGGACGAGGACGACGGCTTGCTCTGTCCCGTGCCGTCATCGTCGTTCTGGCAGGCGGTGAGCGAGAGACCGGCGACAACCGCCAAGGTGGCGAAGGTGAGTTTGGAGACGCGCATCGATGTTCCTCAGTTTCAGTGGGGGGTGCCGCTGCTCGGTACGAGTCGGTACGAGCCAGCGTTTCTGGGCACCAAGATTGGCCCGGCCCGGAAGACTGTTCCGCTCAACCGCCCGCTAATACATCCCTGTTACAAATACAGCCGGGCGCAGCGCGCATCACGACCCGGCACGCCCCGCCCAGGCACGCCGCCGGAAGATGGTCCCGGCCACCGTTCCGCACCTGTTCGCGGCCGCCGTCCGTTGGGGCGAACCTGTGACGCGGGGGATCTTGACCACGACCGGTGGCACGTGGCCCTCAACTGCCGCTGCGGAATGCCGTGTCGGCGAGGCTGGTTGCACCGGGCTATGAAGGCTATTGGTGTTTACGAGTTCGGCGGCCCGGAAGCGCTGCGTGTTGTGGAGTTGCCCGAACCGCAGCCGGGCCCCGGTGAGGTCCGCATCCGGGTGCACGCGGCCGCTGTGAATCCGACCGACGTCATGCTGCGGACCGGTGGCCACGCCGTGCGCATGGCCGACCGCCGGCCCCCGTTCGTGCCCGGCATGGACGCCGCCGGCGTCATCGACCAGCTCGGCCCCGGGGTTGATGACCGCCTCGCCGTGGGCCAACGGGTGGTCGCGATGGTGCTGTTCACCAGCGCGCACGGCGGAGCGTACGCCGAGCAGATCGTGGTGCCGGCCGCCTCGGTGGTGCCGGCGCCCGAGGGGGTGGACTTTACCGCCGCGTCCACGCTGCTCATGAACGCCATGACCGCACGCCTCGCCCTGGACGCCCTGGCCGTGCCGCCCGGCGGAACCGTCGCCGTGACCGGTGCGGCCGGTGCCGTCGGCGGGTACGCGGTTCAGCTGGCCAAGGCCGACGGGCTGACCGTCATCGCGGACGCCGCCCCGCGCGACACCGACCGGGTGCGCGGGTTCGGCGCCGACCATGTCGTCGAGCGCGGCGCCGATGTCGCCGCTCGCATGCGCGCGCTGGCGCCGGACGGTGTTCCCGGCCTCGTGGACGGGTCGATGCAGACCACGGAGATCGTGCCAGCCGTCGCCGACGGCGGGACGCTGGCCGAGCTGCGGGGCTGGTCCGGCCCGGCGGAGCGCGGCATCAGCGTGCGCCCGGTGATGGTGTCGGACGGCATCACCGACACCGAGCGGCTGGACACGCTGCGCCGCCAGGCCGAGGACGGCACCCTGACGCTGCATGTCGCCGACGTGCTGCCCGCCGACGAGGCGGCCAAGGCCCACCGCCTCCTGGAGGCCGGAGGTCTGCGCGGCCGGTTGGTGCTGGACTTCTCCTGATCGACGACGACTTACCCGATGGCCTCAAGCACCGTCGCGTTGGCGAGCCCGCCCGCCTCGCACATGGTCTGGAGGGCGTACCGCGCGCCGCGCTCGCGCATGGCGCCGACCAGGGTGGTCATCAGCCGGGCGCCGCTGGCGCCGAGGGGGTGGCCGAGGGCGATGGCGCCGCCGTTGACGTTGACCTTGGCAAGGTCGGCGCCCGTCTCCTGCTGCCAGGCCAGCACCACGCTGGCGAACGCCTCGTTGACCTCGAACAGGTCGATGTCCGACAGCGCGAGCCCGGCCCGGCGCAGGACCTTCTCCGTGGCGGGGATGACGCCGGTGAGCATGAGCAGCGGATCGGAGCCGGTGACGGCGAAGCTGTGCAGCCGGGCCTTGGGGTGCAGACCGAGCCGGGCCGCCGTCTCGCTGCTGGTGATCAGCAGCGCGGCGGCGCCGTCGTTGACCGGGCTGCTGTTGCCCGCGGTCACCGACCACTGGATCTGCGGGAACCGCTCGGCGAACCCGGGGTCGGCGAAGGCTGGCCGCAGCCCGGCCAGCACCTCGGGCGTGGTGGCGGGGCGGATGGACTCGTCGGTGTCCACCGTGCGGCCGTCCGCCCGTACCGGGGCGAGCTCGGTGGCGAACCGGCCCTCGGCGGTCGCGCGGGCCGCCTTCAGGTGGGACGCGGTGGCGAACTCGTCCATCTGCTCCCGGGTGAGGGACCACTTGGCGGCGATCAGCTCGGCGCTGATCCCCTGCGGCACCAGCCCCTCGGGGTAGCGGGCCGCGATGCCCGGCCCGAACGGATCGGCGCCCGCAGGCACGTTGGACCACATGGGGACCCGGCTCATGGACTCCACGCCACAGGCCACCACCAGGTCGTACGCGCCGGAGAGCACTCCCTGCGCGGCGAAGTGCACGGCCTGCTGCGAGGAGCCGCACTGCCGGTCCACGGTGGTCGCCGGGACGGAGTCGGGGAATCCGGCGGAGAGCCATGCGTACCGGGTGGTGTTCATGGCCTGCTCGCCCACCTGGTCGACGCACCCGCCGATGACGTCGTCGACCAGGGCCGGATCCACCCCGCTGCGCTCGATGAGCGTGCCCAGCGTCTGGGCCAGCAGCTCCACGGGATGCACTCCGGCGAGCGCGCCGCCCGGCTTGCCCTTGCCGATCGGGGTGCGGACGGCTTCGACGATGACGGCGTCGCGCATGGCGATCGCCTCCTCTTCCAGCGAGGTGGGGTGGGTTTGTTTTTCCAACGCTCCTGGCTACTGAAGAGTAGCAAGGGGGGTCGGGCATCACAAGGTCACCGCCCCCTCGGGCGGGCGGTATGGGGCGGGCGGTGTGGGGTGTGCGGTGTGTCGGCGAGGGGCGACAACCGGCCTGCCCGGCCGATTGGTTACGGTCGGGCAACACGAGGGTGAGGCCCGGGGAAACCGGGGGAAGATGGTGGTGTGAGCGTGGCGCATCGGGCCATGGAGCGATTGCGGGACTGGCCGGACCTTGACGTGGGCCCGGCCTGTTGTGGCGCGGGCCGCGCGCTGCGTACGGCGGAGTGCGAGATCGTGCACTTCCACTCCGACCGGGACGCTGACCTGCACCTTACCGAACCGGCCATCCGGCACCTGGCCGTCCACCTGGGGCGGTCCACGGCGATCCGGCTGGTGCCGGACTCGCAGTGGGTGACCGTGCACCTGGACAACGAGCGGGACGCGGATGTGCTGCTGTGCCTGGTCAGTGTCGCGCTGAAGGCGCATGCGCGGTGTTCCGGGGCCCCGGCGCACCGCTGCAACCTCAACCGGGTGACGTTCCCGGACCGGAGAGACCACCAGATGTGCTGAGAGGCGGCCGTCGTCCGGCCGTCATCCGGTGGTCGTCCGGCCGCCGGTCCTGCGCCTCAGCGGATCTCGACCCTGCCGCCCTCGTCCGCCTTGTCCGCCTTGTCTGCGCCGCCCTCGGGTGAACCCAGGCTGCGCCGTACCGAGTCCAGGATGGTCAGGCCCTGCCCGACCAGGCCCGCCGCGATCTCGCCCAGGCCGTCGGCGCCGTTGAGGACGTTGACATTGGCCCCGGAGAGCCCGTTGGCCGCCTCCTTGACGATCTGCGGCAGCTGGTCGATGAGCATGCGGTCCAGCGCCACCCGGCCGTGCGAGGCCGCGGCCTCGGCCTGGATGCGCATCCGCTCCGCCTCGGCCAGCGCCAGCACCCTGATCCGCTCGGCCTCGGCCTCGGCGGGCTTCACGATCTCGGCCACCAGCTGCTGCTGGCGCAGGTCGGCCGCGCGCTGGGCCAGTTCGGTCCGCGCGGCGAGCACCTCCTGCTGCGCATGGGCGTCGGCCAGTGGTCCGGCCTGGGCGGCCTGGGCCTGGGCGCGCTCGACCTCCGCCGAGTACTCGGCCTGCACGATGGCGGTCTGCCGGGCGTATTCGGCCTGCTTCCGTGCGGCCGCCTGCTCCGCCTCGGCCGAGGCCTGCGCGGCCTGGGCCTGGGCGATCTGGGCCTGGCGTTGGATGGCCGCCTTGTGCGGGGCCGACATCGCCGCGATGTAGCCGGTGTCGCCGTCGTCGATGGACTGGATCTGGAGGGAGTCCACGATCAGACCGATCTTCGCCATCTCGGTCTTGGAGGTGTCCAGGACCTCGGTGGCGAGCTTCTGCCGCTCGGTGATGATCTCCTCGACGGTCATCGAGCCGATGATCGCGCGCAGGTGTCCGGCGAAGATCCGGCCGGTCAGCACCGACATCTGGTCCTGGTCGGAGAGGAACCGCTGGCCCGCGTTGACGATGCTCTCGGTGTCGTTGCCGACCTTGAAGGCGATCACGGCACGGACCGTCAGCACGATGCCCTGCTTGGTGACACAGGTCTCGGCGACCTCCGACTCGCACATCGCCAGGGTCAGGAACCGGGTCTTGCGGAAGACGGGGAACACGAACTTGCCGTGGCCGGTCACCACCCGGAACGGCGCCCCACCCTGTCCACGCCTGCCGCCGGAGATGAGCATCGCCTGGTCCGGGTCGGGAACGCGGTAACCGAACATGTTTGGTCTCCTCAACCGGCGCTGCCGGCCTCGCCGGGCAGCGCGTTCAACGGATCAGCCCACTCGATGACGTCGACGTGGCGCGCGCCACGGCAATCGATCACGAGCACGGATGTCCCTTTGGGCAGGGGGACGTCGGACCAGGCGAGGAAGGTTTCGGAGCCGCCTCTGATCCGTACCAGGACCTCACCGGGGCCGGTGGATCCGCGGGTGCCGATGACCAGCACGCCGGTGCAGCCGCGTACGGCGTCGTCCGTCGCCATGGATGGCCACGCCCCCCTTGTCTCGCTGATGCCGAGGCTCGGACACTAATGCCACGGCGTCAACGTTTCGGACCGGGGTCGGTGGAGTCCGGGTCGTGCGGTTGGGTGCACAGGTCCACGAGCCGGGCGCGGTGTTCGGGGTGGGCCGAGAGCCAGCGGCCGAGCTGGTGGTCGGCGTCGTCCAGGACGAGCTTGGCGAACCGGGACTTCGTACGGAGGGCCTGCTCGATCCCGGCCGTGACCTCGGCGGGGATGATGTCGTCGCGTTCCGGGACGACCAGGACGGCGCGGCCGGTGAAGGCGCCGAGCACGTCGAAGACCGTGCTGGGGCGCCAGCTCCCGGGCCGGCGGATCAGCTCGGTGAACCCGTCGCCGAACGGCAGCGGCCATGCCTCGGGCGCGTACGCCGCGGGGGCGCACAGGCAGATCGCCGCGACCCGGTCGCCGAGGTGGGCGGCCAGATCGGCGACGGTCTGGCCGCTCATGCTGAAGCCGACCAGCGTGAGCGGGTCGCCGTCGGGGGCGAACGCCTCTATGACGTCGAGCGCCTGACGGAACCTCCGCTCCAGGCTCAGCTCCGCCGGCCGACCCGAGCTGTCCCCGTGTCCGGAGAAGTCGAACGCGAGGGAGGGGTGTCCTGCGGCGGCGAAGTCGCGGGCGAGCGGGATGCTCCGCTCCTTGCCGCCGACCCCGGCCCCGTGCATGATCACCACGCGGGTGGCGCCGGACGCCTCGGGTTCGAAGGTGGCGCAGCTCAGGGCTTCGCCGTCGGCGTGGTGGATGAATTCCACGGGCACTCCCGCTGTGTTCGGACGTGGCGGCACCCCGCCGATTCGGCGAGAGCGAGAGCGTACTGGAGTCGTCCACAGGCCCCCTGGAACGCCAGCGGGCCCCGTCGACCGAACACGGTCGACGGGGCCCGCTGGGGGAAGTCGGGCCTCAGGCCTTCGCGGCGCCCGCTTCCTTGACGAGGCGGGCGAGCACGTCGTTGAGCTGGCCGGTGACCTCGGGGTCGTTCTCCGGGTGCACCTCGGCGAAGCGGGTCACGGAGCTGGGGATGGCGAGCTTGATGTCCTCGACAACGGTGCCGCCGGCGATGCCCACGGACTTACGGGCGTCGTCGTGGGCCCACACGCCGCCGTACTGGCCGAAGGCGGTGCCGATGACGGCCACCGGCTTGCCGCCGATGGCGCCGACGCCATACGGGCGGGACAGCCAGTCGATCGCGTTCTTCAGGACGCCCGGCATGGTGCCGTTGTACTCGGGCGAGAACAGCAGCACGGCGTCGGCCGCGGCGGTCGCGGCACGCAGCTTGGCGGCGGCCTCGGGCACGGACCCCTCGACGTCGATGTCCTCGTTGTAGAACGGAATGTCGGCCAGGCCCTCGTGAATCTGGATCTCGACACCCTCGGGGGCGAGCTTCACGGCGGTCTCGGCGAGCTGACGGTTGTGCGAGCCGGCGCGGAGGCTGCCGACCAGGGCGAGGATACGAACAGACATTTCTTCTCCAAGATCGATAAGCGCCCGCGGTGCGGACCTCATTAGTTGAAGGTTATACCAGATAACCGGACCGCGGTCCACTTTAATTCAAACGGACCGCGGTCCGCTAAGGTTGCTCATCATGACCTCGTCAGCGCCGTCCCAGCCCCCGCCCCCTCCCGCCTCGTCCTCCCAGGACGCGGCCGGGCGGTCGCTGCTGCCCCTGGCCGGCCAGGCGCCGCCCATGCGGGCCGACGCCGCGCGCAACCGGGCCCGGCTGCTGGAGGCCGCCGCGCGGCTGGTCGCCGAGCACGGCGCGGACAAGCTGACGATGGAGGCGGTCGCCTGCGCCGCGTCGGTCGGCAAGGGGACGGTCTTCCGGCGCTTCGGCGACCGTACGGGTCTGCTCCAAGCCCTGCTCGACCACTCCGAGCAGGCCTACCAGCAGGCGTTTCTCACCGGCCCGCCCCCGCTCGGGCCCGGCGCTCCGGCCGTCGAGCGGCTGGAGGCGTTCGGGGTGTCCACCCTCCGGCAGATGTCCGCGTTTCTCGACCTCTACCTGGCCGGTGATCCGCCCGCCGACCGCCGCCTGGCCATCGCCCCGCGCCAGGTCCGGCTCACCCACATCACCATGCTGCTGCGCGCAGCGCGGGCCGACGGCGACGTGGAGCTGCTGGCGGAGACGCTGATGGGCTGGCTGGAGCCCGCCCTCATCCACCATCTGACCCGGCAGCGCGGTATGGCGCTGGAGCGGCTGGAGGCGGGCTGGCGCGACCTGGTCGCGCGTGCGGTCGGGCCCGCCACCGCCTGAGCCACGCCGGACCTTCCCGCGGTACAGATGTGCGGCTCCGCCGCGCGGGGGGCTTTGCCCCTGGACCCCGGGGTCTGGGGCAGCGGCCCCGCGCGGCGGTCGATTTGCGGCTCCGCCGCGCGGGGCTCCGCCGCAGGCGTCAAGATCTGCCGGACACGGCCTCGGGCCCGCGGACCCCGCGTCGCCACCAGCGGACCCCGCGTCGCCGCCCCCGCTGCCGCCCGCCGTCGGCGACGCGCGAGTGAACCGTAGGGCGCCACGGCCCGTCCTCCAGGGCGAGTTCGGGGTAACGGCTCGCCGCAGGGCCTAACATGACGCGCTGTCGAATGTGCTGAACGTGCCGAAGGTGCAGGGAGTAGCCGTTGAATGGTTCGCCGGGCCAGGGAGGGTCGAGGTGGCTGGAGGGGGCACCTCCCGGCGGTCGATGGGGGAGCGACGAAGGGGCTCATTCCGTGCAGCGCTGGTCGGCGCGGCTGGCCCTGGCCACCGCCGCGCTGGCGGTGCTGCTGCCGCTGATCTTCGCCGGGTCCGCCAGCCTGGTTCTGGTCCTGGTCGGGCTGGTGGGCATGGCGGTCACCGCCGCCGCCGTCTGGTGGGTGCTGACCCGCCGCGGCGCGGTCCGGATCGCGGCTGCCGTGCTGGCCGTGGCGGCGCCGGCCACCGTGATCGGGTTCTACGACGCGCGGAATCTGCTCTGGGTGGTCATGGTCTCCCTGGGGCTGTGGGCGGTGGCGGTCTGGTCGGGGCGGGCCGCGATCCGCAGCACCGGCTTCGGCGCCATTCCGGTGACGGAGCATCAGACGCACGCCCCGGAGCGCCCCTTCCTGATCATGAACCCGCGCTCGGGCGGCGGGAAGGTGGCGCGGTTCGGGCTGAAGGAGAAGGCCGAGGGTCTGGGCGCGCGCGTGGTGCTGCTCGACCCGGACCATCCGACGGACGTGGCCGCCCTGGCCCGCGAGGCGGCGGACGCGGGCGCCGATCTGCTGGGCGTGGCGGGCGGTGACGGCACCCAGGCGCTGGTCGCGGCCGTCGCGGCGGAGCGCGGCATCCCCTTCCTGGTGATCTCCGCGGGCACCCGCAACCACTTCGCCCTGGACCTCGGGCTGGACCGCGAGGACCCGTCGACCTGTCTGGACGCGCTCGCCGACGGCGTGGAGCTCTGGGTCGACCTGGGCTTCGCGAACGAGCACCCCTTCGTCAACAACGCGTCGTTCGGGGCGTACGCGGCGGTCGTCCAGAGCCCCGCGTACCGCGACGACAAGGTGCGCACCACCCTGGAGCTGCTGCCCGATCTGCTGACCCGGCAGCGCGGCCCCGTGCTGATGGCGCAGGCCGACGGGATCCGGATCCCCGCCCCCCAGGCCCTGCTGGTCAGCAACAACCCGTACCGCACGGGCGACCCGGCCGGGCTCGGCCGCCGCGAGCTGCTGAACTCGGGCCGGCTGGGCGTCCTCGGCGTCAAGGTCGACAACGCCGCCCAGGCCGCCGGGCTGCTGCGCGGCCGGAAGGCCGCGGGCCTGACGGTGCGCACCGCCCGCGAGGTGGTGGTGGACGCCGACCGCCCGGAGATAGAGGTCGGGGTGGACGGTGAGGCGATGGTGCTGTCGGTGCCCGTGCGCTGCCGTATCGCGCAGGGGGCGCTGCGGGTGCGGGTGCCCCGGACCCGGCCCGGGGTTCCGGCGGTGAAGCCGCGCATGGACTGGCGGCGGCTGCGCAAGCTGGGGGCGGTCGTGGGCCGTACGGCGGTCGGCGGGCGCGGGTTCTGAGGGCCCGGTTCTGAGGGCCCGTACGCCTTCGGCGCCGCTGCCCCGTCGGGCCGCCTCAAGCGCGAGGCCGGGGCGATCGCGGCGTCGAGGCGACTGGCTAACCTGACCCGGTGACCACCGAGCTGACCCTGCTGTCGCGGGTCTCGTGCCGAGGCCGCGAGATCAACGGGCCCCGGCTGCGCGGGCTGCTCGCGCTCCTCGCGGGCGACCTGCGCACCGGCTGCGGCACCGCGCGACTGGTGGACGGGCTCTGGCCGGAGGAACGGCCGGAGGAGCGCCCCGAGAACCCGACCAAAGCGCTCCAGATCCTGGTCTCCCGCGCCCGCTCCCAGCTCGGCGCCGACGTGATCGCCAGCACCCCCACCGGCTACCGCCTCGCCCTGCCCGAGGACCGGGTCGACAGCTCGGCCGTCCTGCTCAGCGCGGCCGAGAGCGCGCGCCACGCCCGCGCGGGCGACCACGCCGCCGCGCTCGCGCACGCCGAGGCGGGCCTCGCGCTGTGGGAGGGCGCTCAGGGCGGCGAGGCCGACGGCGCGGGGCGGGGCGGGGCGGCGCGGGGCGGCGCGGCCGAGGACCCGGTGGCCGCCCTGCGCGCCGAGCGCGCCGTGACGTACCGGACGCTGGCGCGCGCCCGCGCGCTGGCGCTGTCCCGGCTCGGCCGCCGGGCCGAGGCGGCCGAGCCGCTGGCCGGCCTGGCCCGCGAGCGGCCGCGGGACGAGGAGGTGCTGCTGGAGCTGTTGCGCTGCGAGGCGGCCACGCTCGGCCCGTCCGCCGCGCTGGCCAGGTACGACACCTACCGCCGGGCGCTGCGCGACGAGCTCGGCACCGACCCCGGCCCCGCGCTCCAGGCCCTGCACGAGGAGCTGCTGCGGGGCGAGGAGCCGGTGGTGCGGCACGGCGTCCCGTACGAGCCCAACCCGCTGCTCGGCCGCGACGAGGACATCGCCGCGGTGGCCGGGCTGCTGGACGCCTCCCGGGTCGCTTCCGTCGTCGGCCCCGGCGGCCTGGGCAAGACGCGGCTGGCGCACGCCGTGAGCCGCCGGGCCGGGCGGCGCGCCGTGTACTTCGTCGGGCTCGCGGGCGTCACCTCCGACGACGACGTGGTCAGGGAGGTCGCGTCGGCGCTCGGCGTCGGCGAGGCCCCGCCCGGCGCGGTCGGCCATCTGGGCCTGCCGACCGACGTCCTCAGCGGCATCCTGGCCGCGCTCGGCCCCGGGCCGGTGCTGCTGGTGCTGGACAACTGCGAGCACGTCATACGCGGCGCCGCCGAGCTGGTGCGCCACCTGGTGTCCCAGGCCCAGGACCTGCGGGTGCTCACCACGAGCCGGGCCCCGCTCGGCCTCTCCTCGGAGGCCGTGTATCCGCTGCCGGAGCTGAGCCTGGCGACGACGGTCGAGCTGTTCGGGCAGCGGGCGCGGGCCGTGCGCCCCGGCGCCGACCTGCTCGCGGACGCGGTGGAGGAGCTGTGCCGCCACCTGGACGGGCTGCCGCTCGCGGTGGAGCTGGCGGCGGCGCGGGTCCGGGTCATGTCGGTCGCGGAGATCGCCCGCCGCCTGGAGGACCGGTTCACCCTGCTGCGCGGCGGCGCGCGGGACGCCCCGAGCCGCCACCGTACGCTGCACGCCGTCGTCGACTGGAGCTGGAACCTGCTGGATCCGGCCGGGCGGGCGGCGCTGCGCGCGCTGTCCGCCTTCCCCGGCGGATTCACGGCGGACGCCGCGTGCCACCTCCTGGGTGACGAAGGAGAGGAGGACGACGTCCTCGGGGTGCTCGCTGACCTGGCCGACCAGTCGCTGCTCAAGGTCGCCGACACCGCGTCGGGGGCACGCTTCCGGATGCTGGAGACCGTACGGGAGTTCAGCACCGCCCACCGTGAGGCGGCCGGGGAGACCGACCGTGTGATCGGCCGTTTCCTCGCGTGGGCCCGCGACTTCGGCGTGGCGCACCACGACTCGCCCCATGAACGCGACTTCTTCGCGCCCCTCGAGCGGATCCGGGCCGAGCAGGACAACCTCGTCCACGCCCTGCGGCACGGGCTGGCCCGCGCCGACGGCCCGGCGGTCGCGGCGACGGCCGCCGTGCTCGCGTCCTTGTGGACGGTCGAGGGCAACTACGCGCGCGTCGCCGCGCTGGCCGAGGAGACCAGCAGGCAGCTGTCGCACTTCCGGCCCGAGCGGGGGTCCGACCCCGCGCTCGTCGAGGTCACCCGGACCGCCGCGGCGCTGTTCACCGCGAACACCTTCACCGTCGTCGGGATGCGCGCCGGCCGCCCGCTGGCCACCCTGCGCCGGCTGCCGCCCGCCCCGCCCGACACCCTCGTACGGGCCATCGCGACCGTGATGGCCGCCGCGCCCGAGGTGCTGGGGCCGGATCCGGCCCCGCTGCGCGCGCTGTGCGACAGCGACGAGCCGCTGTTGGCGGTCGTCGCCAACTCCCTCGCGAGCTATGCCCTGGAGCGGCAGGGCGACGTGGACGGCGCGATCCGGGCGGCCGAGGGGATGCTGGACGCGTTCCGGGGCCGGGGCGCCGACTGGGTCGAGGTCCTGGCCCGCACCCGGATCAGCGAACTGTCCCTTCAGGCCGAACGGGGCGAGGAGGGCCGGCGCCATCTGGCCGCGGCGCTGCGGCTGATGGAGGGGGGCATGCTGTGGGGGGACATCACCGGCATCAAGGCGGCCCTGGTCCTCGCCAATCTGCAACTCGGCGCCGTCGACGAGGCGGAGCGCTGGCTGCCGCTGACGACGCCCGAACGGCAGGAGGAAACGGCGGCGGACACGGTCGGCGCGCTCGCCTTCGGCCTCGGCATGCTGGCGGAGCTGCGGCTCGCGCGCGGCGAGGCCGAGGCCGGCTGCCGCGAGTGGCGGCGGGCCGTCAAGGCGCCGGAGAGCGGCGAGCGCGCGCTCTACCGCACCGATCCGCCCGGCCTGGAGCCCTGGACCCTGGAGATCGAGGCCGCGGCCGTGGTCGCCCACGCGCACCACGGCCGGCTCGGCCTGATCGAGGAGGCCGTCGGCGTACTTCCCCACAAGCTGTGGACGATGCTCAGCCATCCCGTGGAGAAGCCCCCGGCCTACCTGATGGACCTCCCGGTGTGCGGGGCGCTGCTGCTGGCCCTGGCCATGGTGGAACTCGACCGCGCGGAGCGCACCGGGGACGCGGCGGCCCGTACGACCGGCGCGCGGCTGATCGCCCTGGCGGAGCGGTTCCGCTTCCTGCGCGGCTTCCAGCCGACCATGTCCTCCGCCCGCGCCCGCCGCGCGGCCGAACAGGCCGACAGGGCGGCGTACGCGGACGCGGTGTCCTCGTACGCCGCCCTGGGGCGGGAAGAACTGCTGGCCACGGCCCTGACGGCGATCGAGCCCCTGACGCCCGCCCCGCACGAGTACGGCGGGCACGGCGGGCACGGCGAGCACTGCCGGGCTCGCTAGGAGGTGTCCCGCGGATTTTTCCCCGCCCCGCCCCTTCCCGTAACCAGGGGCTTTGCCCCTGGACCCCGGGGTCTGGGGCGGAGCCCCCCACGCGGCGGAGCCGCACATCGG
>NZ_JBEOSB010000059.1:0-23797 GCF_040302705.1 Streptomyces sp. NPDC097640
GGCCCCGGCGGCCGCCGGGGCGGCGGCGCGCCCGGCGCCGGGGGGGGCGGGGGGGGCCCCCCCCCCCCGCCCGCCCCCCCCCCCCCCCCCCCGGCCGGCTTCTCCGGCCGCGGCCCTGGCGGTCCGGGCCGCGGCTTCCGCGGCCTCAGCGGCCGACGCCAGAGCCCCCGCCGCCCCGGCCACGGCGCTGTCCACCCCGGCCCCGGCCGCTACATGGGCCACCTCGGTGGCGGCCGCGCGGGTGGCGGAGGCGATGGCCTCCGCCCGCCTGGCGGCGCTCAGCGCGCGCCGCGCCGGGATGTCCGGACCCTGTTCCGCCGTAGCCCGACTGACACTGGTCATCCAGAACTCATCTCCTGGTGGATTTCTTTCCCGATGGATCGCGAAGGGCGACCCGGCAGGGTACTGCGCGTGGCTCGGCTTTCGGTGGAGCCCTCGTCATCGATGCGTCGTTGTTGGAATTCCGGGGTCTTCAGGGGGTTCCGTGCCGCGTGTCCTGTTGCGATGGTCATCGCCATGACCCAAAAAGCTGGAAAAACCGCACTGGTGACCGGGGCGTCAAGGGGAATCGGCGCGGCCATCGCCCGACGGCTCGCCGCCGATGGAGTGCTGGTGGCTGTGCATTACGGGCAGCGGAAATCAGACGCCGAGGAAACGGTCGCCGCGATCGAACGGGCCGGGGGGCAGGCGTTCCCCATCAGGGCGGACCTCACGGACGACGACGCGCTCGACACGCTCTTCAGCGAACTCGAAGCAGGGCTCGCCGGCCGGCCGCTGAACATCCTGGTGAACAACGCCGCCGTTTACGCCGACCCGGACGACCCGGCCGCCATGCAGTCGGACGGCTATGTGGCGGGCATTTCCGAGATCACCCCGGCGGAGTTCGACCGCATCTTCGCCGTCAACGTGCGGGGCGCGTTCTTCGTCACCCAGCGGGCCCTGCCGCTCCTCGGCGACGGAGGACGGATCATCAACATCTCCTCCGCCGTCACCAGGATCGCCTGGCCGCTGCTTCCCTACGCCATGAGCAAGGGCGCCCTCGACATCATGGGGCCCAGGTTGGCCAATGAGCTGGGACAGCGCGGGATCACCGTCAACACCATCGCGCCGGGCATCACCGACGGCACCGAGGCCAACACCTGGCTGCACGACATGCCCGGGGCGGTCGAGGGCGTGAGCGCCATGACCGCACTCCGCCGGCTCGGCCGGCCGTCCGACATCGCCGACGTCGTCGCCCTCCTCGCCTCGGACGAGGCCCGCTGGGTGACCGGTCAGCTGGTGGATGCCTCCGGTGGGATGGCCCTCGCCCCAACCCCACCGGGCATGTAGCGGCCGTCGTCAGGAGGGCGGGTCGAGCCGGGCCACGGCACGGCGCAGGGGCGGCGCGAACCGGCCCATCAGACGTACGAGACGCGCGTCCGGCGTCACGGTCGCCACGGGCGTGTCGCGGGCCACGGCGCGCAACACCGCCCGGGCGACCTTCTCCGGTGGACAGCCACGCCCACCGAGCGTCCGCACGGCCCGCTCCCGCAGCCGCGCCTGCTCCCGCTCCGACACGCCCGCGAAGTGCATCGCCGCGGTGAAGGACGTGTTCACAAAGCCCGGACACACCGCGCTCACACCCACCCCGAACTCCGCGAGTTCGGCCCGCAGACACTCGGTGAGCATCACCACCGCGGCCTTGCTCGTCGCGTACGCCGGGACCGCACGCGTGGGCTGGAAGGCCGCGGCCGACGCGATCGTCACGATGTGCCCGCCCTGTCCGCGGTCCGCCATCTGTCGGCCGAAGAGCCGACAGCCGTGAATGACACCCCACAGATTCACGTCCAGTGTGCGCCGCCAGTCCGAGACGGACGTGTCGAGGAACCGGCCCGACATGCCGACCCCGGCGCTGTTCACCAGGATGTCCACGACCCCGTACGCGTCGAGGACGCGCTCGGCGAGCCGCTCCATGGCCGCCGCGTCGGCCACGTCGACGCACTCCGCCCACGCGTCGGTGGCGCCGAGCTCTTTGGCCAGGTCCGCGCCGTCCGAGGCGGTGCGGGCGTTCCGGTCCGCGCAGATCACCCGCGCCCCCGCCGCGGCGAAGGCGCCCGCCGTCGCCCGCCCGATCCCGCTACCCGCGCCGGTGACCAGCACCAGCCGCCCGCGAAAGCGTCTGGCGCGCCGGGACGATTCCATGGTTACCGCCTCCCGCGAAGAGTCCTGAAGCGCTCAGGAAGAGCGGAGACAGACTTCACTCCTTACGGCGAACGGCCGCCGGTCGTCGGCGCATTCTGGGGTGCCTAGGGGGTGCAGCGAGTGATAACGAATTCCCTAAGATCGCTTGGCGCACTGCCTGCCCTGAGGAAATCACTCACGGCTTGAGGAATTTCGAGGAGATGCCGTAAATGGCCAATGAGGAAAAGCTTCGGGACTACCTCAAGCTGGCGACCGCCGAACTCGTCCAGGTGCGCCGCCGCCTGGCGGAGATTGAGTCGGGAGAGCAGGAGCCGATCGCCGTGGTGGGGATGGCCTGTCGTTTTCCCGGCGGTGTGCGATCGCCGGGGGAATTCTGGGAGTTGCTGGCCTCCAGCAGTGATGCCATTTCGGGATTTCCGGTGGACCGGGGATGGGATGCCGAAGCGCTGTACGACCCGAATCCCGACCAGGGCAGTGCGGGAACTTCCTACACCCGGCACGGCGGATTTCTGCACGACGCCGCAGACTTCGACGCCGAGTTCTTCGGTATCAGTCCGCGTGAGGCGCTGGCCATGGATCCTCAGCAGCGGCTGCTGCTGGAAACCTCTTGGGAGGCGCTGGAGGGCGCCGGCATCGCCCCGGCCACGCTGCGCGGGAGCCGCACCGGTGTCTTCGCCGGAATGATGTACCACGACTATGCCACCCGCCTGCTCGATCTCCCCGACGACCTGGAAGGCCTTGTCGGCAACGGCAATGCGGGCGGTGTGCTGTCGGGTCGGCTGTCGTACTCGTTTGGTTTTGAGGGGCCTGCGGTGACGGTGGACACGGCGTGTTCGTCGTCGTTGGTGGCGTTGCATCTGGCGTGTCAGTCGTTGCGTTCGGGGGAGTGTTCGCTGGCGTTGGCGGGTGGGGTGACGGTGATGTCGACGCCCGGGGTGTTTGTGGAGTTCTCCCGTCAGCGTGGGCTCGCTGCGGACGGCAGGTGCAAGCCGTACGCGGCCGCCGCGGATGGCGTCGGCATGTCCGAGGGTGTGGCCGTGCTGTTGGTGGAGCGGTTGTCGGATGCGCGGCGGTTGGGGCATCGGGTGCTGGCGGTGGTGCGGGGTAGTGCCGTCAATCAGGACGGGGCGAGTAATGGGTTGACGGCGCCGAATGGTCCGTCGCAGCAGCGGGTGATCCGGCAGGCGCTGGCCGCGGCGGGGCTGACGGTGTCGGAGATCGACGTGGTGGAGGGTCATGGGACGGGGACGACGCTGGGCGATCCGATCGAGGCGCAGGCGGTTCTGGCCACGTATGGCCAGGATCGTGCGGAGGATCGGCCGTTGTGGCTGGGGTCGGTGAAGTCGAATATCGGTCATACGCAGGCGGCTGCCGGGGTGGCCGGCGTGATCAAGATGGTGCTGGCGCTCCGGAACGGTCTGCTGCCGTCGAGCCTGCACGCGCAGGACCCGACGCCTCATGTCGATTGGTCGGCGGGGCGTGTGCGGTTGCTGAGCGAGGCGGTGCCGTGGCCGAGGGATGGGCGTCCGCGTCGGGCGGGTGTCTCGTCTTTCGGTGTGAGTGGCACCAACGCTCACGTCATCCTGGAACAGGCTCCGGTCGAGGCCGTGGCGGAGGGCGAGTTCACGGCGGCGTCGCCGGTGGTGCCGTGTGTCGTCTCGGCGCGTTCGGAGGGTGCGCTGCGGGGGCAGGCCCGGCGGCTGCGGGAGTTCATCGCGGACCAAGACGCTGGACTCACCGATGTCGCCCGCGTTCTGGTCACCGAGCGGGCGGTGTTCGAGCACCGAGCCGTGATCGTGGCCGAGGACCGCGAAGAACTCGTACGCGGCCTGGACGCACTGTCGCTCGGGGCGCCAGCACCCCAGCTGGTGGAGAGCCTGACGGAGCGGCACGACACCGACGCGCCCACGGTGGCCGTGCTCTTCACAGGCCAGGGATCACAGCGCCTCGGCATGGGCCGCGAGTTGTACGCGGCGTTTCCGGCCTTCGCCGCCGCGTTCGACGCCGTATGCGCGGAAATCACGACAGCGGGCGGACCTGACGTACGGAAGCTGCTGTTCACGGACGACGTGTCCGCTCCCGAGCAGTGCGCGCGCACCGAGTTCGCGCAGCCCGCGCTGTTCGCACTGGAAGTCGCGCTGTACCGGCTGGCGGAGACCTCGGGGATCAAGCCCCGGTTTCTGCTGGGGCACTCGGTGGGAGAGCTGGTGGCCGCGCATGTGGCCGGCGTGCTGTCGCTGCCGGACGCGGCGCGGCTGGTCGTCTCCCGGGGCCGGCTGATGCAGGCGCTCCCCGAGGGCGGGGCCATGGTGGCAGTGGAGATCTCGGAGCTGGAGGCTCGCCAACTGCTGGCGGAGGCGGAAACCGACACTCCAGGGACCGCCCGGGTGGACCTGGCCGCGGTGAACGGCCCGCGGTCGGTGGTGTTGTCCGGGGACGGGGACGCGGTGCGGGAGCTGGCCCGGCGGTGCGCTGAGCGCGACTGCCGCACGCGGCAGCTGAAGGTGAGCCACGCCTTCCACTCGTCGCTCATGGACGAGATGCTGGAGGAGTTCCGCCAGGACGCGGAGCGCGTGACCTACCACCCCGCGCGCATCCCGGTCGTCTCGAATGTGACGGGCGCCCCGCTGCCCGCAGAGGAGTTCGGCACGCCGGAGTACTGGGTGCGACACGCCCGCGAGGCCGTGCGCTTCGGTGACGGGGTGGCGTGGCTGCGGGACCAGGGCGTACGCACCTTCCTGGAGCTCGGGCCCGACGGGACGCTGTGCGGTCTGGGCCAGGACACCTTCGCCACGGACGAGCCCGCCACCGACGCCGAAGAACCCGTCATGGTCCCGGCCCTGCGCCCCGACCGCGGCGAGAGCCGGACCTTTCTCGCCGCCCTCGCGCGGCTCTTCGTCTCCGGGGTGGAGGTCGACTGGCCACGCGCCATGGGGTGGGCGATCCGCGTGCGCGGCGGCGTGGAGCTGCCGACGTACGCCTTCGACCGGAAGCGGTACTGGCTGGAGGGGACCAAGGCTCGTGGGTCCGGGGCGGGCGGTGTCGAGGGGCCGCTGTGGGAGGCGGTGGAACGAGGTGATGTTCCGCGCGTGGGTGTGCTGTTGGGCGTGGACGAGGGGGCCCGCCTGGGAACACTGGTGCCCGCGTTGGGGGCTTGGTGGCGGGGATGCCGCGACCGTGGCGTCCTGGACGGGTGGCGCTATCGGGAGGTGTGGCGCCCGGTCGGCGACGGCGGCCCGGGGACGCCGACGGGGCGTTGGCTGGTGGTGGCCGCCGACGGGGTGGACGGATCGGCCGTCGTAGAGGAGTTGGAGCGGTCCGGGGCCCGGGCGGCCCACCACGCCGCCGAGGAAGGCGTGGCGCGCGAGGCGCTGGTGGAGCGGTTACGGGCCGAGCTGGGGCCCGAGCCCGAGGTGGACGGTGTGGTGTTGCTGTTGGCGGGCGACGGCGGCCGGAGCGCGGGGGCACTGCTCCTGACGTGGCTCCAGGCCCTGGGCGACCTGGAGGTGGCGGCCCGGCTGTGGTGCGTGACCTATGGCGCCGTGTCCGTGGGCGGCGGGGACGAGCTGTCCCGGCCCGGGCTGGGACAGGTGTGGGGGCTGGGCCGGGTGGCCGCCATCGAGGCTCCCGAAGTCTGGGGCGGACTGGTCGACGTCCCGGGGCCGCTGGACGCGCGGGCGGCGCGGAGCGTGGTGCGATTGCTGGCGGGGCCCGAGCGCGAGTGCGCGGTGCGGGCGTCCGGGGTGTTCGTACGGCGGTTGGAGCGGGCCCCGCACTCCGAGGCGGAGCCGGGGGCCGAGTGGCGGCCCCACGGCACCGTACTGATCACGGGCGGTACGGGCGGGCTGGGCGCGCACGTGGCCCGGTGGCTGGCCGGCCGTGCCCCCGTACATCTGCTGCTGCTCAGCCGGCGCGGCGAGGCGGCCGAAGGCGCCGCCGAGCTCCGGGACGAGCTGACCGGACTGGGCGCTCAGGTGACCGTGGCGGCGTGCGATGTGGCCGACCGCGCCGCGCTGGCGGAAGTCCTGGCCGGGGTGGCGGAGGACGCCCCGCTGACGGCGGTGGTGCACGCGGCGGGCGCGCTGGACGACGCCGTGCTCGCGACACTGACCCCGGAGCGGCTGGAGGCGGCGCGGCAGGCCAAGGCGGTCGGGGCATGGCAGCTGCACGAGCTGACGCGCGGTGCCGACCTGGCGGCCTTCGTGGTGTTCTCCTCCGCGGCGGCGACGTTCGGCTCGGCGGGACAGGGCGGCTACGCCGCGGCGAACGCCGAGGTGGACGCGCTGATCCGGCATCGGCGCGGCCTCGGGCTGCCGGGGCTCTCCGTGGCGTGGGGGGCCTGGGCCGGAGGCGGGATGGCGGACGCCGCCTCGGACGCCGGGCGGCTACGCCGCCACGGCATGGCGGCCATGGACACCCGTCTGGCCCTGACGGCGCTCGGGCAGGCCCTGGAGCACGACGAGACCTGCCTGACCATCGCGGACATCGACTGGCGGACCTTCGTCGACCACGCCCCCGCCACCGGTCTCGACCCCCTGATCGGCGACATCCCCGAAGCCCGGGCGGCATGGGAGGCCTCGGGCCGCGGCACGGCCGAGGCCGCAGGTACGCTGCGGGCTCGGCTGGCCGGGCTGCCGGTGGACGAGCAGCGCCGCGTGTTGGTCGAGTTGGTCCGTACGCACGCCGCCACCGTCCTCGGCCACGTCGGCCCGGCGGCCGTGCCGCCCGAGCGCGCCTTCCGCGAGCTGGGCTTCGACTCGCTGACCGCCGTGGAGCTGCGCAACCGGCTCAACGCCGCCACCGGCCTGAGGCTGCCCGCCACCGCGGTGTTCGACTACCCCCACCCGGTCGCGCTCGCCCACCACACATGGGAGCAGCTGTTCGGCGCCCCCGGACAGGCCGGTGTCCCGTCCCCGGGCGACCCGCGGCCCATGGCGACGGACGAGCCGATCGCCGTGGTGGGCATGGCGTGCCGCTTCCCCGGCGGGGTCCGCTCGGCGGAGGAGTTCTGGGAGCTGCTGGCCCAGGGCAAGGACGCGATCGCGGGCTTTCCGATGGACCGGGGCTGGGACGTGGAATCGCTCTACGACCCGGATCCGGAGCGCCCCGGCACCTCGTACGCGCGAGCGGGCGGTTTCCTCTACGACGCGGCGGACTTCGACGCCGGGTTCTTCGGCATCAGCCCACGTGAGGCGCTGGCCATGGATCCCCAGCAGCGGTTGCTGCTGGAGACGTCATGGGAGACGTTCGAGAAGGCCGGTATCGACCCCGCCGGCCTGCGGGGCAGCAGCACCGGTGTCTTCGCGGGCATCGCCCAGCAGGACTACGCGGACCTGCTACGACGCGCCGGTGAGGACCTCGAAGGCTATGCGCTGACCGGGGTCTCCGGCAGCGCGCTGTCGGGTCGGCTGTCGTACTCGTTTGGTTTCGAGGGGCCTGCGGTGACGGTGGACACGGCGTGTTCGTCGTCGTTGGTGGCGTTGCATCTGGCGTGTCAGTCGTTGCGTTCGGGGGAGTGTTCGCTGGCGTTGGCGGGTGGGGTGACGGTGATGTCGACGCCCGGGGTGTTTGTGGAGTTCTCCCGTCAGCGTGGGCTCGCTGCGGACGGCAGGTGCAAGCCCTACGCCACGGAGGCCGACGGTGTCGGCTGGTCCGAGGGCGTCGGCATGGTGCTGGTCGAACGGCTCTCGGATGCCCGGCGGTTGGGGCATCGGGTGCTGGCGGTGGTGCGGGGCAGTGCGGTGAATCAGGACGGGGCGAGCAATGGTCTGACTGCGCCGAATGGTCCGTCGCAGCAGCGGGTGATCCGGCAGGCGCTCGCCGCGGCAGGCTTGGCGACCGCGGAGATCGACGCGGTGGAGGGGCACGGGACGGGGACGACGCTGGGCGATCCGATCGAGGCTCAGGCGCTGCTGGCCACGTACGGTCAGGATCGGTCGGAGGACCGGCCGTTGTGGCTGGGGTCGGTGAAGTCGAACATCGGGCATACACAGGCCGCTGCCGGGGTGGCCGGTGTGATCAAGATGGTGCTGGCGCTGGAACACGAGACGCTGCCACCGAGCCTGCACGCGAACACACCCACGCCTCATGTCGATTGGTCGGCGGGGCGGGTGCGGTTGCTGAGCGAGCCGGTGCCGTGGCCGAGGGATGGGCGTCCGCGTCGGGCGGGTGTCTCGTCTTTCGGTGTGAGTGGCACCAACGCGCACGTCATTCTCGAGCAGGCTCCGGTCGAGGCCGTGGCGGAGGGCGAGTTCACGGCGGCGTCGCCGGTGGTGCCGTGTGTCGTCTCGGCGCGCTCGGAAGGGGCGCTGCGGGGGCAGGCCCGGCGGCTGCGGGAGTTCATCGCGGACCAAGACGCTGGACTCACCGATGTCGCCCACGCCCTGGTCACCGAGCGGGCGGTGTTCGAGCGCCGAGCCGTGATCGTGGCCGAGGACCGCGAAGAACTCGTACGCGCACTGGAAGCGCTGGCCACCGGCGCTCCGGCTGCCGGACTGGTCGAGGGGCAGCCGGGCCCGGCCGCCCACGGCAGGGTCGCGATGCTGTTCGGCGGCCAGGGCACCCAATGGGACGGCATGGCCGCCGAGCTCCTGGACACCGCACCCGTCTTCGCCGAACAGATGGCGGCCTGCGCCGAAGCGCTCGCTCCCCACGTGGAATGGTCCCTGCTCGACGTGGTGCGTGGTGAGCCGGACGCACCACCGCTGGACCGGGTGGACGTCGTCCAGCCCGTGCTCTTCGCGGTCATGGTGTCGCTGGCGGCGCTGTGGCGGTCGTACGGCGTGCGGCCCGCCGCGGTGGCCGGCCACTCCCAGGGCGAGATCGCCGCCGCGTATGTCGCGGGCGCGCTGTCGCTGGAGGACGCCGCGCGGATCGTCGCGCTGCGCAGCCAGGTGCTGTCCGAGTTGGCCGGGAGCGGCGCGATGCTCTCCGTCGGCATGCCCGCCCCGGAACTCGAGCCGCGCCTGGCGCCATGGGGCGAGCGGCTGTGCGTCGCGGCCGTCAACGGCGCGGCCTCCGCCGTGGTCTCCGGGACCCCCGAGGCCGTGGACGCGCTGCTGGCGGAGCTGACCGCGGACGGCGTACGGGCGCGCAGGCTCAAAGTCGACTGGGCCTCCCACTCCCCGCAGGTCGAGGCCATCCACGAGCGTCTGCTCACCCTGCTCGCCCCCATCCGCCCCCGCACCGGCGACATCCCCCTCTACTCCACCGTCACCGGCGAACGGGTGGACGGCTCCGAGCTCGACGCCGAGTACTGGTACCGCAATCTGCGCCAACTGGTGCGTTTCCAGGACGCCACCCGCGCGCTCGTCGAGGACGGCCACACGGTCTTCATCGAGTCCGGCCCGCACCCGGCCGTCTCGGTCGGTGTGCAGGAGACCCTTGACGCGCTGGGCGCCACGGACACCCTCGTGCTGGGCACGCTGCGGCGTGACGAAGGAGGGCTGAGCCGCTTCCTGACGTCCCTCGCGCGGCTCTTCGTCAGTGGCGGTGCGGTGGACTGGTCCCTGGCCGTGGGGCCGGGAGCCGGCCGGCGAAGCGGCGTCGACCTGCCCACCTACGCCTTCGAACGGAACCGGTTCTGGCTGGAGCCCGCGCCCGGAGGCGCGGTGGGCGGTGACGCGGCCCAGGGCGCTGACGAGCCGTTGTGGGCGGCGGTGCGGCGGGGCGATGTCGGGGGCGTGGGCCGGCTGCTGGGGGTCGGCGAGGGAGCGTCGCTGGCGGCCCTGGTGTCGGCCCTGGAGGCGTGGCGGCAGGGGTGCCGCGATCGCGAGACGGTGGACGGCCTGCGCTACCGGGAGGTGTGGCGACCGGCCGGGGCCGGTGGCGCGGAGTCGTTCACGGGGCGTTGGCTCGTGGTCGCCCCGGACGGGTCGCGGCGGGCCCTTGTCGAGGGGCTGGAGCGGGCCGGTGCCCGCGTGGTACGCGTCCCCGCGGGTCCGGGTCCGGGCCCGGACGGCCACACGGCCCTGGTCGAACGGCTGCGGGGCGAGCCGGACACCGAGCCCGAGGTGAAGGGGCTGGTGCTGATCGCGGACGACGAGATGACGGTGTCGCTGCTGCCGGCTGTGGCACAGGCACTGGGCGATCTCGACGACCTGGGCGGATGGGGCGCGGGGGCCCGGCTGTGGTGTGTGACGAGCGGCGCGGTGTCGCTCGGCGGCGACGACGCTCCGGCGTCCCGGGCACAGGCACGAGTGTGGGACACGGCCCGGAGGGTGGGGCTAGAGGCTCCAGGGCTGTGGGGTGGGCTGGTCGATGTGCCGGACGAGCCGGATGGCCCGGGTGTGTCTGACCTGCCGGATGTGCCGGATCGCAGGACCGTCGACGGGCTCATCGGCGTCCTCCACGGCGACGAGCGCGAGTGCGCGGTGCGCGCGTTGGGGGTGTTCGTACGCCGGTGGGCGCGGGCTCCGCTGGCCGGGGCGGTCGCGGAGCGGGAGTGGCGGCCCCAGGGCACCGTACTGATCAGCGGCGGTACGGACGGGCCGGGCGCTCACACGGCACGTTGGCTGGCCGCCAATGGCGCGGAACACCTGCTGCTCCTCGACGAACACGGTGACGGGTTCGGCATCGCGGACGAACTCTCCGCGATGGGGCCCAGGGTGACGGTGGCGGCGTGCGACCCGGCCGATCGCTCAGCCCTGGCCGACCTGCTGACCGGCATCTCGGACGAGCTCCCCCTGCGCGCCGTCGTACACACGGCGCAGGGGGACGACGGCGTCGCGACGGCGTGGCATCTGCACGAGCTCACCCGCGACGCCGACCTGTCGGCCTTCGTGGTGTTCTCACCGGCCGCGCCACACCTGGGGGCCGTGGGACACGATATGTGCGCCGAGGTGGCAGCGCTGACGCACCATCGACGCGTCCTGGGACTGCCGGGGCTGGCTATGGCCTGCGGCGCCTGGGCCACGGACGGCGACGAGGAGACCGGGCCCGCGGGGAGCCAAGCATCGTCCTGGCGTCGCCGTGGCGTGACGGCCATGGACCCGCGGCTCGCCCTGGAAGCGCTGAAGCAGGCACTGGACCACGGCGAGACCTGCCTGACCGCCGCCGACATCGACTGGCGGCGCCTGGTGGAGACCGAGGCCGCCGACCGGCTGGACCGGGTGTTCAGCGAGATCCCCGAGGCGCGCGAGGCCTGGCAGCTCGCCCGGGGAGACGGCGGTGGCGAGCCCGCCGACACGCTGCGCGCGCGGCTGGCCGGCCTGGACCCCGCCCGGCAGCGGCGAGCGCTGCTCGAGTTGGTCCGTACGCACGCGGCCGCCGTGCTCGGGCACGACGGCCCGGCGGCCGTGCCGCCCGAGCGCGCCTTCCGCGAGCTGGGCTTCGACTCGCTGACCGCCGTGGAGCTGCGCAACCGGCTGAACATCGCCACCGGTCTGCCACTGCCCACCACGGCCGTCTTCGACCACCCCAACTCCACCGCACTCGCCCTTGGTGTGTGGGAGCTGCTGTTCGACGGCGCGGCGGCGGCCGGATCGGGCGCCGCGCCGGCCCGCGAGGCGGTGGCGACGGACGAGCCGATCGCCGTGGTGGGCATGGCGTGCCGCCTCCCCGGCGGAGTCCGCTCGGCGGAGGAGTTCTGGGAGCTGCTGGCCCAGGGAAGGGACGCCATCGCGGAGTTCCCGGCCGACCGGGGCTGGGACGTGGAAACGCTCTACGACCCGGATCCGGAGCGCCCCGGCACCTCGTACGCGCGAGCGGGCGGCTTCCTCTACGACGCGGCGGACTTCGACGCCGGGTTCTTCGGCATCAGCCCCCGCGAGGCACTGGCCATGGACCCGCAGCAGCGCCTGCTGCTGGAGACCTCCTGGGAGGCACTGGAACGGGCGGGGATCGACCCGGCGTCGCTGCGCGGCAGCCGCACCGGGGTGTTCGCCGGGCTCGCCCTCCAGGACTACACCGACGTGGTGCGCCGAGGTGGACCCGAGCTCGAAGGCTATGCCCTGACCGGGGTCTCCGGCAGCGTGCTGTCGGGAAGGCTCGCGTACACCTTCGGTTTCGAGGGGCCCGCGGTGACGGTGGACACGGCGTGTTCGTCGTCGTTGGTGGCGCTGCATCTGGCATCTCAGTCGCTGCGTTCGGGGGAGTGTTCGCTGGCCCTGGCGGGCGGGGCGACCGTGATGTCCACACCGGCCGCCTTCGTGGAGTTCTCCCGCCAGCGTGGGCTCGCGGCCGATGGCCGGTGCAAGGCCTACGCGGCCGAGGCCGACGGCGTCGGCTGGTCCGAGGGCGTCGGCGTGGTGCTGCTGGAGCGCCTGTCCGACGCACGGCGTCACGGACACCGGGTGCTCGCGGTCGTACGCGGCAGCGCGATGAACCAGGACGGGGCGAGCAACGGGCTCACCGCGCCCAACGGCCCCGCGCAGCAGCGGGTGATCCGCCAGGCACTCGCCAACGCCGGGATCGCCGCCACCGACATCGACGCGGTGGAAGGGCACGGCACCGGGACGACGCTCGGCGACCCGATCGAGGCGCAGGCGATCCTCGCCACGTACGGTCAGGACCGCCCTGCCGACAGCCCCCTGTGGCTCGGGTCGGTGAAGTCGAACATCGGGCACACGCAGGCGGCGGCGGGTGTCGCCGGTGTGATCAAGATGGTGCTGGCGCTCCAGCACGACCTCCTGCCGGCGAGCCGGTACGCCGACGCCCCCTCGCCGCACGTGGACTGGTCCTCGGGCCGGGTGCGGCTGCTGAGCGCGCCGGTGCCATGGCCGTGCAACGGACATCCGCGGCGTGCGGGGATCTCCTCCTTCGGGGTCAGCGGCACCAACGCCCACGTCATCCTGGAACAGGCCCCCGACGAGCCAGCGCTCGAAGACGTGGCGGCGGTGTCGGTGGCGGTGGACGAGCGTCCGGGAGAAGTCCCACCCAGGGCAGTGCCCTGGGTGGTCTCGGCCCGCACCGAGAGCGCCCTGCGCGGCCAGGCCCGGCGGCTGCGGGAGTTCACGGCGGGCGACGCCGACCACGCCGGACTCGTCGACGTGGCCCGCGCCCTGGCCACCGAGCGGGCGGTGTTCGAGCGCCGCGCCGTGATCGTGGCCGAGGACCGCGAGGAACTCGTACGCGGCCTGGCCGCGCTCGCCGCCGGTGACCTCGCCCCCGGCCTGGTGACCGGCTCGCCGCCACCCGGATCAGGCTCGGGATCCGACGGCGGGCTCGCGATGCTCTTCGCGGGCCAGGGCACCCAGCGCGTGGGCATGGGCCGCGAGCTGGCCGCCGTTTTCCCGGCGTACGCGCGGGCGCTGGACGCGGTGCTCACCGAGCTGGACGGCCACCTTGACCGCCCGCTGCGCGCGCTGCTGTTCGCCGCCCCCGGCACGGACGAGGCCGCCCTGCTGGACCGCACCCGCTACGCCCAGCCGGCCCTGTTCGCGGTCGAAGTGGCGCTGTTCCGGCTGCTGGAGTCCTTCGGCGTACGCCCCGACTACCTGCTCGGCCACTCCCTCGGCGAGCTGGCCGCCGCGCATGTGGCCGGGGTCCTGACCCTGCCTGACGCCGCGCTGCTGGTGGCCGCGCGCGGTCGGCTCATGCAGCAACTGCCGCCCGACGGGGCGATGGTGGCGCTGCGGGCCACCGAGGACGAGGTGACAGAGGCCCTGGCCGGACGCGAGGCGCAGGTGTCGGTGGCCGCGGTGAACGGACCCAGCGCGGTGGTGGTCTCGGGCGAGCGGAGCGCTGTCGACGAGGTGGCTGCCGCCTTCGCCGCGCGGGGCCGCAAGACCCGGCGGCTGCGAGTCGGCCACGCCTTCCACTCCCCGCTGATGGAGCCGATGCTGGACGAGTTCCGCCAGGTCGCCGCCTCGCTGACGTACGCGGAACCGGCCATCGGAATGGTGTCGAACCTGACCGGAGAACTCGCCCGTCCCGGCGAGCTGACGGACCCCGAGTACTGGGTGCGGCACGTCCGCCACGCCGTGCGCTTCGGCGACGGACTGGCGTGGCTGCGGGCGAACGGCGCGAGCACCTTCCTGGAACTGGGCCCGGACGGCACGCTGTCCGCCCTCGCCCACGACCGCCTCGACGACGACCCGGCCACAGAGCCGGCCGAGGCGGCCGCCGCAGTGTCCGCGGAGACGGCTGCCGCCGTACCGGTCGGCAGGCCGGTGGCCGACGGCGGCCGGATCGTGTCGGCACCGGCGCTGCGTCCGGACCGGCCCGAGGCCCACACCCTGCTCACCGCCCTCGCCCGGATCCATGTCCACGGCGTGGCCGTCGACTGGCCGGCGGTCATCGGCCCGCGCCCGGCCGGGGCCGACGGACGACGCCGCGTCGAGCTGCCGACCTACGCCTTCGACCGACACCGCTACTGGCCCAGGACGCATGAGAGGGCGGCGGACCTGTCGGCCGCCGGTCTGGCCCCCGCGGACCACCCGCTGCTCGGCTCCGCCGTGGAACTGGCCGGCTCCCAGGAGCTGCTGTTCACCGGGCGGCTCTCGCTGCGTACCCACCCCTGGCTGGCCGATCACGTCATCTTCGACACCGTGCTGCTCCCGGGCACCGCGATCCTGGAACTGGCCTTCCGCGCGGGCGACGAGGCCGGCTACGACCGCGTGGAGGAACTGGCCCTCCAGATTCCTTTGGTGCTGCCGGAACGTGGTTCGGTGGTCCTTCAGCTCCTGCTCGGCGCGCCCGACGCGGCCGGCCGACGCCCCTTCACCCTCTCCTCCCGCCTCGACGACGACCCGCGCCCGGCCGCGGACACCGCCTGGACCTGCCACGCCACCGGAGTGCTGACCCGCGGCGGCGATCCGCTCGGCGGACCGGCGGCGCCAGCGGAGCACGAAGCGGCAGAGCACGAAGTGGCGGAGCGAGAGGCGGCCGAGGCATGGCCGCCACCGGACGCCACACCCGTGGACCTGACCACCTGGTATGCCGATCTGGCAGGCGTCGGTCTCGGCTATGGCCCCGCTTTCCAAGGGCTGCGGGCCGCCTGGCGGCGCGGGGACGAGCTGTTCGCCGAGGTCGGGCTGGACGAGGAGCAGGCGGTCGACGCTGTACGGTACGCCCTGCACCCCGCGCTGCTCGACGCGGCGCTGCACCCCGTCGCGCTCGGCCTGGACACCACGCCCGGGCCGGGCGCCGAGGAACGCGGCCGACTGCCGTTCTCCTGGGGCGGCGTGACAGTGGGCGTCGCGGGCGCCTCGACGCTGCGGGTCCGGCTGACACCGGTGGCGCAGGACACCATCGCGCTGAGGGCCACCGACGGCTCGGGACGGCTCGTGGCCCAGGCGCGGTCCCTGGCCTTCCGGCCGATCACCGCCGAGCGGCTGCGCGCGGCGGGCACGGCGTACCACGAGGCGCTGTTCCGCCTTGAGTGGACGCCGAGGTCGGCCGCCCCCGCCGCGTCGGCCAGGCAGTGCCGATGGGCCGTCGTCGGGCCCGAGGTGCCGGGCCTGGCGGGGGTACTGGACGAGGCCGGGGCCGCGTGGCGGGCCTATCCTCACCTGGCCGCGCTGGGTGAGGCCGTGTCCCTGGGCGGCCCTGCCCCGGACATGGTGGTGATCTCCTGCCGGGAGCAGGACGCCGGTCGGCAGGACCTGCCCGGTGACCGCCACGACCCGACCCCCTCGACCGTCGCCACCACCGCGACCACCGCGACCGCGCTGCGGCAGGCCACCAACGGCGTGCTGGAGTTGCTGCTGAGCTGGCTCGGCGACGAGCGCTTCGCGGACTGCCGCCTGACCCTGGTCACACACGGCGCCGTCGCCGCGACACCGACCGATACCGTGGCCGACCTGGCGTACGCGCCGGCGTGGGGGCTGGTCCGCTCTGCGCAGAGCGAGCACCCCGACCGTTTCGTGCTGGCCGACACCGACGGGCGGCCCGAATCCCAGCGGGCCCTGCCCGAGGCCCTGTTGGCCAGCGAACCGCAGATCGCGCTCCGCGACGGCACGGTCCACCTGCCCCGCGTGGCCCGCGTCGCCGTCACCGCACCGCCCACGGACCACGAAGACGCGCCAACACCCGCCGCAGCCGACCCCGCCGCCGACCCCGACGCCATCGTCCAGCGCACTTGGGACCCCGACGGCACGGTGCTGATCACCGGCGGCACCGGCGTCCTGGGGAGGCTGCTCGCCCGGCACCTCGTGACGGCCCATGGCGTACGCCACCTGCTGCTGACCGGCCGCCGTGGACCGGACGCGGACGGAGTCCCCGAGCTGCTGGCCGACCTTGCCCGGCTGGGCGCCGATGATGCCACCGTCCGGGCCTGCGACATGGCGGACCGTCATGCGGTGGCCGGGCTGCTGAGCGGCATTCCCGCCCGGCATCCGCTCAGCGCGGTGATCCACCTGGCGGGCGTGGTCGACGACGGCATCCTGACCTCGCTGACGCCACAGCGCGTGGACGCCGTACTGGGGCCGAAGGCGATCGGCGCGCTGCACCTGCACGAGCTGACCCGCGCCGCCGCACTCGACGCCTTCGTCGTCTTCTCCTCCGCCGCGGCCAGTTTCGGCAGCCCCGGGCAGGGCAACTACACCGCCGCCAACGCCTTCCTCGACGCGCTGATGCGTCACCGCCGCGCCCTGGGCCTGCCGGGTCAGTCCCTGGCCTGGGGAATGTGGGCCCAGGCAAGCGGTATGACCGAGGGCCTCGGCGCCACCGACCGGGCCAGGATGGCCCGGGGCGGCCTGGCACCGCTGACGGACGAACAGGGGCTCGCCCTCCTGGACACCGCCGGCATGGTCGACGAGGCCGTACTGCTGGCCACTCCGCTGGACTTCCGGGCCCTGCGCGCACAGGCCGCGGCCGGCGCATTGCCCCCCATTCTGCGCGGCCTGGTCCGGGTGCCCGCCCGCCGGACGGCCGCCGCCGACGCCGCCGGAGCCACCGCCGCCGAGGCGCCCGCCGCACTCCGGGCGCGCCTCGCCGGGCTGCCCGGCCCCGCCGAGCGCACCGGCGCCCTCCTGGAGCTGGTACGCACCCAGGCCGCCGCCGTCCTCGGCCACGGCGCCGCCGAGAGGGTCGACGCCGAAGGCGAGTTCCGCGAACTGGGCTTCGACTCCCTCACCGCGGTGGAACTCCGCAACCGGCTCGCCGCGGCCACCGGCCTGCGCCTCGCCACCACCCTGGTCTTCGACCACCCCAGCCCCGCCGCCCTGGCGCGTCACATGGCGGAGCAACTGGCAGTCGAGGCCGACGGCACCGGGGATCACCGGGACCAGCCCGCGGCGGGCCGCGCGCACGGACCGGTCCATCGCGAAGGGCCCTCGGCGGCCACCGTCGAGTCCCTGTTCTGGGTGGGGCATGACACCGGACGCATCCACGAAGCGATGCAACTGCTGTCCGCCGCCTCGGTCTTCCGACCCGCCTTCGGCGCCACGTCAGCCGAGACAGCGCCGACGTTCGTCCGGCTCGCCCACGCCACGGCACCGGACACCACGCCGCGAGGCGAAACGGCCGAACCCTCCCCGCCCATGCTGATCTGCCTCCCCACCGTGGCCGCGATCTCCAGCGCGTACCAGTACTCGCGCTTCGCCGCCGCACTCCAGGGGGTGCGCGACGTCTGGTACGCGCCCGCGCCCGGCTTCCTCGAGGGCGAGCCCCTGCCTGCCGACGTCGACGCGGTGACCCGTATGCTCGCCGAAGCCGTCGTGCGCTTCACCGACGGCGCGCCCTTCGCCCTCGCCGGGCATTCCGCGGGCGGCTGGCTCACCTACTGCGTCACCAGCCACCTGGAGGGCCTGGGAGTCTTTCCCGAGGCGGCCGTGGCCATGGACGCGTATCTCCCCGACGAGGGGATCGCACCCGTCGCCTCCGCGCTGACCAGCGAAATCTTCAATCGGGTCACCGAATTCGTCGAGGTGGACTACACCCGGCTCACCGCGATGGGCGGCTACTTCCGGATCTTCTCCGGCTGGACACCGCCCCGCATCGAAACCCCCACCCTCTTCATCCGGGGCCGGGACGGCGAACAGTCGCCCCCCGCCTGGGGAGTGCCGCACACGGTCATGGACGTCGCGGGCGACCACTTCACCATGCTGGAGGAGTACGCGGGCGACACCGCCCGCCACGTCGACCAGTGGCTGAGGGAGAGCGCAGGCTGGGGTGGATAGGGGCTTCTTACACGCATTAGCGCTCCTTATTCTCATTTCCGCTGGTAGCGACAGATCCTGATAGGAGTCCCGCGATGCCTGCCACTCTCCCCGTCCCCGATGCGCCGGGCTCATGGCCGGTGGCGGGCCATCTGCCGCGGCTGGCCCGGCGGCCGCTCGACTTCCTGACTTCCCTGGCCGACCACGGAGACCTGGTCCGCATCCGGCTCGGCCACAAGCCCGTCTATGTGGCCACCCACCCGGACCTGGTGCGGACCCTGCTGGTGACCGATGCGCACGCGTACACACGGGGCATCGGCCACGCCAAGGCGCTGTCCTTCATCGGACCGATCCTGGTCGCCACGACCGGCGAGCCGCACCGACGCCAGCGCCGCATGATGCAGCCCTGTTTCCACCGGCAGCGGCTCGGCAGCTACGTCGCCGCGATGTCCGCCGCCGCGACGGAGACCGCCGAATCCTGGTCCGCGCACGACGTGGTGGACGTGCTGCCCGTCATGACCGACCTGGCCACCGCCGCGATCGCCAAGTCGCTGTTCTTCTCCGAACGCGCCGCGCACGCCGAGGCGGAGCTGCGGAAGGTGGGGAACGCCATTCTTCAGGTGGCCAGGATGAGCGCGCTCCTGCCGGGAATCTACCGACGGCTGCCGACCCCCGGAAACCGTCAACTTCCCCCGGCGCGAGCCATCATCGAGGACACCATCGCCACCTACCGCGCCGAAGGCCGGGACCACGGCGACATGCTCTCTACGCTGCTGCGGACGACGGACGCCGAAGGCATCGGCCTGACCGACGAAGAAATCCGTGACGAGATCATGGGGCTCGCCATCACAGGAATCGGCGGGCCGGCCGCCATCACATCGTGGATCTTCCACGAGCTCGGCCAGAACCCCGACCTCGAGCGACGGCTGCACGACGAAATCGACACGGCTCTCGACGGCAGGCCACCCAGCCACCGGGACCTTGACCGGCTGCCCTTCACCCAGAGGCTGGTCAAGGAAGCGCTGCGCAAGTACCCGGGATGGGTCGGCGCGCGACGTACGCGGCAGCCGGTGCGCCTCGGCGGACACGAGCTCCCCGCCGCCTCGGAGGTCATGTACAGCGCCTACGCCCTCCAGAACGACCCCCGCTGGTACCCGGAGCCGCAGCGGTTCGACCCCGACCGCTGGGACCCCGAGCGGAACGCGGGGCGGGTCAAGAAGGGGGCCTGGGTCCCCTTCGCGGGGGGTGTCTACAAGTGCATCGGCGACGCCTTCACCGAGACCGAGGCCGCCGTGGCCGTCGCCGTCATCGCCTCCCGGTGGCGGCTGCGCCCGGTGCCCGGACGGAGCGTCCGAGCGGTCCACCAGTCCACCCATGTGGTCCCCGGGAAACTCCGCATGATCGCGGAGCCCAGGAACCGGAACGTGGATCAGGCGGGCCGCTCGGCGCCGACCGGCTCAGTAGCCCCGGCTCACTAGTCCTGGCTCAGCAGTCCCGGCTCAGTAGCCTGCCGGCGGACGGAAGAAGTCGGGAAGCTGGTCCGGGGGAGCGCCGTCCAGCAGTGAGAACAGGATGTGTGTGCCGGTGTAGAGGGCGATGCTGACATTCGCCCCGCCCACCACTGCCAGCAGCCGGACCCAAGGCCTCAGGCCCTTCGAGAGGAGGGCCGCCCCGGACTCCAGACACGTCTCGCCCCGCTCGTTGCGGAAGTGGCGCACAGCCCCCAGCGCGGCGCCGAAGAACGCCGAAGCCACCATCTGGTACAGCGGGAACTGATACCAGTGCCCACCCCAGACGGTCAGCTCGGGCACCGAACGTGTCCACACGGAGACGCCCGAGAAGGAAACCAGCGGCTCGGCGACGTCGAAGAGCACAACGAGCAGGAAGCCGAGCGCGATCAGCCGGATCCGCCCCAGCCGCGGCCACCGGGCGGCGGCCAGCCCCATGCCCTTGCCGCAGGCCACGGCGACCATCATGGCCGTCATGCAGATGCTCAGGGTCGCCAGCGGCAGTTCAGCCTCCTGGTGGGCCCCCGCCCCCTGCCAGCCGGGCACATACGGCCCCCACGAGGCGACCGCTCCGAACACGTTGATGTTCGACGCGAGCACCGGATGGATCCAGTTCATCAAGGGGCTCTGCCAACTCGCCAGCAGCAGCCCGATGAAGAGCAGCGCGTCGAACGTCAGCCGCCGACTGGCCCGACACTTCCGGTACAGATACACCGCGAGGGCCACCGCGCCCGCCACGGACAGCAGCGGAATCAGCACATCGGCGATCCGCTCCATGTCACCACCGCCCGCGGCCGGGGGCGCCTTCTCGATGCGGTAGCCGCCGTCGGCGAGCCACGAGGCGAACACATGCACCTGAAGGCCCAGCACCAGGGCGCCGACACACGCCCACAGCACCACGGGGAGAGTGAACACCCGCAGGCCGCGCACGGTATCCGCCCGATCGACGGCCTCCGGCCGGCCTTCGTCGACGAGATCGGTCATCTGTCGCTCCTTACTACGAGACTACGAGTCCGAGGAGGGCTGGTCGCCATGGGCCAGGCCGATGAGACTGTCGAGGTCCATCTCGTCGATCGAACGCGAGCCGCCGTCCGCGGAACGGGCCGCAGGGATGGCGCCGGCCCCGACACCTTCGACGCCACCGGAGACCTCGGCGAGCTCCAGCAGCGCGGACAGCAGACCGGCTTCCTGAAGCCTGTCGAGCGGGATGGACGCCACCGCGGCCCGCACTTCCTCCTCGCGGAGGCCCCCGGCCTCAGCCGCCGAGGCCCCGTTCCCGTTTGCCGGCAGCAGCAGGGAGCGCACATGCTCCGCGAGCGAGGCCGGGGTCGGAAAGTCGAACGCGAGCGTCGCCGGCAACCGCAGGCCGGTGGCGGCCGTGAGCCGGTTGCGCAGCTCCACGGCGGTCAGCGAGTCGAAACCCAGCTCCCGGAAGGCACGCCGCTCCGCCACCTCCTCGATCCCCGCGTGCCCGAGCACCGCGGCGGCCTGCGACCGTACGAGACGAGTGAGGATGCCCTGCTGCTCCTTGCCCCCGCGTCGGGCGAGACGGTCACGGAGCGACACACCCGAGTCCGGCGCGCCTTCGCCCCGCTCGGCCGCCCCCGGGCGCGCGGACATCGGGACGAGCCCGCGCAGCAGCGCCGGCACCCCGGCGGTGGCCGCCCGCGTGCGCAGCGCGCCGATCTCGAGCCGGGCCGGGACGAGGAACGGCTCCCCGGCGGCCGACGACGCGTCGAAGAGGGCGAGGGCCTCCTCGGTGTCCAGCGGCGCCATCCCACCGCGGCCGATCCGGGCGTGGTCGCTGCCGTCCAGATGACGTGTCATCCCGCTGCCCTGCGCCCATAGGCCCCAGGCCAGGGATGTCGCGGGCCGCCCGTTGGCCCGGCGGTGCAGCGCCAACGCGTCCAGCACGGCGTTGGCCGCCGCGTAGTTGCCCTGGCCCGGCGAACCGAGCACGGAGGCGGCGGACGAGAACATCACAAAGGCCGCCAGGTCCGCGTCGCGGGTGAGCTCGTGCAGAAGTAGCGCCGGAGCCACCTTGGCGCGGAAGACGGTGTCGATCCGCTCCGCCGTCAGCGAGGGGATCGTGCCGTCGTCGAGCACCCCAGCGGCATGGACCACGGCGGTCAGCGGATGCCGCTCGGGGATGCGGCCCAGCAGGGTGGCCAGCGCCTCGCGGTCGGCGGCGTCGCAGGCGGCGACGGTCACCGTCGCGCCGAGCGCCTCGAGCTCGGCGGCCAGGTCCCCCACGCCCTCGGCCTGCGCGCCACGTCGGCCCACCAGCAGCAACTGCCGTACCCCGTGCGCCACGACGAGGTGGCGGGCGATGAGGCCGCCCAGTACTCCGGTGCCGCCCGTGATCAGCACGGTCCCGGCCGGATCGAGCGCCCACGGCGATCCGTCAGCCGACGCGTCCCCCGACCTGTCAGTCGATCCCTCGACCGACTCGGCCCGCTCCTGCCGTGGCACCCGCACCAACCGCGGTACGCACACCTCTCCCTCGCGAATGGCCAGCTGTGGCTCCCCGACGGCCAGCGCCACGGGCAGCACCTGGGCCAAGGAGCCGTGTCCATCCCAGTCCACCAGGGTGATCCGGTCCGGGTTCTCGGACTGCGCCGAGCGGACCAGCCCCCAAACCGCCGCGCTGGGCAGATCCGAGACATCGTCCTCCCGGCGGGTGGCGACTGCCCCTCGCGTCAGCACGACCAGCCGGCTGTCCGCGAGTCGCTGCTCGCCGAGCCAGGACTGGAGCAGGTGCAGGGCGCGATACGCCGCCGTGTGCACGCCCGCGCCCTCATCTCCACAAGAGACGACGACCACCTCAGGAGCGCCGTCGACCTCCACGGCGCTCAGCAGCGCGGTCCAGTCCTCATGGCGCCGATATGCGAGCCCGCACGAATCGGCGCCGAAGACGGCGTAGGACGAGGCAGAGGGGCCTGCCGAGGGCAGTGCCACGGTGGGCCATTCCATGCCGAACAGCGACTCGTGATGCTCCGAGCCGGCGGTCCGCACCTCACCCGCGGACACCGGCCGCAGCACGAGCGCGTCGATCGATGCCACCGGCCGCCCCGACTCGTCGGCCGCCTCAATGGTCACCACTCCACGTTCGGGCCGCGGCGAGAGCCGCACCCGCAACACCTCACCACCCGTGCGATGCAGCGTGACTCCGCGCCAGGCGAACGGCAGCCAAGCCGACGGCCGCCCGTCCGGTGCGACGTCGGTGTCCTCGTCCGCGCCGTCGCTCCCTGCCCCGTCATGAGCCGGATCGAGGCCGAGGGTGTGCAGCGCCGCGTCCAGGAGGGCCGGATGGATGCCGAACCGGTCGGCGTCACGGGCCTGCGGCTCGGGCAGCCGCACCTCGGCGAAGATGTCCGAGCCACGGCGCCAGGCGGTGCGCAGTCCCTGGAACGCGGGCCCATAGGCCAGCTCCGCCCCGGCCAGCCGCTCGTACAGCCCGTCGAGGTCCAGGGCATCGGCGCCGGCCGGGGACCATACGTCAGCCATTGGTCCGGCCGCCGCCGCGGAGGGGGCGGTGCTCAGCGTGCCCGTGGCATGCCGCGTCCAGTGACGGTCCGAACCCTCTGAGACGTCGTCGTCGCTCCGTGAATAGGCGGCGAACTCCCGTCGCCCGTCGGCGTCCGGGACCCCGACGCTGATCTGGAGAGCGACTCCGCCACGTTGGGGGAGGAGAAGGGGCGCATGCAGCGTGAGTTCCTCGACATGCCGACACCCGACGCGCTCCCCCGCTTGGAGGGCGATGTCCAGAAGCGCGGTACCGGGCAGAAGCGCGACGCCTGCGAAGGCGTGGTCGGCCAGCCAGGGGTGTGTGCGCAATGAGAGTCGGCCGGTGAAGAGATGTCCTTCACCGTCCGCGAGCGGAATCGCGGCGCCGAGCAACGGGTGATGCGCCGGGTCCAGGCCGACGGCGGTGACGTCTCCTGTCTGGGTGGGGGTGTTGAGCCAGTAGCGGTGGTGTTGGAAGGGGTAGGTGGGGAGGTTGATGTGGTTGTGGTGTTGGTGGGTGGGGTGCCAGGTGATGGGGTGGCCGGTGGTGTGGGCGTGGGC
>NZ_JBEOSB010000060.1:0-15262 GCF_040302705.1 Streptomyces sp. NPDC097640
TTGAGGGTGTCGGTTGGGTGGGTGGTGGTGGCTGTTTGGGTGAGGGCCCATAGGGGTGCGGTGATGTGGGGGTGGGTGGTGAGGGTTTGGATGAGAGTGAGGGTGAGTGTGGTTCCGGTGGGGATGTGGGGGTGTTCGGGGTGGGGTTCCTCGTCGAGGGCCAGAAACGAGAGCACACCATCGATGCTCACGCCGTCGCAGTGCTCGGCGAGCTGCTGAGCAAGGGTTTCGGGATCAGAGTGGGAAGAGTCGAGGGTGAGCTTGATGGTCCGCGCCCCGAGTTGATGCAGGGCATCGGCGACGAGGTCGATAAGGGCGTGCGGACTCTGAAGAGCGGGCACGACCACTAGCCAGGTGCCGGGCGACCGGGTGCTGGCCTGGGGGAGAGTGACCGGCTTCCATTCCTCGCGGTAGTGCCAGGAATCAATGACGGTCTGGTCATCGTGGCGCTTGCGCCAGGCGGAGAGGGCCGGCAGGACGGTCTCGAGAGAGGAGTCGCGGTCGATGGCCAGGGCGGAGGCCACTGCCTCGACGTCGTATTTCTCCAGCGAATCCAAGAAGCGGACGTTGGTGGTGTTGGGGGTTGGGGTGGTGTTGAGCCAGTAGTGGTGGTGTTGGAAGGGGTAGGTGGGGAGGTTGGTGTGGTGGTGGGTGTGGTGTTGTTGGTGCCAGGTGGTGGGGTGGCCGTGGGTGTGGAGGTGGGCGAGGGCGGTGTGGGTGGTGTGGGTTTCTGGTTGGTGGGGGTGGAGGAGCGCTGCGGTGTGGGGTGTGTGGTCGGGGAGGTTGTGGTGGGTCAGGGTGGTGAGGGTGGCGTCGGGTCCGAGTTCCAGGTAGGTGGTGACGTTGTGGGTGTGGAGTTGGTGGGTGGTGTGGGTGTAGTGGACGGTGTTGCGGGTCTGGTGGGTCCAGTAGCCGGGTGTGGAGGGGTCTTGTCCGGTGGGGTCGGTGGTGATGAGGGGTGTGTGCGGTTGGTGGTAGGTGAGGGCTTGGGCTGTGTTGTGGAGTTCGTCGAGGATGGGGTTGATGTGGGGTGAGTGGAAGGCCGCGCTGACGTTGAGCGGGGTCGTCTTGCGGCCCATGGCGCGGAACTGCGTGGCGATGGCGTCCACGGCACCCCGGTCACCACTGATGACCACCGATCCGGGGGCGTTGACAGCCGCGATGGACACCTGCGCCTCGAGGCCTGCTAGGTGCGCTTGGAGTTCGTCGGGTTCGGCTTGGAGGGTGGTCATCGCGCCGGTGGCGGGGAGAGCATGCATCAGACGGGCGCGGGTGGTGACCAGCCGGGCCGCATCGGACAGGCTCAGGATGCCCGCCAGGTGGGCTGCGGTGATCTCGCCGAGGGAGTGTCCGGCGTAGAAGTGGGGCGTGACCCCGTGGCCTTCGGTGACCAGACGGTGGAGCGCCACCTGGAGAGCGAACAGAGCCGGCTGGGCATAGAGCGTCTGGTCCAGCAGCCGGGACGCGTCGGTGTCCGGCTCGGCGAACATGACGTCCCGCACAGGATGCTCCAGATGCGGATCGAGGTGGGAGCAGGCCTCGTCGAGGGCCTCGGCGAACAGGGGGAAGGCCTGGTATAGCTCGTATCCCATCCG
This sequence comes from Streptomyces sp. NPDC097640, assembly GCF_040302705.1. Classification (NCBI taxonomy): domain Bacteria; kingdom Bacillati; phylum Actinomycetota; class Actinomycetes; order Kitasatosporales; family Streptomycetaceae; genus Streptomyces; species Streptomyces sp. NPDC097640. The sequence goes on from NZ_JBEOSB010000060.1 coordinate 1,596, forward strand.
GGGGCGCTGCGTACCCTGCCCCGAGCACACGAACGCCAGCTTCCCCGCTCCGGACGCCACACCGCGCACAAGCCCCTCGTGCTCCTCACCGGCCGCCAGGGCTTCCAGGCCGTGGAGGAAGTCCTCGCGGCCGGGACCCAGGAGTACGGCGCGGTGTTCGAAGGCGGCACGGTCGTTGGCCAGTGCGTATCCGACGTCGGCCAAGTCGAGTTCCGGGTCGGAAGCGAGATACTGGCGCAGTTGCCGCGCCTGCGCTCGCAGCGCGTCCTCGGACTTCGCCGACACAACCCAAGGCACAGACAGCGAAGGTGGCGTTGAAGCGTCTTCACCGTTTGCCGGGGCTTCGGCGGGTGGTGCCTGTTCGAGGATCACGTGGGCGTTGGTGCCGCTCACCCCGAACGACGACACGCCCGCACGCCGCAGGCGGTCGGTCTCCGGCCAGGGCGTGGCCTCCGTCAGCAGCCGCAGCCCGCTCGCTGACCAGTCCACGTGCGGCGACGGCTCCTCGATGTGCAATGTCCGCGGCAGCAACCCCTGCCGCATCGCCAGCACCATCTTGATGACGCCGCCCACCCCGGCTGCCGCCTGGGCGTGTCCGATGTTCGACTTCATCGAGCCGAGCCAAAGCGGCTGATCCGCGGGACGGTCCAGACCGTATGTGGCCTGGAGGGCCTGCGCCTCGATCGGGTCGCCCAACGTGGTCCCCGTACCGTGTCCCTCCACCGCGTCAATGGCGGCCGGAGTCAACTCGGCGTTGGCGAGGGCCTGGCGGATGACACGTTGTTGCGAGAGGCCGTTGGGCGCGGTGAGGCCGTTGCTGGCTCCGTCCTGGTTGACCGCCGTCCCCCGTACCACGGCCAGGACGGGATGCCCGAGCCGCTGCGCGTCCGAGAGCCGTTCCACCAGCACCATGCCCACGCCCTCGCCCCAGCCGGTGCCATCGGCTGTGGCTGAGAACGCCTTGCATCGTCCGTCCGGCGACAACCCACGCTGCCGGGAGAACTCGATGAAGGCCGCCGGGGTGGACATGACGGTGACCCCACCGGCGAGGGCCATCGAGCATTCCCCGGACCGCAGCGCCTGGCAGGCCAGGTGCAGTGCGACCAGCGACGATGAACACGCCGTGTCCACGGTGACCGCCGGCCCTTCCAGACCGAAGGTGTAGGCGACGCGCCCCGAGGCGATACTGCCCGCGCTTCCATGAACGAGGTATCCCTCGAACCCCTCGGGAGCGGTCGGGAAGCGCTGCGCGTAGTCGTGGTAGGCCAACCCGGCGAAAATCCCGGTCTGCGTGCCACGCACGGAGGTTGGGTCGATTCCTGCCCGCTCGAAGGCTTCCCAGGAGACCTCGAGAAGCATTCGCTGCTGAGGGTCCATGGCCAGGGCCTCGCGCGGGCTGATGCCGAAGAATTCGGCGTCGAATTCGCCCGCGTGGTGAATGAATCCCCCCTCTCTCGTGTACGACGTTCCGAATCGCTCGGGGTCCGGGTCGTAGAGCTTGTCGAGGTCCCAGCCGCGATCGGTCGGGAATCCCGAGATCGCGTCCTGCTCCGCCACGAGGAGATTCCATAGCTGTTCCGGGGACTGCACGTCCCCCGGATAGCGGCATGCCATGCCGACAATTGCGATGGGTTCGCCCGTGCCGGCGGCCGTGAGGGGGACGTGGCTGATGATTTCGCCCTGCGTACCCAGAAACTGCTCGCGGAGATGCTGAACGAGCGCGGCGGGGCTCGGGTGGTCGAAGACGATGGTAGATGCGAGGGTCAGCCCGGTGGCCTCGCACAGGCGATTGCGGAGCTGGACGGCAGTCAGCGAGGTAAAGCCCAGTTCCTTGAATGCGCGCTCGGCTTGGATGTTCTGGGGGCTCTGGTGGCCGAGGACGGCGGCGATGTGCGCACGAACGACGTCGAGGAGGATCTGCTGCTGCTCGTCGGGTCGTTGGTGGGAGAGCCGCTGACGGAGGGTGGCCGTGGCGGGCGATTCGGCCGTGACGGTGCGAGGAGCGTGCTGGTCGGCTTGCGGCTCGGAGAGATGAAGCCAGTAGTGGTGGTGTTGGAAGGGGTAGGTGGGGAGGTTGGTGTGGTTGTGGGTGGGGGTGTGTTGGTGCCAGGTGGTGGGGTGGCCGTGGGTGTGGAGGTGGGCGAGGGCGGTGTGGGTGGTGTGGGTTTCTGGTTGGTGGGGGTGGAGGAGCGCTGCGGTTTGGGGTGTGTGGTCGGGGAGGTTGTGGTGGGTCAGGGTGGTGAGGGTGGCGTCGGGTCCGAGTTCTAGGTAGGTGGTGACACCGTGGGTGTGGAGTTGGTGGGTGGTGTGGGTGTAGTGGACGGTGTTGCGGGTCTGGTGGGTCCAGTATTCGGGTGTGGCGGGGTCTTGTCCGGTGGGGTCGGTGGTGACCAGGGGTGTGTGGGGCTGGTGGTAGGTGAGGGCTTGGGCTGTGTTGTGGAGTTCGTCGAGGATGGGGTTGATGTGGGGTGAGTGGAAGGCCGCGCTGACGTTGAGCGGGGTCGTCTTGCGGCCCATGGCGCGGAACTGCGTGGCGATGGCGTCCACTGCATCCCGGTCACCGCTGATGACGACGGATCCGGGGGCGTTGACGGCCGCGATGGACACCTGCGCCTCGCGCCCTGTGAGGTGTTCTTCGACTTCGTGGGGTTCGGCTTGGAGGGTGGTCATGGCGCCGGTGCCGGGGAGGGTGTGCATGAGGCGGGCGCGGGTGGTGACCAGTCGGGCCGCGTCGGTGAGGGTGAGGATGCCGGCGAGGTGGGCTGCGGTGATCTCGCCGAGGGAGTGTCCGGCGTAGAAGTGGGGCGTGACCCCGTGGCCTTCGGTGACCAGACGGTGGAGCGCGACCTGGAGAGCGAACAGAGCCGGCTGGGCGTAGAGCGTCTGGTCCAGCAGCCGGGAGGTGTCGGTCTCCGGCTCGGCGAACATGACGTCCCGCAGGGGCCGGTCGAGGTGCGGGTCGAGGTGGGCGCAGGCCTCGTCGAGGGCCTCGGCGAACAACGGGAAGGCCTGGTAGAGCTCGTATCCCATGCGGGGGCGTTGTGTGCCCTGTCCCGAGCACACGAACGCCAGCTTCCCCGCTCCGGACGCCACGCCGCGCACAAGCCCGTCGTGCTCCTCACCGGCCGCCAGGGCGTGCAGCCCATGGAGGAAGTCCTCGCGGTCGGGACCGAGGAGCACCGCGCGGTGTTCGAAGGGGGTGCGGCTGGTGGCCAGCGCGTGTCCGACGTCGGCCAGGTCGGCGTCGCCGTGTGCCGTCAGATATGCGTGCAGTTGTGCTGCCTGGGCGCGTAGTGCCGGCTCGGACTTGGCCGACACCATCCAGGGAAACGACGTCGAAGAGGTGTCTGCCGGGTTGTGGTGTTCCTCCGGTGGTGCCTGTTCGAGGATGACGTGGGCGTTGGTGCCGCTCACCCCGAACGACGACACGCCCGCACGCCTGGCCCGGTCGGTCTCAGGCCAGGGCATGGACTCGCTCAGCAGCCGTACCGCCCCCGCCGTCCAGTCCACATGCTGCGACGGCTCCTCGACATGCAACGTCCGCGGCAACAGACCTTCCCGCATGGCCATCACCATCTTGATGACCCCCGCGACACCCGCCGCGGCCTGCGCATGCCCGATATTCGACTTCACCGACCCCAGCCACAACGGCGCATCAGCAGACCGCTCCTGCCCGTACGTGGCCAGCAGCGCCTGCGCCTCGATCGGATCACCCAGCCGCGTACCCGTCCCGTGACCCTCCACCGCATCCACATCCACCCCGGACAGCCGCGCCGCGGCCAGCGCCTGCCGGATCACCCGCTGCTGCGACGGACCATTCGGCGCCGTCAACCCATTACTCGCCCCGTCCTGGTTGACGGCACTACCCCGCACCACCGCCAGCACCCGATGCCCCAGCCGCCGCGCATCCGACAACCGCTCCACCAACAACATCCCCACACCCTCAGCCCACCCCGTACCATCCGCCCCAGCCCCATACGCCTTGCACCGCCCATCCACCGACAACCCACGCTGCCGCGCGAACTCCAGAAAAATGCGTGGGGTGGACATGACGGCAACCCCACCCGCCAGCGCCATGGAGCATTCCCCGGCCCGCAGCGCCTGGCAGGCCAGGTGCAGGGCCACCAGGGACGACGAACATGCCGTGTCCACGGTGACCGCAGGCCCTTCCAGCCCGAGCGTGTAAGCGATTCGGCCCGAGGCGATGCTCCCCGCGCTGCCGGTGAGGATGAAGCCCTCTGCGGACTCCGGGGGGCGCGAGGCGTGGCCGACGGGGTAGTCCGGCGGGTTGATACCGGTGAACACGGCGGTTCGGCTGCCGCGCACGGAAGCCGGGTCGATGCCGGCGCTCTCGAAGGTTTCCCAGGAGGCCTCCAGCAGCAGCCGCTGCTGCGGGTCCATCGCCAGCGCCTCACGAGGAGAGGTCTCGAAGAACTCGGCGTCGAATCCGGCAGCGTCGTGGAGGAAGCCACCATGTCGCGTGTAGCAGGTGCCGGACCGGTCCGGGTCCGGGTCGTACAGCCGCTCGACGTCCCAGCCACGGTCGGTGGGGAAATCCCCGATCGCGTCCGTCTCCGCCACGATGAGCTGCCAGAAGTCCTCCGGGGACCGGACCTCGCCGGGGAAGCGGCATGCCATGCCGACGATGGCGATGGGCTCCTGCTCCCGCTCGGTGACCTCGAAAAGACGACGGCGAGTCCGGTCCAGGTCGGCGGTTACCCGCTTCAGATAGCTGAGGAGCTCGTCTTCGTGTACCACTGGGATCACTTCCTTGAGCGTCCTTGAACACGTTTGAAGAACTGCGGAGGACGCGGGCGGGTCTCGTCGACTCAGGAGAGGCCGAGGTCGTTTTTGATGTAGTCCAGGACTTCGCCGGCCGTCGCGGAGGCCAGTCGGTCTGGGCCGTCGTTGTGGTCCGCGGTGCCGTCCGACCCGTTCCACTTCAGGAGAAGGGACTGAAGACGGGTGACGATCCTGAACCGGATCGCGTCGTCCTTCTCCACCCGCGACATGGCCGCTTCCAGCCTGTCGAGTTCGGCCAGCACAGGGGCCACCGTCGCCGCGCCGCCGTTGTGCAGCACTCGATCCTTGACGTATGTGGCGAGCTCGCCGGGCGTCGGGTGGTCGAAGGCGAGGGTGGCGGGGAGCCGGAGGCCGGTGGCGGTGTTCAGCCGGTTGCGGAGCTCGACGGCGGTCAGGGAGTCGAAGCCGAGGGCGCGGAAATGAGAGCCGGGATGGATGGCGTCCGGATCATTGTGGCCCAGGACGAGAGCGGAGTGGGAACGGATCAGCGCGAGCACGATCTCGTGCTGTCCGGCCGGGTCATGCCCACTGAGGCGGGCACGCAGCGCCGAAGGACCGGCTCCGGCTGTGCGGCGGTTCGGGCGGGTCCGGCGCGCTTCGGAGCTGACCAGGCCCCGGTACAGGGGCGGCAGGGCCGGTGCGCCGGAGCTCGTGTCCGGGAGGTCCAGGCGCGCGGGGACGAGGACGGGCTGGTGGCGGGTGACCGCGGCGTCGAAGAGGGTCAGTGCCTGTGAGGTGGTGTGCGGCTTGATGCCGAGCCGGGCCAGGCGGGTGTGGTCGGTCCGGTCGAGGTGGCCGGTCATTCCGCTGGCCTCCTCCCACAGCCCCCAGGCCAGGGACACCGCCGGGAGCCCTGTCGCGCGCCGCTGGTGGGCGAGTGCATCGAGAAAGGCGTTGGCCGCCGCGTAGTTGCCCTGCCCTGGCGAGCCCACGACGCCGGCGATCGAGGAGAAGAGCACGAACGCTGCCAGGTCCAGATGGCGCGTCAGCTCGTGTAGATGCAGGGCTGCGTCGGCCTTGGCGGCCAGAACGCTGTCGAGGTGGCGAGGGGTGAGGGAGCCGATGGTGGCATCGTCCACGATCCCCGCCGCGTGAACGACGGCCGTCAGTGGCTGCTCGTCGGGCACCGACTCCAGAAGCCGTGCGGTGGACGAGCGGTCGCCGAGGTCGCATGGGGCGATGGTCACCTGGGCGCCCAGTTCGCTCAGCTCCCGGCGCAGCTCGTCGGCGCCAGGGGCGTCCGGTCCGCGCCGGCTGGCCAGGAGCAGATGGCGGGCCCGGCCGGTGGCGGCCAAGTGGCGGGCGAGGGCCGCGCCCAGCACGCCCGTACCGCCGGTGACCAGTACCGTGCCGGTGGGGTCCCAGTCGGTGGGCAGGGTGAGGACGTTCTTGCCGATGTGGCGGCCCTGCTGTAGATGACGGAAGGCGTGCTCCGCCTGTCGGATGTCCCAACAGGTCGTCGGCAGGGGCGCCAGGACACCGCGACCGAACAGGTCCAGTACGGTGCGCAGGATCTCCCCGACCCGCTCCGGTCCGGCTTCCATCAGGTCGTATGCCTGATAGCGCAGGCCCGGATGGTCCATGGCCAGCCGTTCTGGATCGCGGATGTCGGTCTTTCCCATTTCCAGGAACCGGCCGCCGTCGTCGGCCACCAGGCGCAGGGAGGCGTCGACGAACTCCTGGGACAGGCAGTTCAGGACGACGTCGAGCCCCCGCCCCCCGCTGGTGGCCGTGAAGCGCTGCGCGAAGTCCAGGGTGCGCGAGGAGGCGAGGTGGTCGTCCTCAATGCCCTGAGCGCGCAGCACGTGCCACTTGCCTGGGCCGGCGGTGGCGTAGACCTCGGCTCCCAGATGACGTGCGATCTGCGTGGCGGCCATGCCCACTCCGCCCGCGGCGGCATGGATCAGCACCGATTCCCCCGGCCGCAGGCGCGCCAGATCCACCAGGCCGTAATACGCGGTCGCGAAGACGACAGGCACCGACGCGGCCTGGGCGAACGACCACCCGTCGGGCATGCGCGCCAGGGTCGCGCGTTCGACCACGGCGACTGGGCCGAAGGCGGCAGGGAAGACCCCCATGACCCGGTCGCCCGCGACAAGGTCCGTGACGCCGGCACCGACTTCGAGGACAATCCCCGCGCCCTCGCTGCCCAGGCCCGTGTTTCCGGGCATCATGCCCAGCGCGAGCAGCACATCGCGGAAATTCAGCCCCGCCGCACGCACCGCCACCCGTACCTCGGCCGTGCCCAGCGGCATCGTGGCGGCTGGGGAGGCCACCGGGGCCAGCCCGTCCAGGCTGCCGGCGCCGGGACACTCCAGCCGCCAGCTCTCCGGTCCCTGCGGCAGCACGAGGCCGTCGTCGGCGGTGGAACCGGCCGACTTCCTCACCAGGCGGGGGGCCAGCATCCGGCCGCCGCGGACCGCCAGTTGCGGTTCCCCGAGGCCGATGGTGGCGGGCAGTGCGGCGCGGGACTCCTCTGATCCGTCCACGTCGACCAGGACGAAGCAGTCCGGATGCTCGGACTGGGCGGAACGCAACAGCCCCCAGGCCGCCGCGCCCGCCAGGTCCGTCACTCCCTCAGCCGGGCCGGTGGCCACGGCGCCGGAGGTGACCAGCACCAGGCGGGCACCGGCCAGCCGCTCCTCGGCGAGCCACTGTTGGAGCAGCTCCAGCGCCTGCCGGGTCCTGGCGTGTACGGCCTCGCCTCCGTCATCCGTTTGGCAAGTGGCGATGACGACGTCCGGGACGGGGCCGCCCGCCACCAGGGACTGCACCAGGGCGCTCAGATCGGCCAAGCCCGCCTGGGCCGCCTGGTCGTCCATGACCTCCAGGCCCGGCCACCGCCCGTCGCCCGCCGCGGCCCTGAGCGCGGGCCCCAGACCAAGGCCGTCGGCTCCGATCACCGCGCACCGCCCCAGAGCCGGTTGCGCCTCAGGTTGCGGTACCTCCGTCCAGTCCAGACCGAGCAGGGCGTCGCGGACAGCGGCCTCGGTGGCATCAGGGGCCTGCAAGGTGTGCTCGGACACCGGGCGCAGCGTCAGTGACTCCACTGATGCCACCGGTCGGCCCGTCTCGTCGGCCATGGTGGCGGCCACGGTGTCGGGCCCGAGCCGTCGCAGGCGTACCCGCAAGGCGGATGGTCCCGCTGCGCGCAGCGACACTCCGCGCCAGGCGAACGGCAGACCCTGGTCGGGTCCGCCCAGCTGCTCCGGCGCTGCTTCGCCGTCAGGCGTCACCAGCCACATGGTCTGGAGCGCCGCGTCGAGGAGCGCGGGGTGCAGCCCGAAACGCGACGCCTCACTGGCCGGCTGATCCGGGAGGCGCACCTCCGCCAGCGTCTCGCCGCCGTACCGCCATGCGGCGCGCAGGCCCTGGAACGCGGGCCCGTAGCCGAAGTCGGCCTCGGCGAACCGGTCGTAGACCCCGTCGAGGTCCAAGGGTTCCGCCCCCGGGGGCGGCCACACCGCGGCCCATGCGGCCAAGTCGTCATCGATGCCCTCACCGGAAGCCCCGCCGACGCTGTCGCGAGCGCCCTCACCGTCGGGGGCTGCCGCCGTCAGGGAGCCGTCGGCATGCCGCGTCCACCGAGCACCCGGGGAGCCCTCGTCGCCGTCCACGTCCGTCCGGGCATGGATGCTCAGCTCACGGCGGCCTGTCTCGTCGGCGGCGCCCACCGCCACCTGGAGCACCACCTCGCCCTCGGCGGGGAGGTGCAGCGGAGTGTGCAGGGTGAGCTCTTCCAGCCCAGCGCATCCGACCTGGTCCCCGGCCCGCAGCGCCAGCTCCACGAACGCCGTGCCGGGCAGCACGACGGTCCCGGCGATGGCGTGGTCGGCCAGCCAAGGATGTGTGCGCGGCGACAGCCGACCGGTGAGCAGGCAGCCGTCACCATCCGCGAGTTGCACGGCGGCGCCGAGGAGGGGGTGTTCCGCCGCGTCGAGCCCGGCGGTTCTCACATCGCCGCTCGCCACGGGGGTGGGCAGCCAGTAGCGCCGGTGCTGGAAGGCGTACGTGGGCAGTTCCGCGTGGCGCGGCGTCGGATGTGGCCGCTCGGCGTAGTGGCGGCGCCAGGCGATGGGCCGACTGTGGGCGTGGACCGTGGCGAGCGCGGTCAGGACGCTCTGCGTCTCGCACTGGTCCGGATGGAGGAGGGAGACGGCCACGGGGGAGTGGTCGGGGAGATTGCGGTGGACGAGGGCGGTGAGTGTGGCGTCGGGGCCCAGTTCGAGGAAGGTGTTCACGCCTCGGGCGTGCAGTCGCTCGACGGCGCTCGCGTAGTGGACGGTGCGGCGCGCCTGGAGAGCCCAGAACTCCGGAGTGCCCGGGTCCGCGCCCGGCTCGGACCTGTCTTCCTCGCCCCGTACGGGACCACCCGCCTCACCCTGCCCGGACCCGCGCGCGCCCTCGTCGCCGGCCGACGCGGTGACCAGCGGGGTGTGGGGCTGGTGGTAGGTCAGGCTCTCGGCGGTGCGCTCGATCTCGTCGCACAGGGGGTCCATCTGCGGGGAGTGGAAGGCGCCGCCGACCTGGAGCGAGGTGACCTTCCTGCCCTGCGCGCGGAAGGCGTCGGCGATGTGGTGGACGGTGTCGTGGTCGCCGGTGAGAACGAGGGAGCCGGGGGCGTTGACCGCGGCGATGTCGGCCCGGTCCTCCAGGCCGCTGAGCCGGGGGCGCAGCTCGGCCTCGGTGGCTTCGACGGCGACCATGGCGCCGGTGGCGGGAAGGCGCTGCATGGCCAGGGCGCGGGCCGTGACCAACGCAGCGGCGTCGGGGAGGCTGAGGACGCCCGCCAGGTGGGCGGCGGTCAGCTCGCCCAGGGAATGGCCGGCCAGGTAGTCGGGGGCCAGCCCGAACTCCTCGGTGACCAGGCGGTACAGCGCGGTCTGGAGGGCGAACAGGGCCGGCTGGGTGTAGGCGGTCCGGTGCAGCAGCGCCGAAGTCTCGCTCTTCTCGTCGGCGAACAGCACCTCCGTCAGGGGGTGTTCCAGGTACGGGTCGAGATGGGCGCACACCTTGTCGAGAGCACGGGCGAACACCGTGGACGTGCGGTAGAGCTGGTGGCCCATGCCGGAGCGCTGGGTGCCCTGCCCCGAGCATACGAAGGCGATTTTTCCCCGGCCCGTGGCCGAGCCCTGGATGACCTTCCCGCTCGGCTCGCCTGCCGCGAGGTCGTCGAGAGCGCGCCGGAAGTCGTCGGGACCGTTGCCGAGGAGCACCGCCCGGTGCTCGAACACCGCCCTCCCCGTCACGAGCGAGCGACCTACGTCGGCGGGGTCGAGATCGGGGCGTTCGGCCACGTACGCGCGCAACCGCCGGGCCTGGGCGCGCAACGCCTCCTCCGATGTCGCGGAGATGGGCCAGGGCAGCGTCAGCGGGTCCTGGGACACGGCCTTCGCGGGAGCCTCCACCGGCGGCGCCTGCTCCAGGATCACATGGGCATTGGTGCCGCTGACGCCGAAGGACGACACACCTGCCCGCCGGGGACGTCCGGTGTCCGGCCACGGCTGGTCGTCGGTCAGCAGCCGGACAGCACCCGCCGACCAGTCCACGTGCGGCGTCGGCTCGGACACATGCAAGGTACGCGGCAACACCCCGTGCCGCAGGGCCAATACCGTCTTGATGACCCCGGCGACGCCGGCGGCCGACTGGGTGTGCCCGATGTTGGACTTGACCGTACCGAGCCACAGCGCGCGGTCCGCCGGCCGCCCCTGCCCGTATGTGGCGAGCAGGGCCTGGGCCTCGATCGGGTCGCCGAGCGTCGTTCCCGTGCCGTGCGCCTCGACCGCGTCCACGTCGGCCGCGGCCACCCCGGCGGCGGCCAGGGCCGCCCGGATGACACGCTGCTGCGAGGGGCCGTTCGGGGCCGTCAGCCCATTGCTGGCACCGTCCTGGTTGACCGCGCTGCCGCGTACGACGGCCAGCACGTGATGGCCGTTGCGCCGCGCGTCCGACAGCCGCTCCACCACCACCATGCCCACGCCCTCGCCCCAGCCGGTGCCATCGGCCGTGGTGGAGAACGCCTTGCATCTTCCGTCCGCGGCCAGGCCCCGCTGACGCGAGAACTCGACGAAGTTGAAGGGGCTGGTCATCACGGTGGCACCGCCGGCCAGGGCGAGCGAACACTCGCCTGCCCGCAGCGACTGACATGCCAGATGGAGCGCCACGAGCGACGACGAGCACGCGGTGTCCACGCTGACCGCGGGACCCTCCAGACCGAGCGCGTACGAGATGCGGCCCGAGGCGACGCTGTTGAAACTGCCCGTCAGGGCATAGCCCTCCGACACCTCCGGCGGTGCCTGCCGCAGCTGGGCGGTGAAGTCCTGGGCGTTGCTGCCGGTGAACACCCCGGTCGGGCTGCCCTGGAGGTCCTGCGGGTTGATGCCGGCTCGTTCGAGCGCCTCCCAGGACGTTTCGAGAAGCAGCCGCTGCTGGGGGTCCATGGCGGCCGCCTCGCGCGGGCTGATCCCGAAGAACTCGGCATCGAACTCGCCCGCGTCGTGGAGGAAGGCTCCCTGTCGGCTGTAGGAGGTACCCCGCCGGTCCGGGTCGGGGTCGAAGAGCCTCTTCAGGTCCCAGCCACGGTCGGTCGGGAAGTCCCCGACGGCGTCCCGGTGCGAGGTGATGAAGGTCCACAGGTCCTCGGGGGAGGCGATCCCGCCGGGATAGCGGCAGGCCCAGCCGACGATGGCCACGGGGTCGGCGGTGTCCACCTCGGCGGCGTTCCCCGCGGCGCTCGCCCCGCCGGCCGGGACGCTGCTCGTGGTGGCGGAGGCGGCCGGATCGCCTGGGCCCGGCTCCGTCAACTCCGCCAACAGGTGAGCCGCGAGCTTGGCGGGGGTCGGACGGTCGAAGGCGAGGCTGGACGGCAGACGCAGTCCGGTGGCCGCCACGAGGTGGTTGCGGAGCTCGACGGCCGTGACGGAGGTGAATCCCAGCTCGCGGAACGCGCGATCCGCGGCGATCGCCTCAGAGTTGGAGTGCCCGAGAACGGCCGCCGTGTGGGACCCGATGAGGCCGAGGAGCGTGTCGTAGCGTTCGGCCGGGCTCTGACCGGCGAGGCGGGCCGCAAGGTTCGCGGTGGTGCCGCGAGTGCCGTCGCCGGGTCCCGTGCCGCCGCTGCTGTCCGCGACCCCGGGGGCGGGGCCGCTTCCCTGGATGTCACGGGTGTGCGGGGCGGGCGGGAACTTCCCCCAGTCGATATCGGCGACGACCAGCTGGGCGTGGGGCGAGAGGACGGCCTGCTCCAGGGCGGCGAGCGCCAGGTGGAGCGCCATGGGGGGAAACCCGCGCTTGCGGAGGTACGCCTGCGCGGTGTGCGTGCCGGCCAGCCCGTCGCCGCCCCAGTTGCCCCAGGCGATGGAGGTGGCGGCGAGCCCCCGGGCCCGCCGGTGCTCGGCGAGGGCGTCGAGATAGGCATTGGCGGCGGCGTAGTTGGCCTGGCCCGTGGCGCCGAAGGGGGCCGCCACGGAGGAGAAGAGTACGAACGCGTCGAGGGAAAGGGCCTGGGTGAGCGCGTGCAGATGATGGGCGGCGTGGGACTTGGGCCCCAGAACGGACGTGAGATGGCGCGGCGTCTGCGCGGTGAGCGTGTTGTCCTCGAGGACACCGGCGGTGTGAACGACCGCGGTGAGAGGGCGGGCCGGAGGGATATCCGCGATGAGACCGGCGAGCGCGTCGGGGTCGGCGACGTCGCAGGCGGCGAGGGTGACCGTGGCGCCCAGATCGGTGAGCCGGTCATGGAGCGCGGTGGCCTCGGGGGCGTCGGGCCCCCGGCGGCTCACCAGCAGCAGATGGCAGTCGGGGTGGCGCTCGGCGATCCGCTGTGCGAGGAGGGAGCCGATGGCTCCGGTACCGCCGGTGATGAGGACGGTGCCGGTGGGCGTCCAGTGCCGGGTGTCCTCGGGGGTGGTGGCGACCGTCGAGGTGGCTCGGGCGAGGCGCCGGGTACGCAGACCCGTGGCCCGGAGGGCGAGTTCTTGTTCGCCGTGGCAGGTGGTCAGGGCATCAATGAGGTGGCGCAGGCCCCGCTCGGTGAGGTCGGCAGGGAGGTCGATGAGCCCGCCCCACAGATCCGGGTGTTCCAGGGCGGCGGTGCGTCCCAGCCCCCAGACCATGGCCTGGAGAGGGTGGCCGAGCTCGTCGGAGGGGGCGGCGGCGACGGCGTCCTCGGTGGCACACCACAAGCGCGCCGCGAAACTGTCGCGGTTGATGAGGGCCTGCACCAGGGCGAGGGTGAGGGCGGTGCCGAGCGGCACCTCGGGGTGGTGCGGATGCGGCTCCTCGTCGAGCGCGAGCAGGGAGAGCACACCGGCGACGGCGCGGTCACCACTCGAAGCCTCCGCCATCGCCTGTGCGAGGTGCTGCTCCAGCAGCGGGAGGTCGGTGTGGGCGCTGTCGAGAAGCAGAGGGACGGTGGGCAGCCCATGGCGTGCCAGACCGTCCAGAATGGCGTCGACGTGCGGATGCTCGGCCTGTCGCGACGGGATCGCGATCAGCCAGCCGCCGAGTGGCAGACGACCCATGTCGGAGAGAACGACCGGCTTCCAGACCTCCTGGTAGAGCCAGGTGTCGGTGACGGCCTGGTCTCGGCGCTCCTTGCGCCAAGCTGACAGGGCCGGCAGGAGCGCGTCCAGCGAGGTGCCCGGTGCGACATCGAGGAGGGTGGCGATGGCGTTGGCGTCCTCGCCTTCGACGGCTTCCCAGAAGCGGGCCGCCGAGATGTCCGCACCGGGCTTGACGCCTTCGGTGGGGGTGTTGAGCCAGTAGCGCTGGTGTTGGAAGGGGTAGGTGGGGAGGTTGATGTGGTTGTGGTGTTGGTGGGTGGGGTGCCAGGTGATGGGGTGGCCGGTGGTGTGGGCGTGGGC
>NZ_JBEOSB010000061.1:0-14038 GCF_040302705.1 Streptomyces sp. NPDC097640
CTTTGAAACCGTTTCACCGGTTTCTCCGGGCGCTTCCCTTCGGTGTTTCCAACCTTACCAGATCCGTTTTCCGGTCCGTTCCCGGTCCGAATTCCCATTTCTGGTGGCCGATTGGAGTGGCCTTTGCCTTTCGGCTGTTTCGACTTTAGCAGACTCACATCGACCGACCTAATCGGCTTCGCGATTCCTGCGGGGATCGAAGTGTGCCTCGTTCGAATCAGAATTCAGAACAGAGGCGACCTTGGTGCTCACGGTTGCCCGCGAGCAAATGCCTACGAGCATACCCTGCTCGCCGCAACCGTTAAAACCTACCTCACCCGGCAACCCCCGTCAAGGGGTTTGGGTGAGATCAACACAGTAGCAGGTCAGAAGGGGCCTCCGCACAGAGCGCCACGCGTCATGGACGGTGCGTCGACCCGGTGTCTCGACGGACGATGTCTCGACGTCTATGTGAAACAACCAGCGACTCCCTGTGTAACTCCCGAGGGAGCGGGCGTCAAGGCTCCGTCAGACGAAGGTCGACGGCGGACTCTCGAGGTCTTCGAGCTCGATCCCCGGCGCCGCCAGCACCACGTCACCGGCGATGTGGACAGAGTGCCGCTCACCCGTGTCCAGGGCGGTCACCTCGTACTCGTCCACGGTCAGCGGGCCGCTGTCGGTCGCGTGTGCCGCCCTGTCCAGCAGCGCCCAGGACTGGTCGAGCGTGCGGGGCGCCAGGACGGGGGCGGTGAAGGCGACGAGGCGGACGCGGGTGGCTGGGCCGCCCGGGGTGAGGCGCAGCAGGCGGGCCGTGGCGATCAGGAAGGCCGGCGAGGCCCCGGTGAAGGAGTGTGCGGCGACATTGCCCTCGGTGGCGTGCTCTCCGGCCGGGTCGGTGCGGACCCAGGTGACGCCCTCCAGCGCCGCGCCGCGGACGCGCCAGCTCGCGGCGTTCAGCTCCAGACGGAGTGGCCGGCCCCGTTCGTCGAGCGTGAGGTCCACGGAGCCGCCGTGCTCGCCGGAGGGGGAGGTGAGCTGGGAGACATAGCGCCAGCCGCTGGGGCCGGTGGCGCAGTGGAAGTGCTCCTCGGCGAGCGGGGCGTGATCGTGCGGGTCGTGGAGGGAGTAGCGGCCGCGGGGCATGGTCCGTTCCTTGACGTGCGAAGGCCCGCCCGGACGAGTCGGTCCGGGCGGGCCCTGGGCCCCCGGCTGGGCGGGGGCTTCACCGGCTACCGGGTGGTGCGATCAGTAGCGGTAGTGGTCGGCCTTGTACGGGCCCTCGACCGGGACGCCGATGTAGGCGGCCTGCTCCGGGCGGAGCGTGGTCAGCCTGACGCCGAGGGCGTCCAGGTGGAGCCGGGCGACCTTCTCGTCCAGGTGCTTGGGCAGCACATAGACGTCGGTCGGGTAGGACTCCGGCTTGGTGAAGAGCTCGATCTGGGCGATGGTCTGGTTCGCGAAGGAGTTGGACATCACGAACGACGGGTGACCGGTCGCGTTGCCCAGGTTCAGCAGACGGCCCTCGGACAGCACGATGATCGTCTTGCCCTCGGGGAACGTCCAGGTGTGGACCTGCGGCTTGACCTCGTCCTTCACGATGCCGGGGATCGCGGCGAGTCCGGCCATGTCGATCTCGTTGTCGAAGTGGCCGATGTTCCCGACGATCGCCTGGTGCTTCATCTTGGCCATGTCGGCGGCCAGGATGATGTCCTTGTTGCCGGTCGTGGTGATGAAGATGTCCGCGGTCTCCACCACGTCGTCCAGGGTGGCGACCTGGTAGCCGTCCATCGCCGCCTGGAGCGCGCAGATGGGGTCGATCTCGGTGATGATGACCCGGGCGCCCTGACCGCGCAGCGACTCGGCGCAGCCCTTGCCCACGTCGCCGTAGCCGCACACGACCGCGACCTTGCCGCCGATCAGCACGTCGGTGGCGCGGTTGATGCCGTCGACCAGGGAGTGGCGGCAGCCGTACTTGTTGTCGAACTTCGACTTGGTGACGGCGTCGTTCACATTGATCGCCGGGAAGAGCAGCGTCCCGTCCCGGTGCATCTCGTAGAGGCGGTGGACGCCGGTGGTGGTCTCCTCGGTGACGCCGCGGATCTCCGAGGCGAGCTGCGTCCACTTCTGCGGGCTCTCCGCGAGGGTGCGGTTCAGCAGCTCCAGGATGACGCGGTGCTCCTCGTTCTCCGCGGTGGAGACGTCAGGGGCGGCGCCGGCCTTCTCGTACTCGACGCCCTTGTGGACCAGGAGGGTGGCGTCGCCGCCGTCGTCCAGGATCATGTTCGGGCCGCCGGTGGCGGTGCCCGGCCAGGTCAGCGCCTGCTCGGTGCACCACCAGTACTCCTCCAGGGTCTCGCCCTTCCAGGCGAAGACCGGGATGCCCTTCGGGTCCTCGGGGGTGCCGTTCGGGCCGACGGCGATCGCGGCCGCCGCGTGGTCCTGGGTGGAGAAGATGTTGCAGGAGGCCCAGCGGACCTGCGCGCCGAGCGCGACCAGGGTCTCGATCAGCACGGCGGTCTGCACCGTCATGTGCAGCGAGCCGGTGATGCGGGCGCCCGCGAGCGGCTGGTCGGCGGCGTACTCCTCGCGGATCGCCATCAGGCCGGGCATCTCGTGCTCGGCGAGGGTGATCTCCTTGCGGCCGAAGGCGGCCAGGGACAGGTCGGCGACCTTGAAGTCCTGACCGGAGACGGCATTCGTCATCTGCTGCTCCTCAATTGATCGGTTTCGAGCGAGAGTGGTTTCGGCTGGGCATGCGGCAGCGGTTCCGCAGCGCCGTGGTCACACGGCCTGGACACACGGGTCCCCTGCTCGCAGTGCGCAGTCCGTCGGAGGCCCTCTCTCCCTCGGCCGGTCCGCGGAACGGACCGCCCGACCGCCATCAGCAGCGACGTCTGGCTCGGTCACGAATCTACACCGATCGGCGCAGCGAACCCCAGTCCGCAGCGGCTTTCTTCAACCTGTGGACGCTATCTTCGGCCGGTTCGCCGTCTGTGCCCTGCCGACCTGGGATTTGTTCCGGTCCGGACCTCTTGCGGGATGCGCTCGGCGCGGGGACCCTTGCACCTTCCCTCGCTCGATCAACGCGTTGTCAAAGTTCTCAAAGGAGACCCACGTGACCAGTCCAGCCGATCCCCCCAATGGCGTGGGGGCCAGCGGACCAGGGCTCAAGCTGCTTGCGGTGACCGCCTGCCCGACCGGCATCGCGCATACCTATATGGCCGCGGAAAAGCTGGCCCAGGCGGCGGAGTCGCTCGGGCACGCCATGAAGGTGGAGACACAAGGCTCGATCGGGGCCGAGAACGTACTGTCCGACAACGATGTCAGAGACGCGGACGGCATCATCATCGCCGCCGACAAGGACGTCGACCGCAGCCGGTTCGTCGGCAAGAGGGTGCTCGTCGTCGGCGTCGCGGAGGGCATTCACCACCCCGAGCAGCTGATCGAGCAGGTCCGCAGCGCGCCGGTGTACGGCGGGGAGGGTGCGGGCGAGGGCGCGGGCAGCGGTGGAGCGGGGGGCTCCGCCGGGGGCAAGGGGCGCAGCCTCACCTACAAGGCCCTGATGAACGGCGTCTCGTACATGATCCCGTTCGTCGTGGTCGGCGGGCTGCTGATCGCGGTCTCGCTCGCGCTGGGCGGCGACACGACGCCCAAGGGCATCGTGATCCCCGACGACTCCTTCTGGAAGTCCGTCAACGACATCGGCGTGATCGGCTTCCAGCTGATGATCCCGGTGCTCTCCGGCTATATCGCCTATGCGATCGCCGACCGGCCGGCGCTGGTGCCCGGCATGGTCGGCGGCTGGATCGCGGCGCACGGCGAGCTGTACGACAGCGAGGCGGGCGCCGGGTTCATCGGCGCGATCGTCACCGGGTTCCTGGCCGGGTATCTGGTGCGCTGGATCAAGATGGTCAAGGTCCCCAAGTTCGCCCAGCCGATCATGCCGATCATCGTGATCCCGATCGTGGCGACTTCGGCGCTCGGCCTCTTCTTCATCTATGTGCTCGGCGAGCCGATCTCCTGGGTCTTCGAGCACCTCACCGACTGGCTCGGCGGGCTGACGGGCACCAGCGCGGCGCTGCTCGGCACGATCCTCGGCCTGATGATCGCGTTCGACATGGGCGGGCCGGTCAACAAGACCGCCTTCCTCTTCGGCGCCGGCCTGGTCTCCAAGAACCCCGAGATCATGGGAATGTGCGCGGCGGCCATCCCGGTCCCGCCCCTGGGCCAGGGGCTGGCCACGCTCATCCGCCGCCGGATGTTCGACGACCAGGAGCGGGAGACCGGTCTGGCCGCGATCTTCATGGGCTTCTTCGGGATCACCGAGGGCGCCATCCCGTTCGCGGCGGCGCGCCCGGCGCGGGTCATTCCGGCGAACATGCTCGGCGGCGCGGTCGCCGGTGCGGTGGCGGGTCTCGCGTCGGTCGAGGGCAACGTGCCGCACGGCGGTCCGATCGTGGCGCTGCTCGGGGCGGTCGGCGGGGTGCCGATGTTCTTCGTCGCCGTCGTGATCGGTACGGCGGCCACGGCGCTCGCGACGATCGGGCTGATGTCGCTGTCGTTCGGCGGGGGTGCGGGGGGCTCGGCGCGGCAGGGGGCAGGCGCGGGCGTGCCCGTGCCGGTGCGTGAGCGGGTGCCGGCGGGGGTCGTGGCGGAGGGGGCGGCTGTGGCTGCGGCCGCTGTGTCCCAGGGGGCGGCTGCGGGTCAGTCGGGTCAGGCGGGTCAGGTGCTGTCCGGGTATCTGACCGGGCAGACCGTACGGCAGCGGCTTGCGGCGGACGGCAAGGAAGCCGCCATACGCGAGATGGCCGAGCTGCTCGCCGCCTCCGGCAAGGTCGCCGATGTACCAGAGCTGGTCCGCGCGGCGCTGGCCCGCGAGGAGCAGGGCACGACCGGGCTCGGCGAGGAGATCGCGATTCCGCACGCCAAGACGGACGCGGTGACCGAGCCCGTAGTTGGGTTCGCGCGGGCGCCCGAGGGCATCGAGTGGGGTGCGCTGGACGGCACGAAGGCCAAGCTGGTGTTCATGATCGCGGTGCCGGAGGCGGCGGCGGGGGACGAACACCTGCGGATCTTGGCGCTGCTCTCGCGGAAGCTGATGAGTGCGGAGTTCCGGGAGCGGTTGCTGGGGGCGGCGGACGAGGTGGCGATTCTGCGGGTGCTCGGCGAGATCGAGTAGCGGGGTTGTGGGTGGGGCGGTGGGGTTCTCCCCTGACCCGCCCCTTCCCGAAACCGGGGCTCCGCCCCGGACCCCACGGGGCGGAGCCGGCGCCGGGCCAGGGGGCCGCGAGGAAGCTCCAGGCTTGTGTGCCCCAGCCCGGGCGCCACAGCGAACACCACGCCCACCGCCACGAGGCCGCGCCCCGCCCCGGTCTGGGGCGGGGCGCGGCCTCGTGTGTGTGGGAGGGGTTACGGCTTGGTGGTGCGGAGGATATCGGGCTCCAGGTAGATCGCTCGGGCGATGGGGACCGCCTCGCGGATGCGGGCCTCCGCCGCGTCGATCGCGCGGGCCACCTCCGCCGCCGTGTCGTCGTGCTGGACGGCGATCTTGGCGGCGACCAGCAGTTCCTCCGGGCCCAGGTGGAGCGTGCGCATGTGGATCAGGCCGGTGACGGTCTCGCCGTCCACGACGGCCTCGCGGATCTTGGCCACCTGGTCCACGTCCGCGGCCTCGCCGAGCAGCAGGGACTTCGTCTCCGCCGCCAGGACGAGGGCGATCAGGACCAGCAGGGCGCCGATGCAGACGGTGCCGATGCCGTCCCACACGCCGTTGCCGGTGAGCACCGACAGGCCGACGCCGCCGAGGGCGAGCACCAGACCGACCAGGGCGCCGAGGTCCTCGAGCAGGACGACCGGCAGCTCGGGGGCCTTGGCCCGGCGTACGAACTGCGCCCAGGTCAGCTTGCCGCGGATCTCGTTCGACTCCTTTATGGCCGTACGGAACGAGAAGCCCTCCGCGACGATCGCGAAGAGGAGCACGCCGACCGGCCAGTACCACTGCTCCAGCTCGTGCGGGTGCTTGATCTTCTCGTAGCCCTCGTAGAGGGCGAAGACGCCGCCGATGGTGAAGAGGACGATGGAGACCAGGAAGCCGTAGATGTAGCGCTCGCGGCCGTAGCCGAAGGGGTGCTCCGGGGTCGCCTCGCGCTTGGCCTTCTTGCCGCCGAGCAGGAGCAGGCCCTGGTTGCCGGAGTCGGCGATCGAGTGCACGCCCTCGGCGAGCATCGACGACGAGCCGCTGAACGCGAACGCCACGAACTTGGCTACGGCGATGGCCAGGTTGGCGCCCAGCGCGGCAACAATCGCCTTGGTTCCGCCTGATGCACTCATTTTGTGCCGAATGTCCCTTCCGTCGCACGGCAGCTTTGCCGTTGCTTTACTGCGTACGGCGGGCCATTGTTGCAGCCCCGCGAAGCGGCGGTGCGTCAGGCGGCGACTGTGGCCCGGAACACAGTGCCGGGCCCGGACAGCGCCACGGCCTCACCCGCCGGTACGAAGGCCGACTCCCCTCGCGCCAGCCGCAGTTCGGCCCCGTCCCCGTCCGTGCCGCGCAGCACGGCCGTGCCCGAGGCGCACAGCAGGATCTGGGCGGTACGGGAGGACAGCGGGAGGCTGCCGGTGCCCTCGGCGAGGACGTAGCGCGAGAGCCGGAACTCGTCGATCGGGGTGGCGTACACCTCCTCGCCGGAGGGCTCTGCCTCGGGGCGGAGCACACCGGGGGCCGCGCTCTCGAAGTGGACGACGCGCAGCAGTTCGGGGACGTCGATGTGCTTGGGGGTCAGCCCGCACCGCAGGACGTTGTCGGAGTTGGCCATGATCTCGACGCCGAGGCCGTCGAGATAGGCGTGCGGCACACCCGCGCCGAGGTAGAGCGCCTCGCCGGGCTGGAGCCGTACGTAGTTGAGCAGCATCGCGGCGATCACGCCGGGGTCGCCCGGGTAGTGCCGGGCGATGGAGGCGTACGCGCGGTACGCGGCGGCGTGCGGGCCGTCCTGCGCGCCGAGCCGTTCGGCGGCGGCGGCGGCCTGGTGGACGGTGTCCGCGATCGCCTCACGGTCGGCGGTCAGTACGGCGGTGAGCACCTCGCGCAGCGCGTGGGACTCCGGGTGGGCGTGCAGGACGTCCACGTACGGCTTGAGCGAGTCCACCTCAAGGGCGGCCAGCAGTTCGCCGGCCTGGTCGGCGTCGCGGAAGCCGCACAGCCCGTCGAAGGGCGTGAGCGCGCATATGAGTTCGGGCTTGTGGTTGGCGTCCTTGTAGTTGCGGTGGGCGGCGTCGAGCGGGACGCCGCGCGCCTCCTCGTCCGCGAAGCCCGCCCCGGCCTGGGCGAGGTCGGGGTGCACCTGGAGCGAGAGCGGCGAGGCGGCAGCGAGCACCTTGAGCAGGAACGGCAGCCGCGGCCCGAAGTGGCTTACGGCGTCCGGGCCGAGCTCGCCCTCGGGGTCGGCGGCGATCACGTCGGAGAGGGCCACCGGGCCCTCGCCGCGGTCCACCCGGGACGGCGCCCCGGGGTGCGCCCCCATCCACAGCTCGGCCTGCGGCTCGCCCGTCGGCTCCGTGCCCAGCAGCTCGGGGATGGCGGTCGCGGAGCCCCAGGCGTAGGGGCGGACGGTGTTGACGAGGCGGTCCATGGAGTGCGGTTCCTGACTGTACGAAACTGTACGAAGCGGTACGAACTCTGCGAGCGGGGACGTCGAAGCCCCGGGAGTCTTCTGAAGACTTCTGCGGGTTACCGACAGGGGTGCCCGGTCATGATCCCTCCGCCGAGGCGAGCGCCAGGTAAACGGCGGTGAAATCCGTGATGGCGAGCAGTTCCGCCGCGCACTCCAGGACGCCGCCGCTGCCCGGTTCGAGCTCGCTGAGCGCCGTGTCGTGGGCGAGCGCGAGCTCCCGGGCGGTCGGCACGGCCGAGAGGGAGCCCACCGGTTCGTCGTACAAGAGCACCACCCGGGCCCGGAGCGCCTCGGCCTCCTCCACCCGGTCGCGGAAGAAGTCGTCGGGGTCCGCGCCGCCGGCCAGCGACCCGGCGAGCAGCGTGCCGTGGGCGGCGAGCGCCCCGGGCAGCTCGGCCACGAGCGCGGCGCGCCCGGCGAGCAGCGCGAGCAGGCCCGCGAAGCGCCGCCCGGCGGCCGCGGCGACCGGCCCTTCGGTCCACAACAGCGGCAGCGAGCCGGCGAGCTCGGCGGCGAGGGCCTTGGCGGGGTTGGTGTAGGTGGCGATGGCCGGGCCGCAGCGCTCGGCGACCTGGTCCAGCCGGTCGGCCACCTGCTGGAGCGCGCTGGGCGGGGCGGACACCAGGCCGATCCGGTCGACGAGGACCAGCAGCGGGGTGAGCAGCGCCCACAGGGTGCCCGGCAGGGCGGGCCCCGTCACCTCGTCCGGCGCCGTGCCCGTCGGCTCGGCGGCGTGCCGCGCCTCCGACTGCCCGGGCTCGGCGGGGACGGACGGCGCCGCGTTGTACGCCGTGTCGTACGGAGCGGTGGTGGCCAGCGGGACCATCAGCCCGCGCGCCTGCTCGACGGCGGCGGCCAGCGGGGAGTGCGCGGGCGCGACCGCCACGATCGAGCAGCCGCGCCGGTACGCCTGCTCGACGAGCGGCGGCAGCCCCGGCTCCGCGCCGTCCGGCGTGACGAGCAGCAGCAGGTCGAGCGGGCCCGCCCAGCCGGGCAGCGTCCAGCGCAGCGCGCCCGGGGCGGGCGCCACGCCCGTCGGCGCGATCAGGCTGACGGGGCAGTTGTTGCCGCTGAGGGCGCCGAGGAGGTCGGCGGTGCTGCTCCCGGCCGCGCCGGGGCCGGCGACCAGGACGGTGCGCGGCCGGCCGTCGGGCTTGAGGTCGGCGACCCCCGCCTCGGCCGCGTACCGGGCCGCGGTGCGCACCCGGGCGCCGGACTCGGCGACCCCGCGCAGCAGCCCGCGGGTATCCGCGCGGGCCAGGGCTTCGGGGGCGTCGAGGAGGGATTCGTCGAGCATGGTGCTTCGGCCTCCGATCGCCGTGGGCGGGGCGGTGCGGGAACTGCGCGGGATGCCGTCAGGCCGGCCGGCGCGCCTCGTCGACCAGCAGCACGGGGATGTCGTCCCGGACCGGGTAGGCGAGGCCGCACCCCTCACCCGTGCACACCAGCTCGGGCGTCTCCGGCCCCTGTTCCTCGCGCAGCGGTGCATGACACGCCGGGCAGGCGAGGATGTCCAGCAGACCGGCTTCGAGCGGCATGGGGCGTCGTCCCTTCGGTTTGGGTCCAGCGTGGTCAGCGTACCGCCGGGGAGGGGGCTGCGCGGCAGCAGCGTCGCCCCCTCTCTTCCGGCTCCCTTCCGGGCTCGGTACCGCCCCTGGGGGCCGTCGCTCAGGCGCGGACGATGGCCAGGGCCTCGTCGCGGACGCGGGCGACGGTTTCCGCGTCGCGCGCCTCCACGTTGAGGCGCAGCAGCGGCTCGGTGTTGGAGGGGCGGAGGTTGAACCACCAGTCGGCGGCCGTCACCGTCAGCCCGTCCAGCTCGTCGAGCTCGACGTCGTCGCGCCCCTCGTAGGCGGCCTTGACCGCGACCATGCGCCCGGCCTGGTCGTCCACGACGCTGTTGATCTCGCCGGAGGCGGCGTACCGGTCGTACGCGGCGACCAGCTGCGACAGCGGGCGGTCGGACTGCTCGCCGAGCGCGGCCAGGACGTGGAGGGCGGCCAGCATGCCGGTGTCGGCGTTCCAGAAGTCGCGGAAGTAGTAGTGCGCGGAGTGCTCGCCGCCGAAGATCGCGCCGGTGCGGGCCATCTCGGCCTTGATGAAGGAGTGCCCGACGCGGGTGCGGACCGGGGTGCCGCCGTGCTCCTTGACGACCTCGGGGACCGACCACGAGGTGATGCAGTTGTGGATGACGGTCCCGCCCGGGTGCTTGGCCAGCTCGCGGGCGGCGACCAGGGCGGTGATCGCGGAGGGGGAGACCGGCTCGCCGCGCTCGTCGACGACGAAGCAGCGGTCGGCGTCGCCGTCGAAGGCGAGGCCGATGTCGGCGCCGGTCTCGCGGACGCGCGCCTGGAGGTCGACGATGTTCTTGGGGTCGAGCGGGTTGGCCTCGTGGTTGGGGAAGGTGCCGTCGAGCTCGAAGTACATCGGGTCCAGGTCGAGCGGGAGCCCGTCGAAGGTGGTGGGGACGGTGTGGCCGCCCATGCCGTTGCCCGCGTCGACGACGACCTTCAGGCGGCGGATGCCGGTGAGGTCGACGAGCGAGCGCAGGTGGGCGGCGTACTCGTCGAGCACGTCCCGCTGGGTGATCGTGCCGCGGTCGGCGACCGGGCCGGGGGCGCCGCCGGCGGACCACTCCTCGACCAGGGCGCGGATCTCGCCGAGCCCGGTGTCCTGGCCGATGGGGGCGGCGCCCGCGCGGCACATCTTGATGCCGTTGTACTGGGCGGGGTTGTGGCTGGCCGTGAACATCGCGCCGGGCAGGCCGAGATGTCCGCTGGCGAAGTAGAGCTGGTCGGTCGAACACAGTCCGATCTCGGTCACCTCCGTGCCGAGTGCGGCGGCCCCGGTCGCGAAGGCCCGTGACAGGGCGGGCGAGGAGGGCCGCATGTCATGGCCGACGACGATCGCCCGTGCGCCGGTCACCCGGGCGAAGGCGGCGCCGAACAGCTCGGCGAGCGGCTCGTTCAACTGGTCCGGGACCACACCGCGCACGTCGTACGCCTTCACGATCTGCGACAAGTCGGTCACAGCAGTCCCTTCTGGAGGTCTCTACTTCGGGGGTCTTCTTTTGAGGTCTTCTTCTGGGCGTTCCGGGGCCCCTCTTGGAGACCTCCGGACCTCAAAACCTACCCGTACGACCTGGGGGGCAACTGTGAAGCCCGTCGCGCGGCGCGCTCGGGGCGGCCGCTCAGGGCAGCATCCAGCCCAGCAGGAAGGACGACTGGGCGACGACGATGAGACACATCACCAGCAGCAGGGCCAGACTCCATGGCAGCACCTTGCGCAGCAGATCCCCCTCGCGCCCCTTGAGGCCGACGGCCGCGCAGGCGATGGCGAGGTTCTGCGGGGAGATCATCTTGCCGAGGACGCCGCCCGAGCTGTTGGCGGCGGCGAGCAGGTCGGGCGACAGCCCGGACTCCCGGGCGGCGGTCACCTGGAGGGCGCCGAAGAGGGCGTTCGCGGAGGTGTCGGAGCCGGAGACGGCGACGCCGAACCAGCCGAGCACCGGGGAGAGGAAGGCCAGCCCGGCCCCGGCCGCCGCGACGAAGTGGCCGATGGTGGCGGCCTGTCCGGACAGATTCATGACGTAGGCGAGGGCGAGGACGGAGGTGACGGTGAGGATCGCGTGGCGCAGCTCGCGCACGGTGGCCGCCCACTCCCCCAGCGCCCGCCGGACCGGGACCCGCAGCACGACGGCGGTGGCCGCGCCCGCGAGCAGCACCAGCGTGCCGCCGGTGGAGACCAGCGGCAGGGCGAAGACATTGCCGCCGACGGGGTCGCCGTCGGGATTCGCCACATCCAGGAAGGGCCAGTCGAAGGTGCGGGTGGCCTCGGCGAGGGCGTCCTTGACCGGCCCGATCTGGGCGAGGGAGAAGATCACGACGATGAGCGCGTACGGGGCGTAGGCGCGCAGCACCTCGGGGCGCGGGTCCTCGCGGTCCAGGTCGTCGCTGCGTACGCCGGTGAGCACGGCCGCGCGCACCTCCTCGCGGGCGGGCCTGCGGGCGCCCGGTACGGCGACGAGCGCGGCGGCGCCCAGCAGCGCCGCGCCGATGTCGGCGAGCTGCGCGGAGAGGTAGTTGGACGCGGCGAACTGGGCGGCGGCGAAGGCGACTCCGCAGGCGAGCGCGGGCGCCCAGGTCTCCCGCAGCCCGCGCCGGCCGTCGACCAGCGCGACCAGCAGCAGGGGGACGACGAGGGCCAGCAGCGGGGTCTGCCGCCCGACGACGGAGGCGACGGAGTCCAGCGGGAGCCCGGTGACCTGAGCGAGGGTCACGACCGGGGTGCCCATGGCGCCGAAGGCGACGGGGGCGGTGTTGGCGACGAGCGCGACGACGGCGGCGCGGGCCGGCTCGAAGCCGAGCGCGACGAGCATGACCGAGCAGATGGCGACGGGGGCGCCGAACCCGGCGAGCGCCTCCAGCAACGCTCCGAAGCAGAAGGCGACGACCAGGGCCTGGATGCGCGGGTCGGCGGAGAGCCGGCCGAAGGAGCGGCGCAACACGTCGAAGTGGGCGGTGTGGACCGTCATGCGGTACACCCACAGGGCGTTGACGACGATCCACATGATGGGGAAGAGACCGAAAAGCGCCCCCTGGGCCGCGCTGGAGAGGGTTTGGCCGACGGGCATGCCAAAGCCGAGCCAGGCGACCAGGGCGGCGACGGCGAGGCCGATGGGGCCGGCGTAGTGGGCCCGCATCCGCACCCCGCCGAGGAGCACGAGGACGGTGACGAGGGGGAGGGCGGCGACGAGGGCGGACAGGGAGAGGGAGCTCGCGACCGGCTCCAGTTGCTGCACGAACACACAGGCCTCCCGGCATTCGGTTCGTCTCTTCCGGCGTCCCGGGACCCGGGCACCGGGGAGTCGCCCCTGGAAAGCCGTATCCGCGATGCGAAAACACAGTTCCAGGGATGCAGGAATGGTCGTGTCCGCGACAAGTTCTGGTCAATGCCTCGGCGGCAACGGATCGGCAAGTGCCGGGAAGAAGTTCGGGAAACGGCCGCAGGGAGAGGTCCGAGGAGGGGGCTTGAAGGAGCGCCTCGGGGCGTCAGGGCCTCAGGGTGGCGAGGGTGGCGCTCAGGAGTCCGGTGAGCGCAGGACCCTCAGATGGCCACGGCGGGAGACCTCCCGGGGGTCGCCCTCCCGGCCGCCCGTCCCGGGCCCCGAGGACCCGCCGGACGCGCGCTCCTGGGGGCGGGCGGCCTCGCGCACGGCATTGGCCAGCGCCTCCAGGTCGTCACCGCTGGGGCGGGGCGGGCCGGTGTCGACGGCCAGCCTGACGACCTCCCAGCCGCGCGGGGCGGTCAGCCGCTCGGAATGCTCGGAGCACAGGTCGTAGCAGTGCGGCTCGGCGTAGGTGGCGAGCGGCCCGAGGACTGCTGTCGAGTCCGCGTAGACGTACGTCAGCGTCGCGACGGCGGGGCGGCCGCACGCGGTGCGCGAACAGCGACGTACAGGGCTCACGACGTTGGACGGTACCGCACTCTTGAGCGGGCCGCGACGACTCTCCACCAGCTCACTCCGCCGTGTCGTCACGGTTCGCCCGCTGCGTCCCGATCCGTGAACCACTGCGCTGACCAGCGCGGACTCCGGCACGGACAATGACCGGCGAGAACGGATCCGGTCATCGAGCGATCCGATATAGATCATCTTGCGTGGGAAAGCCGACCCGTGAGGCGACTGTTTTTGGTCGCAAGCACGACTGGAACGCTCATCCGGCGACACGAGAGTGACAGCAACGCGACATCTGAGGCGCTGTCCGGTAAGCGCGTGCCCGAGAGCCCGCGACGGCTACCCTCATGAGTGATGACCAGGCCCGTACCGCCCCACCAGTCCGAGCCGCGCCCGCGCCGCCGCGATCGACACGGGCGCGGGATGCGCGGTCCGATCGCGCCGCCGCAGGTGCCGCTCTCCGTCAGCCGCGCGGAGTCCTTCCTGGATCTTGTCCAGGAGTCCGCGGAACGGCTGGAAAGACGCTGGCCACAGCTGTCCGCCGTCGACTTCGCCGTGCTCGAGGTGCCGGTCCCGGCCGCGCC
This sequence comes from Streptomyces sp. NPDC097640, assembly GCF_040302705.1. Lineage (NCBI taxonomy): Bacteria > Bacillati > Actinomycetota > Actinomycetes > Kitasatosporales > Streptomycetaceae > Streptomyces > Streptomyces sp. NPDC097640. The sequence continues at coordinate 13,692 of NZ_JBEOSB010000061.1, forward strand.
CGGCGGCGCGGGTGGCTGGGACGGCGAGTCCGTGCCGCTCGGCCGGTTCATCGCCGCGCGCGGCGACAGCCCGGACCGCATCGTGATCTACCGCCGCCCGGTCGAGATCCGCGCCAAGACCCGGGACGAGCGCGCGCTGCTCGTCCACGAGGTCGTCGTCGAACAGGTCGCCGAGCTGCTCGGCCTCGCCCCGGAGCTGGTGGACCCGCGATACGGGCAGGACTAGCCGCCCATGCTCATGTTGTGGTGAATACGGGACAGCGACACGCCGTGACCAGCCGGTCCAGGATCGGGAAGTCCTTACGGATCGCCTCGGTGTCGAGGAGGCCCGGCAGCTGTGTCATGTC
>NZ_JBEOSB010000062.1:0-9695 GCF_040302705.1 Streptomyces sp. NPDC097640
AGGGAAGATCTCGCGCCACTGGCGCCGGGGTATCAGCCCGGACAGGACTGCGAACCAGAACCGGTCGGCGGTCTCATAGCGGACCGGTTCGGCCAGCTGGCGACGCAGGACAGCGTTCTCGTGCCGCAGCACCAGCAGTTCCGCCTCCTTCGCCGTCCCGCGACGCAGCAGCACCGATGAAGCCGTCAGCAGCTTCCGGGCCACCTTGCACAGCAAGGACACGATCACGGAGGACATGATCCCAGCGGACTGACCGCATCCAGCTCACCTGCGGCGATGACTTTTCGAGCGGCACAGGCCGGGTTTGGTGAGTGAGATGACGCTGGTGCGCCGGTCCTCGGCGGAGACGCCGCGTGCGACCACGCCCGCCGCGACCAGACGGTCGATCATGCGCATCGCGGTCGACGGCTGGACTCCCAGTTCTCCTGCCAGCCGGGAGAGGTTCAGTGGCCCCTGCTGTCGAGGACGACCAGCATCCGGAACTGCGGCAGTGTCAGGGACTCCTCGACCGCGGCCAGGGACCGGGCGGAGACGGCGACGAGGAGACGGGACGCGGTGAGCAGGGCGGTGACCATCGCCTCGGCATCGGACGCGGAGGTTGGTGAACGGCGCGAGATACGCCCCTTTCTACCGTCCCGGCCCGCGACATGGCGCACGTGCCGAATCCCGGACGCTGATCGGGCCAGTTGAGCGGGCGCTGTGTGTACCGCGGATGGCCGGATCTACATTCACCAGCCGGTCAGAAGCAGGTGGTTGAGGAGCAGGGCGAGAGCGGCTTGTGCCGTCAGCCAGGCCCGGGGCCGGGTGAGGAGTGCGCACGCGGGCAGCAGCCACATCGCGAACGGCAGCCAGATCCGTTCGGTCTCGGCCTTGCTCATGCCGGACAGGTCTGCGACGAGCAGCGCGAGCAGGGCGGACAGTACGAGCAGGGCGAGGCGTGCCTCGGTGGAGGGGAGACCGGGGGCGCCTGGCCGGGGGAGGAGGCGGGTGCGGTCCCGGATGAGGGTGGCGCCGGCCCGTCGCAGGCCCGCGGCGGTCGCGAGGCCGGTGATGAGTACGGTGCAGGCGAGGTTCGCCCACACCCAGTAGCCGTAGGGCCGGATGCCGCCGGCGCCCTGGTAGTAGCGCTCGACCAGCAGCCGGTATGCCTCCCACCAGTTGAAGCCGGCGAGGGTGAAGGTGGCCGGGACGACGGCGAGCCCGGCGAGCAGAAGGGGAAGCCCCCTGGTCAGGTTACGGACCCGGCCCCGCGAGACCACCAGTACGCCTGCTGCGATCAGTGCGATCAGCGTGAGCCCGTAGGAGAGATAGCCGGTCAGGCCGAACAGCAGCCCCGAGCCGAACGCCGCGGCACGGGCTCGGGGCCTTTTGCGCCCCGACACCGCGAGGGCGAGCAGCGCCACGGACCAGGCGGCGATCGCCGCGAAGTACCCGTCGGCCGATGTGCCCATCCACACAGCGTTCGGCGCCAGCACCAGGAACGGGGCCGAGCGCCGCGCCAGGTCTTCCCCGGCCAGGGTGCTCAGCGTCACCAGCACGGCGACGCAGGCGGTGGCTCCGACGGTGATGCACCAGGCCCCGGCCCAGCCCCCGCCGCCGAGCCCGATGCGGTCGAGGAGGACGAAGGTGAGGGTGGCCGCCGGTGGGTGCCCGGCGGTGTGCGGGGGCCAGTGTTCGGGGGAGTGGAGCAGGATGTGGTGGGTGAAGTCCTTCAGAGCGGCCGGGATGTCGTGGAAGCGGTCGATGACCTGCAGGTACTCATAGCGCGTGGTGAGCCGGACGGCGATGCCCCGGTGCCAGCCGTCGACGAGGGCGAGGGACCACGTCCAGGCCATGGCGGTGCCCCAGGCCATGGCCAGCAGGGTGCGCCACGGCAGCCGCGTGGCCAGAGGCGGTCCGTACGCCACCACGGCGGCCGCCACCGTCAGGGCGGCCGGGGTGCCGGGCCCGAGGTGCGGGTTCCAGGTGGCGTACAGCGGGGGCCAGCCGACGAACAGTGTGTGGCTGGTGTGCTGGATGTGGCGGCCGATCAGCACGGCCGCCACGACCAGCAGGGCGGCGGCCACGGAGGCGAGCAGATCACGGACGAGAGCGCGGGTCACACCGGAACGCTAGGCCGCAAGGCGACGGTCCGGGCGGCGCGCGGCCCGGACGTCAGCGTTTCGTCATGGGTCGCGAACCCTTTCAGGGGCGGCCCGGGCCTACGGTCGGATCATGGCACGCTCTCCGTCCTCCCCTTCGTTCTGGCGCAGCCCGTTGCGCGGTCCGTGGTTCACTTCCGTTCTCGGTGTGGTCCTGCTAGGTGGGATCACGGTGTTGTTCGTGACGGGGCTGGTGTCGTACGCCGCCTACAACCCGGGCCTGTCGCCGGTGAACGACAAGACGCCGGACAAGGGGATCCTCGGCTTCTACCTCTTCCCCTGGCCGACTGATCCGCCCTGGCTGTACCGGTTCACCCAGGGCGTCCACGTCACGCTCGGCGTCACGCTGATCCCCGTCCTGCTGGCGAAGCTGTGGTCGGTGGTGCCGAAGCTGTTCGCGCTGCCGCCGGCGCGATCACTCGCCCACGCCCTGGAGCGGATCTCGCTGCTGCTGCTGGTCGGCGGTGTGCTGTTCGAGTTCGTCACCGGTGTGCTCAATGTCCAGCTCGATTACGTCTTTCCCGGCTCTTTCTATCCGCTGCACTTCTACGGTGCGTGGGTGTTCTTCGCCGCGTTCGTCGTGCACGTGGTGCTGCGGGCGCCGACGGCCGTGCGCGCACTCCGCACCGGTCTGCGGGAAGGGGAGTCGGCGTCCGAGCTGACGTCCCCGCGGTCCGATCCGCCGACCGTCTCCCGGCGCGGGGCGCTGTGGCTGGTCGGGGGCGGCTCGCTGCTGCTGTTCGGGACGACGGCGGGGCAGAGTTTCGACGGGCTGCGGGCCACAGCCCTCCTGGCGCCGCACGGTGGCGCCGATCCCGGCAGTGGTCCCGGCGGCTTCCAGATCAACAAGACGGCCGCGTACGCGGGGATCGAGGCCACGGAAACAAGCGAGGAGGCGTGGCGGCTGATCGTCACCGGGCGCTCGGGGACCGTTCGGCTGAGCCGGGCCGACCTGCTGCGACTGCCCCTGCACAGCTCGGCACTGCCCATCGCCTGCGTGGAGGGCTGGTCGACTTCCGACCAGTGGTGGAGGGGGGTACGGCTGCGGGACCTCGCCGTCCTCGCCGGATACGACGCGGACGCGGTGCCCGATGTCCTGGTGGAGTCCCTCCAGCGACGCGGCGCCTTCCGCCGGGCCGCCCTGCGCGCCAACCAGGTGGCGGACCCGCGCTCCCTCCTCGCCCTGTACGCGAACGGCGAGCCGCTGACCCCCGACCACGGCTACCCGGCCCGGGTCATCGTGCCCGCCGCGCCCGGTGTGCTCAACACCAAGTGGGTGTCCCGGATGACGTTCGGAGACCTCTGATGAAAAGACGGCTCCCTCCCCTCGGCAGCCCGCGCCAACTCCTCCTCCTGGCCTGCTCGTTCACGCTGGTCGGCTATGCAGGGGCGCGGCTGCTCGCGGGCGACTGGTTCGGGGTGGCGCTGTGGTTCGTGGGGGCGGCCGTCCTCCACGACCTGGTGCTGCTGCCGCTGTACGCGGTGGCTGACCGGACGGCCGTACGGGCGCTCGGCGTGGTGGGCCGCCGGGAGTGGGCCATGTACGTGCGTGTGCCGGCCGTCCTGTCCGGACTGCTGATGCTGGTGTGGTTCCCGCTGATCAGCGGCCAGGTGGCGGGCCGTTACCGGTCCGCCACCGGGCTCTCGGCGGATGGTTTCCTCGTCCGCTGGCTGCTGATCACGGCCGTGCTGTTCGGCGGCTCGGGGCTGCTGCTGGTACTGCGGCTGCGCAGGGCGACGAAGCAGCGGCCGCCGACCGTCCACTGACCGATGGCATGCCACCCGGAGCGGTCCGCGTGGCGCAGCAGGGCCGGGGTGCCCAGGCGGGCCCAGGGGAACAGGGCGCCGGTAGTGTGCCCTGTGTCGGAGACGTGGAGGACCTGGACACGGACACGTTCGTCGACGTCCACGGGTGCCGTCTCGGCAATCAGCAGCCCATGTGGGGCGAGCAGTTGGGCCAGCCGGTGGAGCAGTGCGCGCGGGTCGCCGCCGATGCCGATGTTGCCGTCCATGAGCAGGGCCGTGCCCCAGCGGCCCTCGCCGGGGACCGGGTCGAAGACGGAGCGGCACAGCGCTGAGCCGCCGAGCCGGACGGTCCGGTCGACGGCGGCCTCGCTGACGTCTATGCCGAGGGCGCGTCGCCCCTGCGCGGCGAGCGCCGCCACCAGTCGCCCGGGCCCGCATCCCACGTCGAGCACAGCGCCTTCGCAGCGGCCGAGCACCTCCAGATCGACCGCGTCGGCGGCTGCGCACCACCGTTCCACCTCCAGCGGCAGCAGCCATCCGTCCGTCCGTCGTAGGAAGAGCGGGCCGCGACCGGTGCGCAGGGCGTGGGAGTAGGGGTCGTCCGCGCTCCAGGGGGGCGTGGCCGGTGGTGAGATCGAGATGTCGTGCGTCGTGCTCATCGGCCCGTGACCTCCGTCAGCCGGGCGAACTCCGCGGCGAACCGGCTGTGCGGAGCGGACGCCGCGACGGCCTCGGCGTCCAGGGCCGTGTCGACGTCGCGCAGACGGGGCAGATCGCGCACGCGCAGGCCCGCCGCGACGAGCCGTTCCCGCTGGACGGCTCCTGTCACGGCCGTCGACATGGGCACGCCTCGCAGCAGGCCGGGATCGGGGTCGGCGAGTCCCAGGGTCCAGAAGCCCCCGTCCTCGGCGGGGCCGATCCACGCGTCGCAGTCGGCGAAGTCCACGGTGAGGAGTTCGGGTGTCACCTGGGGGGTGTCCATACCGATCAGCAGCGCCGGGCCGTCGCACCCGGCGAAGGCGTCTGCCAGCCGCTCGTCCAGCCCGCCCGCGCACTGCGGTACCACCTCGAAGCCGGGCGGCAGCCAGTCGCCCGGTGCCCCGTCGAGCACGAGGACGCGCCGGGACGCGGGGGTCACCGCCACGGTGTGCAGGGTGTCTGAGAGAGCCGCCTCGGCGAGGGCCGCCGCCTCCGGAGGGGTGAAGGGCGGGGTCAGCCGGGTCTTCACCCGCCCCGGCCGCGGCTCCTTGGCGATCACGAGCAGCGTGGCCGGCATGGTCGTAGTCGGCACGGTCAACGAGGGACCCCTCCTCCTGCGGATGATGTGGTCGGTTCCGCCAGCACCCGGCGCATGTCGCGCACCGCCTGCCATGTGCCGCGCCAGGTGCCCGTCACCTTGGAGGCGCCGGTGCGCGGCAGGTACGGGACGTCGTGCTCGGTGATCCGCCAGCCCGCGTCGGCGGCCCGTACGACCATCTCCAGTGGATAGCCGCTGCGCCGGTCCGTGAGGCGGAGGTCCAGCAGTGCCTGGCGGCGGGCCGCGCGAAGCGGGCCGAGGTCGTGCAGGCACAGCCCGGTGCGGCGCCGCAGCATCCGGGCGAGCGCGAGGTTGCCGACGCGGGCGTGCGCCGGCCATGCGCCCCGGCCCTGCGGGCGGCGTCGGCCGAGCACCAGATCGGCGGCACCTCCGCTCACCTCGCGCACGAACGGAGACAACAGCGAGGGGTCGAGGGACGCGTCGCAGTCGCAGAAGCACACCACGTCGGCGGTGGCGGCGGTCAGCCCCGCGTGGCAGGCGGCGCCGAAACCGCGGCGCGGCTCGTGGACGACCAACGCGCCCAGCTCGCGGGCCAGCTCCGCCGAGCCGTCGGTCGATCCGTTGTCGACGACGAGGGCGCGCCAGCCGTGCGGGATGCGGCCGAGCACCCAGGGGAGGGCGTCGGCCTCGTTCAGGCAGGGCAGGACCACATCGACGTCCGATGTTGTGGGAGAGGTCATCACGGCTCTCACCCTACGGGCGCGAAAGGGTCATTTCGGGCTTCGGGTCCTTACGAAACACGGACGTCGGCAGTGGGAGGCGGCGTCAGAGGGGATGCGGTGCGAGGCTGGCTGCATGCAACAGCCGTACGAGCCGATGGGGACAGGGGCCGCCGAACACCGGCCGGCCGATGCCGCCCGCATCCTTGTGGTGGAGGACGATCGCACCGTCGCCGAGGTCGTCTCGGGGTATCTGGACCGCGCCGGGTACGTCGTGGACCGCGCCGGGGACGGGCCGGCCGCCCTCACCCATGCCGCCGCGCACTGGCCGGACCTGGTCTTGCTGGACCTGATGCTGCCGGGCATGGACGGCCTGGAGGTGTGCCGCCGGATGCGTGGCCGCGGGCCGGTGCCGGTCATCATGCTCACCGCGCGCGGCGACGAGGACGACCGGATCCTGGGCCTGGAGGTGGGCGCCGACGACTACGTCACCAAGCCGTTCAGCCCCCGGGAACTGGTGCTGCGGGTGGAGTCGGTGCTGCGCCGCACACGGCTCGCCAGGACCTCCCACGAAGTACGGCCTCTGAGTGCTGCGGGTCTCACCGTCGACCCCGCCGCCCGCCGCGCCACCAAGAACGGCAGCGAACTCGCTCTCACCGTAAGAGAGTTCGATCTTCTCGCTTTCTTCCTCCAGCACCCGAACCGTGCGTACAGCCGGGAGGACCTGATGCGCGAGGTGTGGGGGTGGGACTTCGGTGACCTGTCGACCGTCACCGTCCATGTCCGCCGACTGCGCGGCAAGGTCGAGGACGACCCGGCGCGGCCCCGCCTGATCCAGACCGTATGGGGCGTGGGCTACCGCTTCGACCCCGCCGACGGCGAGGAGTGACCGTGCACGACATCCTCCTCATCGCGCTGTTCGCCTTCCTCGGCGCCGCCGTGGCCGGGGTGCTCGGGGCGTGCGTCCTGCTGCTGGTCCGGCGGCGGTCGCTCACCGCCTCGCTCACCGTGGTGGCCGCCGTCGCCGTCACCGCGATGCTCGCGGGCACACTGTCCGTGGCTCAGGCGATGTTCCTCTCCGCCCACGACCTGACCGTCGTCACGACGGTGGTCGCGATGGCCGCCGTCGTCTCCCTGGCCACCGCGCTGCTGCTCGGCCGCTGGGTCGTCGCCCGCAGCCGGGAGCTCCAACTCGCCGCTCGGTCCTTCGGTGACGGCGGCGACTTCGCGGCCCCCGACGTCCCGGCCACCGCCGAACTCGCCGCGCTCAGCCACGAGTTGGCTGCCACCAGTGTCAAGCTCGCCGATTCCAGGGAGCGCGAGCGTGCCCTGGAATCCTCCCGGCGCGAGCTCGTCGCCTGGATCTCGCACGACCTGCGCACCCCGCTCGCCGGCCTGCGCGCCATGTCCGAAGCCCTGGAGGACGGCGTCGCAGCCGACCCCGACCGCTACCTGAAGCAGATCCGCACGGAGGTCGAGCGCCTCAACGACATGGTCGGCGACCTCTTCGAACTCTCCCGCATCCACGCCGGCGCCCTCGCCATCACACCCTCCCGCATCTCCCTGTACGACCTGGTTGGCGACGCCCTGGCAGGGGTCCACCCGCTGGCCCGCCAGCACGGTGTGCGGCTGGTGGGCGACCGCATCGAGCCGGTGCCGGTCGAAGTCGACGGCAAGGAGATGAGCCGGGTGCTGGGCAATCTGCTGGTGAACGCCATCCGCCGGACACCGGCCGACGGAACGGTCGCCGTCGCGGCCGAGCGCTGCCCCGACGGTGTCACCCTGTCCGTCACCGACGGCTGCGGCGGCATCCCCGAGGAGGACCTGCCACGCGTCTTCGACACCGGCTGGCGCGGCACCCACGCCCGCACACCCCCGGCCGGCGCGGGCCTGGGCCTCGCCATCGTCCGCGGCATCGTCGAGGCCCACCACGGCCACGCCGCCGTACGCAACATCCCCGGCGGCTGCCGCTTCGAGGTGACCCTTCCCGCGGCCGAGGGATGAGACCGCGGGGCTACCGGGAACACTCGCCAGGCAGCCGAGCCCGCGGTGCTACCGAGCACACTCCCCGCGCAGCCGAGCACCCGCGAACTCCCGCATTCCCTCCTGGAAACCGACCGCGGGCTTCCAGCCCAGTGCGGTCCGCAGCCGCGACGAATCCGCCGTGATGTGTCGGACGTCCCCCAGCCGGTACTCCCCGGTCACGACGGGCGCGGGCCCTCCGTACGCCACGGCCAGCGCGCGCGCCATCTCAGCAACGGTGTGCGGCTCGCCGCTGCCGGTGTTGTACACGGTCAGCGCGCCCTCGGCCGCGTCCGCCTCCAGCGCCGCCACATTGGCCGCTGCCACGTCGCGTACGTGCACGAAGTCCCGCCGCTGGCGTCCGTCCTCGAATACGCGGGGGGCCTCGCCCCGGGCGAGCGCCGAGCGGAAGAAGGAGGCCACACCCGCGTAGGGAGTGTCCCGCGGCATGCCCGGCCCGTACACGTTGTGGTAGCGCAGCGACACCGCCGCCCCGCCCGCCGCCCGCGCCCATGCCGCTGCCAGGTGCTCCTGGGCCAGCTTCGTCGTCGCGTACACGTTGCGCGGGTCGGCAGGCGCATCCTCCCCGACCAGCCCACAGCACAACTCCTCGCCACACACCGGGCATGTCGGCTCGAAGCGCCCGGCCGCCAGGTCGGCGACGTCCCGGGGGCCCGGCCGCACCATCCCGTGCCGCTCGCAGGTGTACCGACCCTCCCCGTACACCACCATCGACCCGGCCAGCACGAGCCGCCGAACACCCGCGTCCGCCATGGCCGCAAGGAGTACGGCGGTGCCGAGATCGTTGCGGGACACGTACTCCGCGGCGTCGGCGAAACCGCTGCCCAGCCCGACCATCGCCGCCTGATGACACACGGCGTCCACCCCGCGCAGAGCAAGGGAGACTGCCTCCCCGCTCCGCACGTCCGAGCCGGCCTCTCTCCGCACGTCGAACACCACGGGCTCGTGCCCGCGCGCCGTCAGCGCCTCCACAACATGGGACCCGATGAACCCGGCACCGCCGGTGACCAGTACGCGCATGCCGCCCACGCTAGGCCCCGACTCCGCCGCACCGCAGGACCACGCTCGCCATGTCACGAGTCCGTAAGACAAAGTCTCACCTCTCGCGTTCTTTCTGTCGCCCCTGGCACGCTGCTTGTGAGGGCTGTCGGCCGGCTCGCCGCCGAGACCGTGCCGCTCGTCACCGCGATGCATCGTGGCTTTCTGCGGGCGGTCGAGGACATCTACCGGCGCGTGGTCACCGCCGTCTCCGGTACTCCCCGCTTGGCATCGACACGCGCCGGCAGACGACTCAGCGCGCGGTGCGGCAGTTCACCGACCGTGGGATCGGCTCGTTCACCGACAAGGCCAACCGCACGCGGCCGATGACCACCTATGCCGAGACGGCCATACGCACGAGCACCGGCCACGCCTCCGTCGAGGCGCACGCCGACTGGCTGCTCGTCGTCGACCTCGGCCTCGTCGTCTCCGACGACCCGCATGAGTGCTCGCTCTACGCCCCCGGGGAAGGCAAGATTCTTGCGCTCGACGGGCCCGACGGCGCCCGGACGGCCGAGGCCGAGCACGCAGTCGACGACGGCCGCACGGTCCGCGTACGCGCCGCCGGAAACCCTCGACGAGGCGCGAGGTGCGTGGGCGTTCGCGTCGCCTGGGTCAACTGGCGCCGACGCCACCAGGTAACAGCCTGCCGCAGCCTGTGGGTGCCGGAAATTGTGTCACCCGAGCTGACCTGCTGGTTCGATCTGTCAAAGCTCAGCAGACCGCGAGCAGTTCTGAGGCAGCATGCTG
>NZ_JBEOSB010000063.1:0-9606 GCF_040302705.1 Streptomyces sp. NPDC097640
GCTGTCCCCTTGACCACGCCACCCAGGAAATGGCTCGCGTCCAGGTTCAGCCCTTCCAGCCCGTCGCCCAGCTGCTTGGCGTAGGACGGCTTCTTGGGCGCGGCGTCCCGCGCTCCCTCCACCGCTGCCTTCGCCACCCCATGCGCCTCATCCCGCTGCCGCCGCGCCTCCGCCAACAAGTCCTGCGCGGCCTTCACCTCAGCCGCACCCGGGTCGTGGAAGGCACCCGGCTTGTCCGGCAGGCTCGACGGATCCCGCTTGTCCGCAGGCAGGCCGTTGTACGTGTCCACTGCCTTGTTGTAAGCGGTCACCTTGCCGTTGTGCGCCGAGCGGGCGTCGTCGGAGGCCTTCTTGGCCTTCTTGTAGCGGCGGATCGCCTCCTCCGCCTGGCCCTGCGCCCACTCCACCGTCCCCGCGAACCGCTCCAGCGCCCCCGACGCCTTCTCACACGCATCCGCCGCCGCGAACCACTTCTTCGGCTCGACCGACACACTCTCCCGGAACGCGTCCGCCGCCTTCCCCTTCAGCGACTGCGAACCCAGCCCCCGCAGGCCCTTGCCCACGTTGTTGAACGCGGTCTTGAAGTCGGTGAGATGACTCGCGGTCGACCGCAGCTTGGAAGGGCTGCCGTGGATCAGCTTCTTGGCATCCTCACTCTCGCCCAGTTGCATCTCATCGACGGCCGCGCCCAGCGCGTTCGCCGCCGAATCGGACTTGTCCCGGACCCAGTCGGCACCGCTCTGCCAGCCGACGTCATCCAGCCGGTCCGCCGTCCAGTCTCCCGCGTCGTCGATCGCCCCGCCGACATCCTCAACCCGGTCATCGACCCAGTCCTCGACGCCATCCGGTATGAAGTCACCAATCCCCACGCGTCCTCACCCCCGTACCGCGACCCCACCGTATTCCGGATGAGCGTACCGACCCTGCTCAGCAAGCTCTCCGCCCTATCCGGTTCGAGACTCCTGGTTCTCAGATGATCGATCGGCAAGCGACCCAGTGCACTCGGCCCATATTCGGCAGCAGCAGTCGGGAGAGACGGGTCTCTGCGGCCACGGTCCTCCCGGAGATCAGGCTCTTCCCGGAGGGGGTCCCCAGACCAGTGGGTGGGTACAGCGAATAGTCCGGCATCTGCTGGCCCGCCTTGATGACCTTTGGGGGGACGGTGTTGCCGTTTGCAATCACATGCATTTCGGACGCATAGATCACCTCGCCATGCGGGTGGTATACGGCGACCTCTGTGCCTTCGGGGACCGTGACCATGCTGGTGTCGCCCGCTCGGATGGCGCCATGGCCGAAGAACACCGTTTCCCCGTCCGGACGGCCGTTCACGTGCCAGAACGATGCTGACTGGCCCACATCGTCGGCGTAAAAGTCGATACCTTCGTAATCGTCGTAGGGGGAGAGCCCCAGCGGGTCGATGAAGAGGTGGGGGTTGGGGACGTAGGTGACCGGGTTGGGGGCGGGGGTGAGGCCGAGGGGGTCGGGGGTGAGGTAGCGGGCGGTGGTGGGGTCGTAGTAGCGGTGGTGGTTGTAGTGGAGGCCGCTTTCGGGGTCGTGGTACTGGCCCGGGAAGCGCAGTGGGGTGTGGGTCTGCCCCGTACGTTCTTCTGACGTGGTGCCCCAGAGGGTGGTGCGGGTTTGCCAGGCGATGTCGCCGGTTTCGTCGATGAGTTCGGTGGGGGTGCCGACGAGGTCGGTGACGATGGCGAAGAACCGGCGGTCGATTTCGCGGTGGCTGGTGGCGTCGGTGGTGCGTTGGGTCTGGGTCAGGGGGCGGAAGCCGTCGTGTTCCCACGTCAGTGTCACCGGGTGGGGCAGGCCCGGTGTCGTGGTGGTCTGTTCGACGAGGGTGGTGCCGTCCCAGGTGAAGTCGGTCTGTTCGAGGACCGTTTCGCCGTCGTCGGCGAGACGTTGTTTGGCGGTGCGGCGGCCGAGGGGGTCGTAGAGGTAGCGCCAGATCGTGCCGTCGGGGGTGGTGAGGGTGGTGAGGTGGTTCTCGGTGTCCCAGGTGTAGTGCCAGGTGTCGGGCTTCTTCGACAGGCGGGTCTTCTGGCGGAGGGTGAGGCGGCCGGCGGCGTCGTGTTCGTAGCGGACGCGTCCGGCGCGGGTGATGCGCGTGCCGGTGTAGGCGCGGGCGCCGGTGGTGGCCGGGTGATCGGTGGGCCAGGTGGCGTGGGTCTGGTTGCCCGCCTCGTCGTAGGCGTAGGTCTCGGTCCAGCCTTCAGCTCGGACGGTGGTGACCCGGCCGGCGTCGTCCAGGTCGAAGGCACGGGGGCCGAGAAACTGGTCGTCGATGGCGGTGAGGTGGCCGTCGGGGCGGTAGGTGTAGGCGCGGTGTTGGAGGGTTGCGTCTTCCGGGCCGGTCAGGGTCTGGTCGGACAGCCGTCCGGCCGGGGCCCAGATTTGCGCGAGGGTGGCAGTAGGCCCAAGTTGGCGGGTGGTTTCCCGGCCTAGCGCGTCATACGTGAAGTCGAGGGTGTGGCCGCAGGTGGTCAGCGTGGTGCGGCGGCCCGCTGCGTCGTACGAGAACGTGGACTTCGCCCCGGACGGAGTGGTGCGGCGGGCCGGGCGGCCGAGCGCGTCGTAGCTGCGGGTGAGGACCCGGTCGCCGACGACTTCCGCTATGGCCCGGCCCATCCGGTCCCGCCGGTACGTCAGGGCCATATCCGGGCCGACGGCTTCCGTCAGCCGCCCGGCGGGGTCGTAGGTGAAGGTGGTGACCTGGCCCTCGACGTCTTTGCGGGCCACCTGGCCGCTGTCGTCGTATGCGAGGCGGACGGTCTGGCCCAGAGGGTTGGTCCGGGAGATCAGCTGGCCTGCCGCGTTGTATTCGTATGTGAGGGTGCGGCCGTCGAAGTCCGTCTCGCTGAGCGTGCGGCCCGTCGGGTCGTAGGTGTAGGTCCAGGTCAGGCCCTGGGGGTTGGTGACCTGGGTCAGGCGCAGCTGGGTGTCGTGGGTGAATTCGTGGCGGACGCCGTCGGGGGTGGTCTGGGCCGTCAGCAGGTCGAAGTGGGTGTACTCGTAGGTGGTCAGGCCGCCGCCCGCGTCTGTGTGGGCGGTGATGTTGCCCTCGCCGTCGTAGGTCCAGGTCTGCTCGGTGCCGTCCGGGGCGGTGTGGCGGGCCAGCTTGCCCTCCACAGTCCACTCCATCCAGGTAGTGACGCCGAGGGGATCGGTGATGGAGGTGGGGCGGCCGAAGGCGTCACGGTGGTAGGTGGTGGCAGCGCCCAGCGGGCCGGTGATCTCGACGGGGAGTCCGGCCGGGTCGGAGCGGATGTGGGTGGTGTCGCCGAGTGCGTTGGTGACCGTTGCCAGGTGGCCGTGGTCGTCGTAGGTGTAGTGGGTGGTGTGGCCCAACGGGTCGGTTGCCGTCGTGCGGTTGCCCCGTTCGTCGTACGCGTAGTGCCAGGTGGCGCCGTCCGCGTGGGTGACCTTCACGGGGAGGTTCAGGGCGTTGTAGGAGGCGGTGCGCCGGTGTCCGTCGGGGGTGGTGACGGAGGTCGGCCGGCCGTCCGTGTCGTAGGTGTAGGCGGTGGTCCGGCCCAGGGCGTCGGTGCGGGACAGGATCCGGCCGTGGCAGTCGCGATGGGTGCGGGTGGTGTGGCCGAGCGGGTTCGTCACGGCGATGACCTGGCACCGGTCGTTCACCAGATAACGCGTCGTGTCGCCCTCGGCCGTGGTCACCGTGGTGACCCGGTGACCGGTCCGCTCATCGACCGGGCCGTAATCGATGTGCAGGGAGATATGGCCCTCGGTGCCGCCCTCGGCGATGCAGCGGTCCCGGTTGTCGTAGACGTAGTCGTAGCGGCGGTCGTTGGTGTCTACCCAGGCGATCACCCGGCGCTCGGCGTCGTACTCGAAGCGCAGCGGCAGACCGGAGGAGTTGGTGATCTCGGTGAGGTTGCCGTCCGTGTACGCGTAGCGGATGAGCTGCTGGTCGGCGCCCGCCAGGTGCAGGGCGGTGATGCGGCCCTCTTCGGTGGTGATGTTGAGGTGGTAGCCCCCGCTGTGGACAATCCCGGTCGGGGCGCCCTGCGCGTCGTATTCGAAGGTCAGGCGGTCGCTGTTGCGGTCGCTGATCTCCGCCAGGAGGGCCTCGCCGTCACCCCCGCCTTCCGGGCCGGTGAACCACAACGTACGCCCGGTGTCCGGATCGATGAGCGTGTAATCGCCTTCTGCCGTGCGCTCAAGCGGCCACCTCGGGCCCAGTTCGGGCAGCGTCGGTACGCCCGGTGCCGGGTGCGGGTACGACAGCAGCAGCCCGTCCTCGGAGACGAAGACCACGCCCCGCGCGCCGATCTCCAGCCGCTGGTCTGCGGTGCTCGACCACGACGGGCCGAACCATCGCCCTGCCCGGTACCCCGACTCCACCCTGCGCACGAACACCAGCGGCAGCGCCCCCGGCAGCACCACATCCCGCTGCGGCAGATACATCCGCCCCGACGCCAGGTCCACCGGGTCCGTGCCCCCGGCGGTCCGCGCCCCGTCGGGCGTGGCGTGGGGCGCCGGGCCGTCCTTGGCCAGCGTCTGCAACCCCGACCGCTCAGCCCGCGCGACGGTCGCGGGCAGCCGCTCCGCAGCGGTGACCGCCGCCTTCGCGCCCCCCGCGCCCTTGGTGCCGATCAACTCCGGCACCAAACGGCCAAGGCCCTCGGACGGGTCCTTCTGGAAGGCGTCCCACATGCCCTTGAGCGCCTTACGGGGATCATTGGCCATCCGCAGCAGACCGGCGGCCGTGTTGTTCAGGTTCGTCGCGTACTCGGCGGGATGGGTGATGTTGTAAGGCTCCAGCGGGTTCACCTGCCGGGCGAAGTTGAGCAGGCCCGCCGTGCCCTTGACCACACCACCCAGGAAATGGCTCGCGTCCAGGTTCAGCCCGTGAAGCCCGTCGCCCAGCTGCTTGGCGTACGACGGCTTCTTCGGCGCGGCATCCCGCGCGCCCTCCACCGCTGCCTTCGCCACCCCATGCGCCTCATCCCGCTGCCGCCGCGCCTCCTGCAAGATGTCCTGCGCGGCCTTGATGTCAGCGGCACCCGGATCCTGGAACGCACCCGGCTTGTCCGGAAGACTCGACGCGTCCCGCTTGTCCGCAGGCAGCGCGTTGTACGCGTCCACCGCGTCGTTGTACGCGGACACCTTGTTGTTGTGCGCCGAGCGGGCGTCGTCCGAGGCCTTCTTGCCCTTCTTGTAGCGGCGGATCGCCTCCTCGGCCTGGCCCTGCGCCCACTCCACCGTCCCCGCGAACCGCTCCAGCGCCCCCGATGCCTTCTCACACGCGTCCGCCGCCGCGAACCACTTCTTCGGCTCGACCGACACACTCTCCCGGAACGCGTCCGCCGCCTTCCCTTTCAGCGACTGCGAACCCAGCCCCCGCAGCCCCTTGCCCACATTGTTGAACGCGGTCTTGAAGTCGGTGAGATGGCCGACCGTTGAGCGTAGCTTCGACGGGCTGCCGTGGATCAGCTTCTTGGCATCCTCACTCTCGCCCAGTTGCATCTCATCGACGGCCGCGCCCAGCGCGTTCGCCGCCGAATCGGACTTGTCCCGGACCCAGTCGGCACCGCTCTGCCAGCCGACGTCATCCAGCCGGTCCGCCGTCCAGTCTCCCGCGTCGTCGATCGCCCCGCCGACATCCTCAACCCGGTCATCGACCCAGTCCTCGATGCCGTCCGGTATGAAGTCACCGATCCCCACGCGCAGTTACCCCCGTAACACAACCCACGGTATTCCGGATGAGCGTACCGACCCTGCTCAGCAAGGGTTCCGCCCCGTCCGGTTTCACGGATCCGCCGGAGGGATCAGCCGAGGTCAGCATTGTTGCGCGTGGCGATTCGGGGCTGCGCAACAACGCGAAGCCGCGCCAGACTCGAAGTGAGCCAAGGCCGGGCCGTCAGCCGTTGGGGCGGTCCGCGCCATCGGGTACGGGGGAGGGACGAGTAGTGATCGAGACGTTGTTCCGGGGCGATGAACTGCCCGCGACGGACCGGTTCGAGTGTTGGCGCGATCTGGCGTTCCAGAGCCATTCGCCCCATGAGATGCGTACGGAGCACAGGGCCGACTTCCGGGGCACGTTACGAGTGCTGGACCTCGGCATCGTTCAGGTGTCCCTGTTCACCTGTCCGCCGCTGGACTCGGACCGGACCCCGGCGCTGATCCGGCGGTCCGACCCCGAGATCTACCACCTCTCGACGCCGCTGTGCGGGCGCATGGGGGTCGTCGAGGACGATCGGGAGATCCTGGTCGGGCGGGGCGATCTGGTGCTGGTGAACAGCTCGCGGCCCTATCGGGGCCGTCTGGACGCCGAGGACGGCACGGTCTCGGCCGCAGAGATGATCATCCCGCGGGTGCTGCTGCCGCTGCCCCAGGGTCTCGGCGACCGGCAGGTCGCGATGAGGTTGCCGGGGCGAGCGGGGATCGGGGCGCTGCTCGCCCAGTTCCTCACCGGCCTGCTCAACGACCCCACGCCCTACGGGCCTTCGGACGCCGCGCGGTTGGGGGCCGTCGCGCTCGATCTGGCCAACGCCCTGATCGCGCACCGGTTCGAAGCCGATGTGCCGCCCGAGACCTTCCAGCACTCCCTGGCCACGCGTGTCCGCGGCTATATCCAGCAGCACCTGGCCGACCCGGAGCTGACGCCCGGGCGGATCGCCGCGTCCCAGCACATCTCCGTCCGCTCCCTGCACCGCGTCTTCCGCCGCGAGAACACCACGGTCTCCGCCTACATCCGCCACCAACGGCTGGAACAGGCCCGCCGAGACCTGGCCGATCCGGGGCTGAGCAGGCGGCCCATCCACGCCATCGCCGTCCGCTGGGGATTTCGGCGGCCGGCCGACTTCACCCGCGCCTTCCGTATCGCCTACGGCATGCCGCCCAAGGACTTCCGGCACCTGGCCCTGCGCGGCGACCTGATTGGCGTTCAGCGCTAAGCGGGTGGCGCTCAGTGCTAAGGACACGTCCGCACCGCCTCGGCAGACTCGTCGAGCAGGGACGGGGAAAGGTAACACCATTACTTTGCAATCGCTTGTGCGCTCACCGCGGCAGATGACCTCCTCCGCGGTCGTTCGTGACCGGCCCGGGCACCGGACCGAATGGGAGCTGGGGCCGGTGCGGGTGACCGTGCTGCGCTTTCCGGCGCTTTCCGTATCGGCCCCGTCGCACACCGACCGGCCCGACCGGCCCGACCGGCCCGACCGGAGCGGCGGTCCGCGGATGTGGCGGCTGATCCTGGTGTCCGAGGGGCCGCTGACGCTGGGCCGGGGGTTCGACGCGACCCGGCTGGACCCCGGCCAACTGGTGCTGTGGGACCCATGGGAGCCGTTCGACGCGGCGGCCGCCGACCGGGCCCGCCCGCCCCGGGCGATGGTTCTGCATCTGCCGGGGAGCGCGCTGTCGCTGCCGCACCTGGCGCTGCGCGGTGTGGCGGCGCGGCCGGTGTCCTCGGAGACGGGCCCGGCGGCGCTCCTCGCGCGGTTCCTGGAAGGGCTTGCGGGACCTGCCGCGGCGATCGAGTTTCCGCAGGCCGCCTGGCTTGGGCGCGCCGCTGTCGACCTCGCGGTGGCGTTCCTGAGCAGCGTGGCCGAGCGGCGCGACGATGCGGGGCCACTGCCACGGCAGGCAGCGCTCCTCGGGGAGATCAAGTCGTATATCGACCGCAATCTCGGCGATCCGGACCTGTCGCCTACGGCGATCGCCACGGCGCATCACATCTCGGTCCGCTATCTGCACCATCTGTTCCGGCAGGACGAGCGGACGGTCGGCGGATTCGTCCGCGAGCGGCGGCTGGAGCGCTGCCGGGCCGATCTGACGGACCCCTGCCTCGCGGGGCAGAGCATGGCCGCGATCCGGGCGCAGTGGGGTTTCCAGGACGCGGCGGTGTTCAACCGGGCCTTCAAGAAGGAGTACGGGATCACGCCCGGCGAGTACCGCAGGCGTGAGGGTGTGCCCGTGGGGGGCCGATAGCGGTCGCGAGCGGGTGCTTCGGCTGAGCCGGCGGGGGACCGCCGGCTCAGCCGTGCCGCTTCTGCGGCACTTCCGCCGCGCTTCCGCTCAGGCGCGGAGCGCCGGCCAGGTGTCCTCTCCCACTTTGCCGTCGTCATGAAGGTTGTGATCCCGCTGAAAGGCTATGACCGCTGCCTTCGTGTCGGGGCCGAACTGCCCGTCGACGCCGTGGGGTCCGATGTCGTACCTCCGGGCCTTGAGGATGCACTGCACCTGGCGGACGGGATTTCCGTTGCTGCCCTGCATGGTGAGCGCGGTGCCGGAGTAGTAGTGGCAGGACTTCCACGGCTTCGGCGACGAGGTCTTGGGCGGAGGCTGTGACTGCTTGGGCGTATCAGCGGTGGGCGTGATGATCTTGGTTATGACCTTGGTCGGCTGCTTCTGGTTGGCAGGGGGCCGGCTCTCCTCGGATCCGCCACCGCCACCGCCACCGCCACCACCTCCTCCTCCATCTCCGCCCCCCGATGCATTCGCGGGGTCGGACGTCGTCCCCGGCGACGGCTTCGCCGAGTGCTTCGCCGCGGGAGACTTCGAGGCTGGCGGGTGCTGAGCGGACTGCGAGACCGTCGCGGCGGCGCCCTTCTGTCCGTCGTCCGAGGACCCCATCCCCGGCACGACGAAGGCCACCACCCCGACGGCCACGGCGACGACCGCCACGGCCGCGGCCAGGGCCAGGCCGCGGCGTCGCTTGGGCTCCGCCGGCCGCAGCGTGCGCTCCGGGGCGCCGCGGCGAAGGATCGTCAGCTGGTTCATGGGCGACACCGCGGCGGCGTGCCCGGTCCACTCGGTGCGTGAGCCGATCAGCTCCGCGAGCGGCGCGGGCCACTCCTGGGCCGGGGCGTGCCGCCGCGCCGCGTCGACGACCTCCTGCGGGTTCGGCCGTCCCTCCACGCTCTTGTCCAGACACCGGCCGACCAGCTCCGCCAGGGCCGGATCGCACTCCACCACCTTGGCGAGCACGTCCTCGCTCGGCGGCGAGTAGACCACGCGGTGGATGACATCGGCGGTGGATCCCTCGCCGAACGGCGTTCTGCCGGTCGCGGCGTGCGCCAGGACCGAGCCGAGCGAGAAGACGTCCGAAGCGGTGCTCGCCGCGCGGCCGTCGGCCTGCTCGGGCGACATGAACGCGGGGGTGCCCACGTGCTGGCCGGTCATGGTGAGCACGCTGGCGTCGGTGGTGTGGGCCACCCCGAAGTCGATCACCCGCGCCCCGTCCGCGCCCAGCAGGACGTTGGACGGCTTGAGGTCGCGGTGCACGATGCCGGCGGAGGCGATCGTGGCGAGCGCCTCCCCGATCTCAGCCGCCAGCCGCCAGACGACCGGGGCGGGCATCGGGCCGAAGCGGCGCACCGCGTCGTCGAGGCTCGGCCCCGGGACGTACGTGGTGGCCATCCACAGCCGCTCCTCCTCGTCGAAGCCCGAATTGAGCAGCCCCGCGGTGTACTTCCCGTGGACCCGCCGTACGACCTCGACCTCGCGCTCGAACCGGCGCCGGAACTTCGGGTCCTCGGCGTGGGCGGTGGAGGCGACCGAGTTCTTGCTGAAGTCGGCGCGCACGTACCGGGCGAGGGTCGCGGGGAAGGAGATCTTGACCGTGTTGCCGTTGCC
>NZ_JBEOSB010000064.1:0-7291 GCF_040302705.1 Streptomyces sp. NPDC097640
GTGCGGCAGTTGGCCGACGGCTCGCTGGAGTACGTGGGCCGCAATGACGACCAGGTCAAGATCCGCGGCTTCCGCATCGAACTCGGCGAGATCGAAGCCGCCCTCGCGGGCCACGAGGCGGTGGCCCACGGAGTCGTCGTCCCGCAGGGCTCCGCCGACAGCCGCGCACTCGTCGCGTATGTGAGCCCGACGGAACAGTGGCTCGACGACGCGGCGCGGGAGCAGAACGCCGCCCTGCTCGCCCAGTGGAGCCATGTCTTCGAGGAGCAGTACGCCGGATCCCAGGGCGACGGCACCCCCGACGACCTGAACCTGGCCGGCTGGGACAGCAGCTACACCGGCGAACCCATCCCCGAGTCCGACATGCGCGAGTGGATCGACGGCACGGTCCGCCTCATCGAGGAACTGCGGCCCAAGCGGCTGCTGGAAGTCGGCTGCGGCACCGGGCTGCTGCTGTTCCGCTACGCGGACTCCTGCGCGTCGGTGCACGCCGTCGACCTGTCGGCCTCGGCGCTCGACGACGTCCGGCGCGGCGCGGAACGCCGCGGCTGGAGCCACGTCACCCTGGAGCAGGGCGACGCCCTGTCGGTGGCGGCGCTGCCCGAGGGCACGTTCGACACGGTCGTGATCAACTCGGTCGTCCAGTACTTCCCCAACCAGCTCTACCTGGAGCAGGCCATCGCCCGACTGCTGCCGCTGGTGGCGGAGGGCGGCCGCGTCCTCATCGGCGACGTCCGCAACCTCGACCTCTACCCGGCCCACGCCGGCGCGATCGAGCGCGGCCGTACGGGGGCGGGCACCACCGCCGGAGCGCTGGCCGCACAGGTCAGGCGCCGCCGTCGGCAGGAGAGCGAACTGCTGCTCAGCCCCACCTACTTCGCCCGGCTGACCGAGCGGTTCCCCGAGCTGGGCGCCGTCGACCTCATGGTCAAGCGCGGAGTGGGCGACAACGAGATGCTCGCCTACCGCTACGACGTGGTCCTCACCAAGGGCGCCACCGCGCCCGCCACACCGCTGACGTGGCAGGAGGCCACCACCCCGGCACAGCTGCGCGCCCTCCTGGACGGCGGCGCCCCGGACCGGTTCGGCGTCAGCGGCCTGGCCAACCCCCGCATCGCCGAGGACGTACGGGTCGCCGAGGGCCTGACGCGCTGGTCACCCACGCGCGAGGTGGAGCCGCTGCCCGACGCGTCCCGGCTGACCACCGGGGCCGCCGGACAGGTGCGGGAACTCGAAGCCGCCCTGGGCCACGCCGAGCGGCTCGGCTACCGGGTGGCGGCCACCTGGTCGCAGAGCCGCCCCGACGAGCTCGACCTGGTGCTCGGCCGGGGCGAGCTGCCCCGGGTCCAGGCGCGCGCCCCCTACCGCGCATCACACCTGGCCAACTTCCCGCGGCTGGGGGACGCCGGCCCGGCGATGACCCGCACCCTCAAGGAACACCTGTCCGCGAAGCTCCCGGACTACATGGTCCCCGGTGTCTTCGTGCTCCTCGAAGAACTTCCGCTCACCCCCAACGGCAAGGTCGAGAAGCGGGCGCTGCCCGCCCCCGACGAGGAGGACATGGCCAAGGAGGTCTACGTCGCGCCGCGCACGGAGGCCCAGCGGACGCTGTGCCGCCTCGTCGCGGAGGTCCTCGAACTCGGCCGCGTCGGGATCCGGGACGGCTTCCTCGACCTGGGCGGCCACTCCCTGCTGGCCGTCCGGCTGGCCATGCGGGTCGCCAAGGAGACAGGCGTGGACCTCCCGCTCCAGCTGATCCTCACCGGCGCCACCGTCGAGGAGATGGCCGCGGTCCTGGAGCGGGACGAGGCCGCCACCGAAGCCGTGCCCCTGGTGCCCGCCGTGCCCATACCGGACGGCGAGGCGGCCCCACTCGCCCTGCAACAGCGGGACCTGTGGTTCCTCCACCGGCCCGAGCACCTGGGCACGTCGTACGACAACGCCCAGATCGCCTTCCGGCTCACCGGCCCGCTGGACCGCGACGCCTATATGCGCAGCGTCCAGTCGCTCGTCGATCGCCACGCCATGCTGCGCACCGGATTCGTCCGCCGCGACGACGGCGCGGTCACCCAGCGGGTGCACGACGCCGCCGGCTTCGCAGTGAACGTGATGGCCGTCGCCGACGACGCCGCCGTCGCCGAGTGGCTCCGGGCCGAGCGGGCACGCCCCTTCGCGCCCGACGGCCGCCATATGTTCCGGGCCCACCTGCTGACGCTGACGGACCACGAGCACGTCGTTGCCATCACCCGGCCGTGGGGGATCTTCGACGGCTGGTCGGTGCGCGTCCTGCTGGCGGAACTGCTCGTCGTGTACAGCGCGCTGAGCCGGGGCCGCGCCCCGGACCTGCCGCCCCTGCCGGTCCGGTACGCCGACTTCGCCCGCTGGCAGGGCCAGGCCGTCGATGCCGCGGAACTCGGCCGGCAGCAGGAGTACTGGCGGCGGCAGCTGGCCGGCCTGCCTGCCCGGCTCTCGTTGCGCACCGACTACCCGCGGTGCCCGGTCAGGTCCCACCAGGGGTCCTCGCTGGACTTCCGGATCCCGCTCGATCTGCTGGGCCGGCTCCGGCGGCTGAGCCAGGAGCGCGGTGCCACGCTGTACATGACCCTGCTCGCGGCGTTCGCCGCGCTGATCGGCGGCCACACGGACGACCGTGAGCTGGCGATCGCCACACCGGTCACCAACCGCCCCCGGGCCGAGCTGGAACAGCTCGTCGGCTACTTCGTCAACACGCTCGTGATGCGGCTGGGCGTCGCCGCGGACCGCCCCTTCACCGAGTTGCTGGCGCAGGCCAGGCAGGTCACGGCCGAAGGCCATGAGCACAAGGACCTGCCCTTCGCGGACCTCGTCCGCTCCCTGGTACCGGAGCCCGACCCGGCACACCCCCCGCTGGCGCAGGTGATGTTCAACCTGATCCCGACGCCGCCGCCCACGGCCGGAGCCGACGAGGGGCCCACAGAGCTGACGGTGACCCCGATGCCCTCCGACCCCGGCCCGGCGAGGTTCGATCTCGCCCTGACGGCCCGGGAGACCGAGGCCGGCCTGCACTGCTCCCTGGAGTACAGCACCGACCTGTTCGCCCGGGGGACCGCCGCACGCATGGCCCGGTCCTACGAGCGGCTGCTGCGGGAGATCGTGGCGGCCCCCGAGGCGGACCTGGCCCGGCTGCGGACCGGGGCGGGCCGGCCGGCGGCGAACGCCTCCTCATGAACAGCCACCCCGAGAAGGACGGACCGGGAGAGGAACGCGCCATGCCCACGAGCCAGCCGATCGAGCGCGCGATCGCCGTCGTCGGCATGACCTGCCGCGTCCCGGGAGCCGAGGACCTGGCCGCCTTCTGGCGGCTGCTGCACGACGGCGTGGACGCGATCACCGACGTGCCGGAGGGACGCTGGGACCTGGACGGCGTCCCGGCCGAGCCGGCCGCGCCGGGGCTGCGGCGAGGCGGCTTCCTCGACCGGGTCGCCGACTTCGACCCCGGGTTCTTCGGCATCTCCCCGCGCGAGGCCGAGGCGATGGACCCGCGGCAGCGGCTGGCCCTCGAACTGAGCTGGACGGCCCTGGAGCACGCCGGTGTCGTACCGGCGAGCCTGCGCGGCGGCCCTGCCGCGGTCTTCCTCGGCGCGACCGGCGACGACTACGCCGCGCTCGTCCACCGGCACGGCCCGGACGCCGTCTCGCACCACTCCCTGGCCGGGCTGAGCCGCGGCGTCATCGCCAACCGGGTCTCCTACCACCTCGGTCTGCGCGGGCCCAGCCTCACTGTGGACGCGGCCCAGGCCTCGTCCCTGGTCGCCGTGCACCTGGCGGCCGAGAGCCTGCTGTCGGGCGCCGCCGGGCTGGCGCTGGCCGGCGGCGTGCACCTGAACCTGACACCGGAGAGCACGCTGGCCTTCGCCCGCGCGGGAGCCCTGTCCCCGGACGGCCGCTGCCACACCTTCGACGCACGCGCCAACGGCACGGTCCGGGGCGAGGGCGGCGGCGTGGTCGTCCTCAAACGGCTCACGGACGCCCTCGCCGACGGCGACCCGGTCCACTGCGTCCTGCTCGGCAGCGCGGTGAACAACGACGGCGGCGGTCAGGGCCTCACCGTCCCCGACGGCGAGGCACAGCGGGAACTGCTGCGTGACGCCTACGCCCGGGCGGGAGCGGAACCGGCGCGGGTCCGGTACGTCGAGCTGCACGGCACCGGCACCAAGGCGGGCGACCCGGTCGAGGCGGGAGCCCTGCACGCGGTGCTCGGCAGGGACCGGCCGGACGGGCAGCCCCTGCTCGTCGGCTCGGTGAAGACCAACATCGGGCACCTCGACGGCGCCGCGGGCGTCATCGGTCTGATCAAGGTCGCGCTTTCGCTGAAGCACGGCGCACTCCCGGCCAGCCTGAACTACGCCGAGCCCCACCCGGCGATCCCGATGGACCGGTGGAAGCTCCGGGTGAACGACGCCACCGGGCCCTGGCCCGCCGGTCCCCGGCTCGCGGGAGTCAGCTCGTTCGGCGTGGGAGGCACCAACTGCCATGTGGTGGTCGCGGACGGCCCCGCCGCGCCGGCGGACCACAGCGGCGCGCAGGCCCCCGGGGAGATCGGTGAGGAGACCGAAGGGGCCGCTCCGGCCGCCCCGTTCCCGGTGGCGGTCTCGGGCCGGACCGATGCGGCGCTGCGGGCCCAGGCGGCGCGGCTGCTGGACCGGGTGGCGGCCGACGCCCGCCTGCGCCCCGTCGATGTGGGACACACGGCGGCGACGACCCGGTCGGCGTTCGAGCACCGCGCCGTCGTCGTGGCGAAGGACCGCGCCGAACTGCTGGCCGGCCTGGCCGCGCTGGCGGCGGGCGAGCCGTCGCCCAACGTGGTGGAGGGCGTGGCCGGTGCCCCGTCGGGCGTGGTGTGGGCCTTCCCCGGCCAGGGGCCGCAGTGGGCCGGGATGGCACTGGACCTGTGGGAGTCCTCCCCGGTGTTCGCCGCGCGGATGGACGAGTGCGCGCGGCTCCTGGACGGCCTGGTCGACTGGCCGCTGCGCGATGTGCTCGGCGATGAGGCCGCGTTGCTGCGCATGGACGTGATGCAGCCCGCGCTCTTCGCCGTACAGGTGTCGCTGGCGGAGGTGTGGCGTTCGGTCGGGCTCACGCCCTCCGCCGTCGTCGGCCACTCCCAGGGAGAGATCACCGCGGCCTGCGCGGCGGGCATCGTGCCCCTGGCCGAGGCCGTGCGGCTGATGGTCGAGCGCAGCCGGATCATCGCCGCGCGGCTGTCCGGCCGGGGAGCGATGGCGCTGCTGGCCGTGACCGTTGACGAGATCGACCAAACCCGGGTCGCGATCGGCGCGGTGAACGGCCCGAACGCGGTCGTCGTCTCCGGCCCGGTCGACGTCGTGGACGAGGTGGTGGCCGAACACCGGGCCCGCGGGGTGCGCGCCCGGAGGGTCCCCATCGACTACGCCTCGCACTCCCCGCAGGTGGAGGAGGTCCGGGACGAGGTCCTGGCGGCCGCGGCGCGGGTCACCGCCCGGGAGAGCGGAGTCGCGTTCTACTCGACGGTCACCGGGGGCCGGCTGGACGCGGAGCGTCTGGACGCCGAGTACTGGTACCGGAACCTGCGCGAGCGGGTGCGGCTGGAGGACGCCGTCCGCGCCCTGGCCGAGGACGGACACGAGGTGTTCGTGGAGGCCAGCCCGCACCCGGTGCTGACCATGCCGATCCAGGACACCGTGGACGGCGGATCCGGCACGCGCGGATCCGGCGCCGTGGTGCAGGGCACGCTGCGCCGCGGCGAGGACGGTCCGCGGCGGCTGCTCCTGTCCATCGCCGAGCTGTACGTACAGGGCGTCGCGGTGGACTGGCGGCCGGTCTTCGAGGGCACCGGGGCCCGCACCGTGGAGCTGCCCGGCTACGCCTTCCAGCGACAGCCGTACTGGATCGCCGGACAGGCCGCCGTCCGGCCCGCACCGCCGTTACCGTCCGCCGCGGAGGCCGGACCCGCGGAGGGGACCGGCGCCTCGCCGTCCGGCCCGGGGGAGCGGGAACTGAGGGCGCTGGTCCGCTCCCAGGCGGCGGCCGTCCTGGGACACGCCACCCCCGGGGCGGTCGAGGACGACCGCTCGTTCAAGGAGATCGGCTTCGACTCGGTCACCGGGGTGGAGCTCGGCAACCGGCTGAGCCGCGCGACGGGCGTGACGCTCCCGTCCACCCTGGTGTACGACCACCCCACCCCCGCCGCGCTGGTGCGGCATCTGCGTGACGAACTGTCGGGCCGGGCCCCGGACCGGCACCCGGCCGCGACCGGCGGCGCCCCGGACGACGACCCGGTGGCGATCGTGGGGATGAGCTGCCGGCTGCCGGGCGGCGTGACCTCCCCCGAGGAGCTGTGGTGGCTCGTCGCCGAGGGACGGGACGCGATCTCGGCGTTCCCCGAGGACCGCGGCTGGAGCCTGGACGCCGCGGACACCGGCCGTGTCCGCACGGGCGGCTTCCTGGCGGACGCCCTGGACTTCGACGCCGACTTCTTCCGCATCAGCCCCCGCGAGGCACGGGCCATGGACCCGCAGCAGCGGCTGCTGCTGGAGGTGTCCTGGGAGGCGTTGGAACGGTCCGGGATCGATCCCGCGTCCCTGCGCGGGAGCCGGACGGCCGTGTTCGCCGGCGTCACGGACCAGGACTACGTCCCCCCGCTGCACCGGACGTCCGAAAGCTTCGGCGGATACGCCCTGACCGGCGGTGCCCCGAGCGTGGCGTCGGGCCGTGTGGCGTACACATTCGGGTTCGAGGGCCCGGCGGTGACGGTGGACACGGCGTGTTCGTCGTCGTTGGTGGCGCTGCACCTGGCGGCGCAGTCGCTGCGCGCCGGGGAGTGCTCGCTGGCCCTCGCGGGCGGTGCGACGGTGATGTCCACCGCCGGGATGTTCGTGGAGTTCTCACGGCAGGGCGGGCTGTCGCCCGACGGCCGGTGCAAGGCGTTCTCGGATTCGGCCGATGGCACGGGGTGGGCGGAGGGGGTGGGGGTGCTGGTGCTGGAGCGGCTCTCCGACGCCCGGCGCAACGGGCACCGTGTGCTGGCGGTGGTGCGCGGCTCGGCGATCAACCAGGACGGCGCCTCCAACGGGCTGACCGCCCCCAACGGCCCCTCACAGCAACGGGTCATCCGCGACGCGCTGGCCGGCGCCGGTCTGTCCGGCGGCGACGTCGACGCGGTGGAGGCGCA
Source organism: Streptomyces sp. NPDC097640 (assembly GCF_040302705.1). Taxonomy (NCBI): domain Bacteria; kingdom Bacillati; phylum Actinomycetota; class Actinomycetes; order Kitasatosporales; family Streptomycetaceae; genus Streptomyces; species Streptomyces sp. NPDC097640. The sequence goes on from NZ_JBEOSB010000064.1 coordinate 7,190, forward strand.
TGGGACCGGCACCACTTTGGGTGATCCGATCGAGGCGCAGGCGTTGTTGGCGACGTATGGCCAGGGTCGTGGGGTGCCGTTGTGGCTGGGGTCGTTGAAGTC
>NZ_JBEOSB010000065.1:0-7282 GCF_040302705.1 Streptomyces sp. NPDC097640
GATGCCGGCGGTGTCGAGCCAGTCGAGGATGGAGCGCAGTTCGCGTTGGCTGCCGTCGCTGGGGATCTGGAGCGACAGCGCCTCGTCGTCGCGGGCCGAGGCGGCCGTCGCCGTGATCATGGCTGTACTCCCGCCCACCGCCCGCTGGTGCCGTCGCCGAAGCTGAGCCGTCGTCCTGAAGCCCGCCTCAGGCGGCCAGGTCGTGCTCCATGCGCCGGTCGACCCGGGACCGGAGCGCGAGGGTCACAGCCGAGGTGAGGACGCCGGCGACGAGGGCGCTCCACCACAGGACGGCGGGGCTCAGGGACGAGTAGACGGTGACGCCCACGGTGAGGGCGCCGAACCGGGCCACTCCCCAGGTCCATTGGAAGGCGCCCTGGTAGCGGCCGCGGGCGTGGGCCGGAGCGAGGCCGGCGACCATCGACGCGGCGATCCCCGCGACCACGACCTCGCCGAGGGACCAGACGACCACGGACACGGTGTACAGGGCGACGCTGTCGGCCACACCGGTCAGCGCCACGCCCGCGGCGATCAGCACACTGCCCGCCGCCTGCACGGGCAGCTGCGGAAGCCGGGCGAGAGTGGCCGTGGCGACCGGCTGGAGTACGACCACGAACACCGCGTTGACCGCGGCCATCGCGCCGTAGACAGCAGGTGACAGCCCGCTGTCGCGGATGGCCAGCGGCAGGGCGACCTCGGTCAGCGAGTAGACGAAGAGCTGGACTCCGAACAGCGGGAGCAGGGCGAGCAGCAGACGGTCGCGCAGGACGACGCCGTAGCCGATGCCGTCCGCCGCCGTGGCCTTGTCCTTCCCGGCGGGGCGCGTCTCCCGCAGGCGGGTGGCGACGATCACCGCGTAGGCCAGCATGGTGGCGGCATCGACGGTGAACAGGAGCCAGTAGCCGTGTGCGGCGAGGAAGCCGCCGAGAACGCCGGCCGCGGCCGTTCCGATGTTGACACCCCAGCCGAAGAGCGCGTACGCGCGCTGCCGGCGGTCCGCGTCCACGGAGTCGGCCAGCAGCGCGTACGCGGCCGGGCTGATCAACGCGCCCGCCGCGCTGAGCAGCAGGGCCGCGGCCGCCATCGTCAGCGCCCCCGGCGCCGCGAACAGGGCGCCCTGCGCGGCGGATGCGCCCACGAGGCCGATCAGCATCGTGGAGCGGCGGCCGATCCGGTCGGCGAGCAGGCCGCCGAGTGCCGGCCCGACGAGGTTGCCCGCGCCCAGGGCGCCCAGGACATAGGTGGTCTCGGCTCCGGTGACGCCGCGCGCCGCGAGGAAGAAGACCAGGAAGGGGGTGACGAGGTAACCGAGCCGGTTGACGATCGTGCCGGCGAAGACGGTCCAGACGACGGGCGGCAGGCCGCGGAATGTGGAGAGCATGCCGGAAGAGTGCGCGGTCACCCAGCAGCCTTGCCATTGATTAAGGTGAGACCGAATCCATGGGGGCAGTGAGCGTCGTCGGCAGGGAGATCGCATGGAGACCGGGCTCAGCTTTTCCGCCGCGGACCTGGCACAGACCCGCTTCGCGGTCTCTCCGATGTGGGAGGTCGTCACCAGCTTCCGGCTGCTGCGCGGCGCCGAAGGCGAGCCGCCACCGCACCGGCGGTGGGCGGCGCAGGTACGGCCGCGGCTGGCGGAGGCGGGGCTCGACCGCGGCTGGCTGGCCGCGTTGATTCCCGGGGGCGGCTATCTCGCGGACTTCCTCAACCCGACCCCGGTGACCCCCTTCCCCACGCTCGCCGCCGAACTCGACGCGATCCGGCAGACCCCGGCGGAGCGCGTACGCACCGAACTGCACATGCTCGGCGCCGAACGGGACCTGGGCCGGCAGCCACGGATCCGGCTGCTCAGGGAGGCCCCCGAAGCGGCGCTGCGGAAGGTCGCCGCCGAGATCGAGACGTACTGGGAGCTGGCGCTCGCACCGTATTGGGACCGGATCCGGCAGCTGCTGGAGGCGGATGTGTTCCACCGGGCCCGGCAGGTGGCCGAGCACGGCGCCGGGCACGTCCTCGGCGAGCTGCACGAAACCGTGCGCTGGGACGACGGCACGCTGCGCCTGGTGCGCCGGCACTGCGGGCTGAGCCGGGCCGAGGCCGGGGCAGGGCTGCTGCTGGTGCCCTCCGCCTTCGCCTGGCCGCGGGTGCTCACCCGGTCCGTACCGCCCGACCCCCCGCAACTCGCCTACCCCGCCCGCGGAATCGGCACGCTGTGGGAGCCACGGGATGCGGGCTCGATCGACGCGGTCGCGGCGGTGCTGGGCCGGTCTCGCACGCTGCTGCTCGCGGAGCTGGACACACCGGCGTCGACGACGCGGCTCGCGGCGCACTTCGGGATGTCGGCGGCAGGGGTGTCGCAGCATCTCACCGCGCTCCGCGGAGCGGGCCTGGTGACGGCACACCGCGCGGGCCGTTCGGTGCTGTACGCGCGCACAGCGGTGGCCGACGCGCTCATGGCACCCGCCGGAGGCACTGCGCCTCTCTGATGGGGGGGGGCGGGGCGGGTGCCGCGCTGGACTACCTGGTGTGGGCGACGTCCACGATCAGCTTGTCGCCGGACTGCTGGACCCGGAACGGCAGCTTGGCGCGGACGCCCAGACCGACCTGGGTCTGCCCCTCGATGCTCGACCCGAACTTGGTGTCCCGGAAGGTCTTGTAGCCGGTGACGTCCACACCGGGCAGGGTCTTTCCAGGCTTACCGGCATACGTCTTCTGGGCCGGGTTCGACGGGTTGTAGCTCGGAGCGTTGACGACGATCTCCAGGATGGCGCCGCCCTTGACCGGGATCTGGTCACCGGTGCCGCTCTGACGGAACTTCGCCGTGTATCCGACGTGGTAGCCGACCTTGCCCGTCGCGCCCTTGACGTCGAAGACCATCCGGTCGTAGCACGCGTGCTTGCCCGTCCTGATGTTCCGCAGCGGCTTGGTGGTGGCGTCCTCGGCCGACTTGGTGTTGCTGGTCCAGGAGGCCGGGCAGGCCGTGGCCGACCGCACCTGGTCCGCCTGGCCGGTCGTGGCGCCGGCGGTCCCGGCCGTGCCCGCGAGAGCGGCGCATGCTGCGACGAGCACTGCGGCGGCCGTTCCGATCTTGCGCATGAGATACCTCTGAGTGCTGAGTGGCTTGAGTACGGTCCGCGAGAGCGACAGCGGCCCGTCCGTGATCTTCACTCTTCCGTCAGGACAGCCGGACCCCATCCGCCCGGGTACTCAACTCCGCCCGCCCTGAATACTCAGGCGTCCGGGCTCTTAGGAGTACACTCCTTAGGACTGTACTCCTAAGAACAAAGAGGTGGAGATGCAGCGCCGCACACATCCGCACAAGCCGTTCCATGTCTTCGACCGCGGTGCGGAGTGGGACGCGCTCTCGGCCTTCGTCAGCCGGCCTCTGCCGCATGCCATGCTCGGGATCGTCAGCGGCAGGCTGCGCATGGGCAAGACCTACCTCCTGCGCGCCCTGGTCGAGCGGCTCGGGGGCTTCTACTTCGGGGCCACGGCGGCGACCGAAGCGGAGTCGCTGCGCCAGTTCGGTGCGGCCCTCGCCGATCACACGGGGTCTCCGGCGCCATTCTCCTTTGCCACCTGGGATGACGCGATCTCCTACCTGTTCAGCCTCGCCGGACCTCGGCACGCGGATGCGCCGCTGCTCGTGGTCATCGATGAGTTTCCGTACCTGGCGAAGACCGCTCCGGAACTTCCGTCGCTGATCCAACGGGAGATCGACCGCTTCCAGACCGACGAGAACTGGATGCGGCTGCTTCTGTGCGGATCGGCGATGTCCGTCATGGGTGGTCTGCTGGCGAGCACCGCACCCCTGCGGGGGCGCGCGCAGATGGAACTTGTGGTTCGCCCTTTCGGATACCGGGCTGCCGCCGACTTCTGGGGCGTCGCCGAGGCCCCGGCCCTCGCGGCCCGCCTCCATGCCGTGGTCGGCGGCACACCGGCGTACCGGCGGCAGTTCCTGGGGGACGATGTGCCGGGCAGCCTGGAGGAGTTCGACGACTGGATCTGCCGTACGGTCCTGTCCGCCTTCAGTCCGCTCTTCAGGGAGGCGCGGTATCTGCTCGCCGAGGAGGCGGACATCCGGGACACCGCGCTGTACCACTCGGTCCTCGCCGCGGTGGCCCAGGGCAACACCACCCGGGGCGGGATCGCGGGCTATATCGGCCGTAAGTCAGTGGACATCTCACACCCTCTCCATGTGCTGGAGGACAGCCATCTGCTGGCGCGGGAAGCGGACATCTTCCGCGCCGGGAAGTCGCAGTACCGCATCACCGAACCACTGATCAATTTCTACGAGGCCGTGATGCGACCCGCCTGGGCCCGGCTGGAGAGTGGCCAGGCGGCCGAGGTGTGGGCCCAGTCCGCGGAGCGTTTCGCGGCCCAGGTGGCCGGGCCGCACTTTGAAGCGGTGTGTCGTGAGTACCTGCTCGGCCCCGGGCGGTCCCTGCTCGGCCCGGCCCTGGGCGAGGTCGGCTGTGGTGTGGTGACGGACCCGGCAGCGCGGCGGCAGATCCAAGTCGACGCAGCCGTGGTCGAACCCGGGTCGGGAGGGAGAAGACCGGCGGTCCACCTGCTCGGAGAGGCGAAGTGGGGCACGGTCATGGGGCTGAGCCACCTGGAGCGCCTCGCTCGGGCGCGGGAACTCCTCGCCGGACGGGGCATGGACACCGGACAGTGCCGGCTGGCCTGCTTCAGCGCCGCGGGCTTCAGCGACGCGTTGCGCGGCGAGGCGGCACGCGGCGGCGACGGTGTGCTGCTCATCGGCGTCGACGAACTCTACGGCGAGGCGGTGCCCGCCGCGCCACGCTGATCAAACCGGTGTTCCGACGGCAGCGGCCGGCGCTCGCTCGCTCATTCCCCGATCATCGTCACCGTCGCGCCTTCGGCCGTGGTGACCGTGAGAAAAACAACGACTCTGGCATTGAACGCACTGGAGAGATCCAGGGTCTCGCCGCCCTGCGCCCCCAGGCATCCAAGGTGCATGGAAGTCTGTGCGGGGACGTCGAGGGTCAGGCCGTCCTGTGGCCCCTGCGCCCCGGCTCCCCGAAACTGGCTCGGCGGGGTGAGGACTTCCACTCCACCTGGAAAGGTGTCGATGTTCGCGGCCCAGATGTGCAGGACAAAGTCCGCACTGCTGGTCACACGAACGACGTGCTCCTCATCGCCGAGACCGAAGTAGCCGCGAACAACGTGATCGCCACCTGCCATGGGTATCCCTCTCCGCTGACGCCTCGCAGCCATCGTGATCGGCGTGGCAGCAGCGGGCCAAAGCTGCTAGCCCATACGCCGTAGCCGTTGTCCCGGACGGCATGAAACCGTCGTGAAACCGCCGTGAACCCGGCCGCCCGCACGCTCTGGGGCATGACGAATTCCCGATCCCCCCGGGCCATCACGGCGACCGGGCTGCGCAAGGCGTTCGGCGAGCTGGTGGTGCTCGACGGCATCGATCTGGACATCCCCGAGGGGACGGTCTTCTCGCTGCTCGGGCCGAACGGCGCGGGCAAGACCACCATGGTCCAGATCCTGTCCACGCTGATCGGCGCCGACGGCGGCGAGATCCGCGTCGCCGGGCACGATCCGGCCGAGGACCCCGACGCGGTGCGGGCCGCGATCGGGGTGACCGGGCAGTTCTCGGCCGTCGACCATCTGCTCACCGGCGAGGAGAACCTGCTCCTGATGGCGGACCTGAACTACCTGGGCCGCCGGGAGGGGCGGCGGCGGGCCGCCGAGTTGCTGGAGCGGTTCGGCCTGGTCGAGGCGGCGAAGAGGACGCCCGCCACCTACTCGGGCGGGATGCAGCGGCGGCTCGACCTCGCGATGACGCTGGTCGGCGAGCCGCGCATCATCTTCCTCGACGAGCCGACCACCGGCCTCGACCCGCGCAGCCGGCACACCATGTGGCAGCTGATCCGGGACCTGGTGGCGGGCGGGGTCACGGTGTTCCTGACCACGCAGTACCTGGACGAGGCCGATCAGCTCGCCGACCGGATCGCGGTGCTCAACGGCGGGAAGCTGGTCGCGGAGGGGACCGCGGAGGAGCTCAAGCGGCGGATTCCCGGGGGGCATGTCCGGCTGCGGTTCACCGTGCCGGGCGATCTCGAACGGGCCGCCCGCGCCTTCGGCGAGGTGTCGCGCGACGACGAGGCGCTCACCCTCCAGGTGCCCGGCGACGGCAGTGTCCGGGAGCTGAGGTCCCTGCTCGACTGGCTGGACGCCGAGTCGATCGAGGCCGAGGAACTGTCCGTGCACACCCCCGACCTCGACGACGTCTTCTTCGCCCTCACCGAGAAGCCCGTCAACCCGATCGACTCGACCACCACCGCACAGAAAGTGACCGCGTGATGAGCAGCGCCGTGTCCCGTCCCCTGACCGACTCGATGACGATGCTGCGGCGCAACCTCCGGCACGCGCTGCGCTACCCCGCCATGTCGATCTCCGTCGTCGCGATGCCGATCTTCATGCTGCTTCTGTTCGTGTACGTCTTCGGTGGCGCGCTGGGCACCGGCGTCGGCCCGATGGGCGGAGCGGGCGGCGGCGACACGGACTACATCGACTACGCCGCCCCCGGAATCATCCTGATGGCGGCGACCTCCGGATCGCTGGCGATGGCGGTGGCCATCTCCGTCGACATGACCGCGGGCATCATCAACCGGTTCCGCACCATGGCGATCTCGCGGTCGTCGGTGCTGATCGGACACGTCGTCGGCTGTGTGCTCCAGACGCTGATCGCCATCGCGCTGGTCATCGGGCTCGCGCTGGTCATGGGGTTCCGGCCGAGCGCCACCCCCGTCGAGTGGCTCGCGGTGCTCGGTCTCCTGGCGCTGGTCACCGTCGCGCTCACCTGGCTCGCGGCCGCCATGGGGATGGCGTGCAAGTCCCCCGAGACCGCCAGCAACGTGCCCATGCCGCTCCAGTTCCTGCCGCTCCTCGGCAGCGCGATCGTCCCCACGGACTCGATGCCGACCGCGCTGCGCTGGTTCGCCGAGTACCAGCCCTACACCCCGATCATCGAGACGCTGCGGGGGCTGCTGATGGGCACGGAGATCGGGAACAGCGGGGTCATCGCGGTGGCCTGGTGCGTGGGGATCACCGTGGTCAGCTTCCTCTGGGCGCGGGCGCTGTTCAAGCGGGGGCCCCGGCGTTAGGCCCTGTCCGGCGGATCTTGACGCCTGCGGCGGGCTCGTCCCCCGCCCCGCCCCTTCCCGGCCCCTGCCGATGTGCGGCTCCGCCGCGTGGGGGGCTCCGCCCCAGACCCCGGGGTCCAGGGGCAAAGCCCCTGGTTACG
>NZ_JBEOSB010000066.1:0-6527 GCF_040302705.1 Streptomyces sp. NPDC097640
CTCCGCCTGCGGCGGGCCTCAATCGCCGGACGGGCTAGAACTAGCCCGTCCGGCGCTTGAGGACACGCCCGCAGGGCGTCCCGGCCGGGGCCGACGCTTCGTACAGGGGTTGCGCGAAGGGGTTGTCCTGATGCGGCGCGCGGCCTAATGTGGCGCCGCGTCATACGGGCCGCACCACCGAGCACGGAGGACCCGGCGTTGAAGCGCACGTCCCGCGACATCCGCACCGCGAACCGCTATGACGTGCTGCGCCACATCATCGCCGAATCCCCCGTCTCCCGGCAGCAGCTGGCCGCCGCGACCGGGCTGAGCCTGGCCACGGTGGCCACTCTCGTGGGCGAGCTGCTGGACTTCGGCATGCTGGTGGAGGTCGGTTTCGAGGACTCGGACGGTGGCCGGCCGCGCGGTCTGGTCGCCGTCAACGCCTCCGGCGGCGCGCTGATCGGGGTGGACGTGGCCGAGACCTATGTCCATGTCGAGCTGTTCGACCTGGCCCTGACCGTGCTGGCCCGCGCCGACGAGGAACTGCGCCCCGGCGAGCGGGACGCGGCGCGGCTCGTGGAGCGCATCGCCGCCGCGGTGGCCGGTGTCGTGGAGCGGTCGGCGGTGGCGGCGGACCGGGTGCTGGGGGTCGGGGTCAGCATGCCGGGGCAGGTGGACCGGGAGGGCGGGGTGTCCGTCTACGCCGCCAACTGGAACTGGCACGACGTCCCGCTGCTGGGCCTGCTGGCCGAACACCTCCCCTACCCGCTCCACCTCGACAACCCGCTGCGCGCCAGCACCGTCGCCGAGCAGTGGTTCGGCGCGGCGCGCGGGCGCGGTGACGCGGTGGTGGTCAATCTGGGTACGGGGGTGGGGGCCGGGCTCGCGCTGGGCGGCGCGCTGCACCGGGGGGTGACCAACAGCGCGGGCGAGTGGGGGCACACCACCCTGGTCCTGGACGGTCGGCCGTGCCACTGCGGCAACCACGGGTGCGTGGAGACATACGTGGGCGCCCCCGCCATCATGCGCACCCTGCGCGAGCTGAGCCCCGGCAGCCCGCTGCTGTGCCCGGACGACCAGACCGCCACCATCGAGGCGCTCGGCCGGGCGCTGGCCGACGGCGATCCGGTGGCCGTAAAGGTGGTCCGGGAGACCGCCCGCTATCTCGGGGCGGCCCTGGCCGATCTGGTCAATCTGCTGAACCCGGAGGTGATCGTGCTCAGCAGCTGGGTGGCGGCCGCGCTGGGTGAGCCGCTGCTGGCCGAGGTGCGCGAGGCGGTGGCGCGGCGCGCGCTGCGCCGCCCGTTCGAGAGCGTCGAGATCGTGCTGTGCCCGATCCCGTCCAACCCCGTGAGCCTCGGGGCCGCGACGTTCGCCCTGGAGGGCTCGCTGGCGGCCATGCGGTCGAAGCACCTCCGCACGTCCTGACGCCCGCACCCCACCGCCCGCATCTCGGCAAGCGCTTGCAACAGACTTCGTCCAACCCCTTGCAAAAGTCTCCCGCCCCTCGTTAACGTCCCGTGCTGGCGGCCCGGGCCGAAGCGCTCGGGCCGACGCGCGCTCGGGCCGCTGGGGCGCGTGCCGACCGATCCCCTCCATCGCAGATCCCTCATCGCAGACCGAGGAGACCGATGAGCACCACCCCCGACACCCAACTGCCGTACTACGAGGACGTGTCCCCGGGCAACGGAGGGCTGCCGCCCCGCGCCTGGGCCCCCGGGTCCGACGCCGCGCGGCTGAGCCTGGGCGGCGACTGGGCCTTCCGGCTGTCGCCGACCGCCACCGCCGAGGACGAGTCCTTCGCCCGCCCCGACTACGACGCCTCCGGCTGGGGCACGCTCGCCGTGCCGGGCCACTGGGTGCTCCAGGGCCATGGCGCGCCCATCTACACCAATGTGCTGTACCCGTTCCCGGTCGACCCGCCCCGAGTTCCCAACGAGAACCCGACCGGCGACCACCGCCGCGTCTTCGACCTGCCCGAGGACTGGCCCGCCGAGGGCGGGGCCGTGCTGCGGTTCGAGGGTGTGGAGTCCTGCGCCCGGGTCTGGCTGAACGGGCAGGAGCTGGGCGTCTTCAAGGGCAGCCGGCTGCCGCACGAGTTCGCGGTGGGCGAGCTGCTGCGGCCGCGCGGCAATGTGCTGGCCGTACGCGTCCACCAGTGGTCCTCGGGCAGTTATCTGGAGGACCAGGACCAGTGGTGGCTGCCCGGGATCTTCCGCGAGGTGACCCTGCTCCACCGCCCCGCCGACGCGGTCACCGACTTCTTCGTGCACGCCTCGTACGACCACGCCTCGGGCGAGGGCACGCTGCGGGTCGACGCCGAGCCCGGCGGCCGGGTCACCGTGCCGGAGCTGGGCCTGGACCTGGCCACCGGTGAGAGCGCGACCGTGGCCGTCGAGCCGTGGACGGCCGAGACCCCGCGGCTGTACGAGGCCACGCTCGCCACCGGCGGCGAGCGGGTGGCGCTGCGGGTGGGCTTCCGTACGGTCGTCGTCGAGGACGGCGTCATCAAGGTCAACGGCAAGCGGGTGCTGTTCCGCGGGGTCAACCGGCATGAGTTCCACCCCGAGACCGGGCGCACGGTGGATCTGGACACCATGCGCCAGGACCTGGTGCTGATGAAGCGGCACAACATCAACGCCGTACGCACCAGCCACTACCCGCCGCACCCCGCCCTCCTCGACCTGTGCGACGAGCTGGGCCTGTGGGTGATCGACGAGTGCGATCTGGAGACCCACGGCTTCGTCGACCTCGGCTGGCGCGGCAATCCGGTCGACGACGACCGCTGGACCCCGGCGCTGGTGGACCGGGCCGGCCGGATGGTCGAGCGCGACAAGAACCACGCGTCGGTGGTGATGTGGTCGCTGGGCAACGAGTGCGGCACCGGCCGCGGGCTGACCGCCATGGCCGACTGGATCCGCGAGCGCGACCCCTCGCGCGTGATCCACTACGAGGGCGACATGTCCTGCGCCGACACGGACGTCTACTCGCGCATGTACGCCTCGCACGAGGAGGTCGGCCAGATCGGGCAGCGGACCGAGGCCCCCTGGGCGGACGCCGAGCTGGACGCCAAGCGCCGCGGGCTCCCCTTCATCCTCTGCGAGTACGCGCACGCCATGGGCAACGGGCCGGGCGGACTCAGCGACTACCAGCGGCTGTTCGAGGCGCACGATCGCTGCCAGGGCGGCTTCGTCTGGGAGTGGATCGACCACGGCATCGCCAAGCGCACCGCCGAGGGCGAGCTTTTCTACGGGTACGGCGGGGACTTCGGCGAGGAGCTGCACGACGGCAACTTCGTCTGCGACGGCCTGATCTTCCCCGACCGCACCCCGTCCCCCGGTCTGATCGAGTACAAGAAGGTCATCGAGCCGATCCGGATCGAGGGCGACGGCGCGGCGGGCACGGTCCGGGTGACCAACACCCACGACTTCGCCGACCTCTCCCATCTGGCGTTCTCCTGGGCCCACGAGGTCGAGGGGGTGGCGGTCGAAGGCGGCGAGCTGGCGGTTCCGCCGCTGGCCCCGGGCGAGTTCGCCGACCTCAAGCTGCCGGACCGACCGGCGGCGGCGGACGCCGGCGGCGAGGCGCTGTGGACCGTACGGGCGCGGCTCGCGGCCGACACCGCGTGGGCGGAGTCGGGCCACGAGGTGGCGTGGGGGCAGATCCAGGCCACCGCCCCGACCGCCCCGCCCGCCCCGACCGCCACGGGAGCCGCGCTCGCGCCGCGCCGCGAGGACGGCGCGATCGTGCTGGGCCCGGGGGCCTTCGATGCGGCCACCGGCGCGCTGGTCTCCCTCGGGGGCCTCACGGTCACCGGGCCCCGGCTCGACCTGTGGCGCGCGCCCACCGACAACGACAACGGCGCGTCCTGGCAGCCCGACGAGCGCTACGGCCTGATCTGGCGTCAGCTCGGCCTGCACCGGCTCCACCACCGCGTCGACGCGGTGGAGTCGGCGGACGACGCGCTGACCGTGCGCACCCGCGTCGCCCCCGCGGCCACCGACGTCGGCTTCGAGGCCGTCTACCGCTGGACCGCCGACGCGGACCGGCTGCGCCTGGACGTCTCCGTCACCCCGCTGGGCGAGTGGACCTGCCCGCTGCCGCGCCTGGGCGTGCGGCTCGGCGTCCCCGCGTCGCTGGGCCGGGCCGAGTGGTTCGGCGGCGGCCCGGGCGAGGCGTACCCGGACACCCACGCCGCCTCCCGGATCGGCCGGTGGGCGCTGTCGGTCGACGACATGCAGACGCCGTACGTCCGGCCGCAGGAGAACGGCGCCCGCGCCGACGTCCGCTGGGCGCGGCTGACCGGCGAGGACGGGGCCGGGATCGCGGTCGAGGGCGCGCCGCCGTTCTGGTTCACGGCGCGGCGCTGGACGACGGAGCAGCTGGACGCGGCCGAGCACACGCCGGACCTGTCCCCCTCGGCGGACACGGTGTGGGTCAACCTCGACCACGGCCAGCAGGGCATCGGCAGCCAGTCGTGCGGGCCCGGGGTGCTCCCGCAGTACCGCCTCGACGCGGCACCCGCGGAGTTCTCCTTCACCTTCTCGCGCGTCTAGGAGGGGCCGGCGCCGCGCGACGGAGGGGTCGCGCGGCGCCGCACACCGTGCCGGCACGTGGTTTCCCCGGCGTCGGGTACATGCGCAGGGGGCACGCGGGTCATCACCCGCGCGCCCCCTGCGCGTCTGTCCACGTCCCGTTACGCCGCCCTGTTCCGCAGCGCCTCGAGCGCCTTGTCCGCGTGCACGCTCATCCGGAACTCGCTCTTGACGATCTCCAGCACCCGCCGGTCGGTGTCGATCACGAAGGTGACCCGCTTGGTGGGGACGGCCGAGATGCCACGCCTGACCCCGAACCGCTCCCGTACGGTCCCCTCCGGATCGGACAGCAGCGGATAGCCGAAGGAGTGCGTACGGGCGAACTCCGCCTGCTTGTCCACCGAGTCCGCGCTCACCCCGACCGGCTGGGCGCCGAGCGCCTTGAACTCCCCCGCGATGTCCCGGAAGTGACAGGCCTCCTTCGTGCAGCCGGGGGTGAAGGCCGCGGGATAGAAGAACAGCACCACGGGGCCGTTCTCGAGCAGCCCGCTCAGCGTGCGGGCGGCGCCGGTCTCGTCCGGCAGTTCGAAGTCCTCGACGACATCACCGATATCCATACAGCGAGGCTACTCGGCGGTCGGAAAGCTACTCGCCCAGGGCGGCCCGCAGGGCGGCCGTGCGCTGTCGGTCGGTGCTGACCCGATGGAGGTCGAACCCGCGCAGGGGCGGGCGGCGTTCGGCGGTCAGCGACTCACGCAGCCGGTCCACGACGGCAGCGGAGAGGCTGCCGCCGCCGAGGTCGCGCAGCAGGTCGAGCGCCGTCCCGAGGTCACGGGCGGAGTCGACGGTCGCGAGCAGCGCCTCGGTCAGCTCCTCGCGGTCGACCACCTACAGTCAGCGCGATGCGATGGACCGGGCCGGGCGGCTCGGGCCGGCCGGCGAGCCGCTGCTGCCCCGACCCGGCCAGGATCGTTTCCGGTGCGTGCTGTGCCGTCATGCCTGCGATCTTGGCATGTCCCGGAGGCCCGGTCCGGTCCGGCCGGGCCTCCGGACCGGGGCCTCAGCCGGTCTGGACGATCGGCTCCTGAAGCTCGGTCACCCACTGGGCGCGGTCATCGGGGCAGTGGAGGGAGACTTCGCGCGGGTATGCCGCCGAGCGGTAGCCGTTGGCGTCGATCCACCGGCCCAGCGCCTGGGCGGTGGGCACCACGTCGTCCATGGGGCCCCGGTGCACGACGGTGGCGGCGCGCTCGACGCCGGGCAGTTGGACGATCCGGACCTCCTCCCCCGCGCTCACCTGGGCGCCGACCGGAAACCCGGCGTGCACGGTGATCGCCCCGCCGCCCTCCGGCGCGTCTTCGTAGTAGGCGAGCCCGGGGCCCGTGGGAGTCACCCCCGCGGCGTCCAGCAGAGCGCACAGCCGGCCGAACAGCGGGCCGACGGCGGGGCCGATGTCCCCCGGCTCGAAGCTCGCCGCGGTGGCGGTCAGCTCGGCCAGGCGGAGCGGCGGCAGGCTCTTGATCACAATGTCTTCGGTGGGCATGCGTCCCTCGTTCTCGATGGTCCGGAGCCTCGCCTCCACCTGGGCCAGCCGGGCTGCCGCCTCCGCGACGGCCGATTCCAGCTCCATGCGGCGCAGCCGCAGCATCCCGCGCAGCTCCTCGGTGCCGATGTCGTCGTCGAGGAGCGCTTTGACCTGCTGGAGTGTGAAGCCCAGGTCCTTGAGCGCGATGACGCGGTTGAGCCGTGCGAGCTGCCCGGCTTCGTAGTGGCGGTACCCGCTGGCCGGGTCGGTGTGGACGGGGCGCAGCAGCCCGATGGCGTCGTAGTGACGCAACATGCGGACCGACACCCGTCCGTGCTTGGCGAACTCTCCGATGCTGAACATGACGCCTTCCAGTCCAGGGCCTCACACGGTGAGAGGGTCAAGCGTACGGAGGCGGAGGTTCCGTCGGCTCTCCGCGGAAGGGCGTCGGAAAGGCGTCGGCGCCCGGCCGTGGCCGGGCGCCG
>NZ_JBEOSB010000067.1:0-5006 GCF_040302705.1 Streptomyces sp. NPDC097640
TGGACTGGTCGGCCGGGGCGGTCGAGCTGCTGGTCGAGCAGCGGGCGTGGCCCGAGCTGGACCGGCCGCGCCGCGCCGGGGTGTCCTCGTTCGGGATCAGCGGCACCAACGCGCATGTGATCGTCGAGCAGGCGCCCGGGGAAACGGAGGATGCCGCCGAGGACGAGCCGGTCGCGTCGTCCCCGGTGCCGGTCGTGCTGTCGGGCACCAGCGACGAGGCATTGCGGGCCCAGGCGGGACGGCTGCGCGCGAAAGTGGCGTCCGACCCGGAGCTGCGCCCCGTGGACATCGGCTGGACGCTGGCGAGTTCGCGGACGGAGTTCGGCCACCGCGCCGTCGTCATGGCCGCCGACCGAGACGGCCTGGCGACCGCGCTGGACGAGCTGGCGCGGGGCAGCGGGGCCCCGGGTTCGGTCAGCGGCGTGGCAGCGCACACGGCCGACCGGGTGGTCTTCGTCTTCCCGGGCCAGGGCTCGCAGTGGCCCGGCATGGCCGCCGGACTGCTCGACACCGCACCGGTGTTCGCCCGGCGGATGCGTGAGTGTGCCGCGGCGCTGGCGGAGTTCGTGGACTGGTCGCCGCTGGATGTGCTGCGGCAGGTGCCGGGTGCGCCGACCCTGGACCGGGTCGAGGTGGTCCAGCCCGTGTCGTGGGCGGTGATGGTGTCGCTGGCGGCCCTGTGGCGGTCGTACGGCGTCGAGCCCTCGGCGGTCGTGGGACATTCGCAGGGGGAGATCGCGGCGGCCTGTGTGGCGGGCGCGCTGTCGCTGCCGGACGCGGCGCGGGTGGTGGCGCTGCGCTCGCAGGCCATCGCGAAGGGGCTGGCCGGCCTCGGCGGGATGATGTCGGTGGCCCTGCCGTCGGCGGAGGTGGAGTCCCGGCTGGAACGGTGGGCGGGCCGTCTCGAGGTGGCCGCGTTCAACGGGCCGTCCGCCACGGTCGTCGCCGGTGACCCGCGGGCGCTGGACGAACTGCACGCCGCGTGCGAGGCGGAGGGGATCCGGGCGCGCAGGGTCCCGGTGGACTACGCCTCGCACACCTCCCACGTGGAGCGGATCGAGGACGAACTGGCCCGGGTGCTCGCCGACGTCCGGCCCGAGCCCGCGAAGGTGCCGTTCTTCTCGACCGTCGAGCGGGACTGGCTCGGTGAGACGCCGGTGGACGCCGCCTACTGGTACCGGAACCTGCGGAAGCCCGTGCACTTCCGGACCGCCGTGACAGCGCTGGCCGAGCAGGGCCACGACACGTTCATCGAGATCAGCACGCACCCGGTGCTCACCATGAGCGTCCAGGAGACCCTGGAAGGCCGCGAGCAGGCGGCGCCCTGGGCGGTCTGCGGATCGCTGCGGCGCGACGAAGGCGGCCTGGACCGGTTCCTGACCTCGGTCGCGGAAGCCTGGACAAGCGGTGTCGCGGTGGACTGGGACCGGGCGTTCGCCGGTGCCGGGGCAGTCCGCGTCGAACTGCCCACGTATGCCTTCCGGCGCCGCCGCTACTGGCTGGACGCCATGGCGGACCGGCCGCTGCTGGGACGTGCCGTGGAACTCGCCGACGGCGACGGCACCGTGCTCACCGAACGGCTGTCGCTGCGCGCCCGGCCGTGGCTCGCCGACCACCGCGTGCTGGGCCAGGCAGTGGTGCCGGGGACCGCCCTGCTGGAGATGGCCCTGCGCGTCGGCGACGCGGTCGACGAGCTGACGCTGCACACCCCCCTGGTGGTGCCGGAGCGGGGCGAGGTGGAGGTGCAGCTGACCGCCGCTGCGCCGGACGACGCCGGGCGGCGTGCGGTGCGCGTCCACGGCCGCGTTCAGGGCGGAGCCGACGAGGGATGGCAGCTCCACGCCACGGGCGTGGTGAGCCCGGCCGAGCCCCGAGGCGCGGCCGCCGCGCCGACCGAGTGGCCGCCCGCCGGGGCGGTACCGCTCGACCTCACCGGTTGGTACGGCGAACTCGCCGGGCGCGGCCTGGAGTACGGGCCGGCCTTCCAGAACCTGCGGAACGTCTGGCGGCACGGCGACGACCTCCTGGCCGAGGTGGCCCTCCGGGACGAGCCGGGCCCGTTCCATGTGCACCCGGCGCTGCTGGACGCGGTACTCCATCCCCTGGTGCTGGAACAGGGCCCGGGCATCGTGGTGCCGTTCTCCTGGGCCGGTGTGCGGCCGGTGCGCGCGGGCGCGTCCCAGCTGAGGGTCCGGATCAGCCCGCTCGGCGAGGGCCGGGCCTCGCTCGCGGCCGCCGACGGCAGCGGGGTCGAGGTGCTGTCGGTCGACTCCCTCACCCTGCGACCGCTGGACGCCCGGCGGTTCGACCCCAAGCTCTTCCAGCTCGACTGGCGGGAGGTCGCCGCGGTCGGCACGGCGGCCGCGCCGGACGCCTCGACCGTCGTACTGCCGGTCGCCGCGAGCGCGGCGGATCTGCCCGAAGCCGTCCACGTGACCGCGGAATCCGTGCTGCGGGACGTCCGGAAGTGGCTGGAGGAGAGCGGCGGCGGCCCGTCCCGGCTGGTCGTCACCACCCGGCGGGGCGTGGCCGTGGAGCCGGGCGCCGGCCTCGACCTCGCCGCCGCCACGGTGTGGGGGCTGCTGCGCTCGGCCCAGACGGAACACCCGGGCCGGATCGTCCTGGTGGACTGCGACGGAACCGGCGAACTCGAACTCACCCCGGACGAGCTGGGCCGCGTACTGGCGACCGGCGAGCCGCAGATCGCGCTGCGCGCCGGCCGGCTCCTGGCGCCGCGGCTCGCCCGCGGCTCGGTCCCCGCCCCCGACCCCGGCCGTCCCGCCCTCGACCCCGAAGGAACCGTGCTGATCACCGGTGGGACCGGAGGGCTCGGCGCCGCCGTGGCGCGGCACCTGGTGGCCCGGCACGGCGTCCGACACCTGCTGCTGGTCAGCCGCAGTGGCAGGGCCGCCCAAGGCGCGGACGACCTGGTGGCGGAGTTGACCGCGGCGGGCGCCTCCGTGTCCGTGGCCGCCTGCGACGTCGCCGACCGGGCAGCCGTGGCCGAGGTCATCAGGGCCGCCTCCGCGTCGGCGCCGCTGCGGACGGTGGTGCACGCGGCGGGGGTCATGGACGACGCCGCCGTGCTGTCCCTGACGCCGGAGCAACTGCACGCCGTCCTGTCGGCGAAGGCCGACGCGGCATGGCATCTGCACGAACTGACCCGCGCAATCGACCTGTCGGCGTTCGTCCTGTTCTCCTCGGTCTCGGCCACCCTCGGCCTGGCCGGGCAGGCGAACTACGCCGCCGCCAACGCGTTCCTCGACGCGCTGGCACACCACCGGCACGGCTCGGGGCTGCCCGCGGTCTCCCTGGGCTGGGGGCTCTGGGAGCAGAGCACCGGAATGACCGGCCGCCTCGACGAGGCCGACCGGCAGCGGATCCTCCGCATGGGCCTGCGGCCGCTGCCCACGGACGACGGCCTGGCGCTGCTCGACCTCGGGCTCGGCGCGGACCGCGCGCACCTGGTGCCCGCCTGGTGCGACCTGTCCGCGCTCCGGGACGACACCGACCCGCCGGCGATCCTCCGAGGGCTCACGCGCGCCCCGGCCGCACGGGCGAACGGGGACCGCGAGGGTGCCACCTCGCTGCGCGACCGGCTGCCGACCCTGCCCGACCACGACCGCGAGCTGACCGTGCGACGCGTCGTCCAGGCCGAGATCGCGACGGTGCTCGGCCGGTCCGGGCCGGGCGACGTGCCCCTGGACCGGGGCTTCACCGCACTGGGCTTCGACTCGCTGACCGCCCTGGAGCTGCGCAACCGCCTTTCCACCCTCACCGGGCTCCCCCTGGCCGCCACGGTGACCTTCGACCATCCGAGCCCCTCCGCGCTGGCCCGGCACCTGCTGGAGCGGATCGCCCCCGAGCCTCCCCCGACGGCCGAGCCACCCATCCTCGCCGAACTCGACCGGCTGGCGGCCGACGTGGCCGCCGTCGGCGACGACGAACTGCTCTCGGCCGTCACCGTCCGGCTGTGGGAGCTGCTGGCGACCGTGACCGCGGGGGCCGACATGACGGAGCCGGCGACCGACCAGGAGATCGCCGAGGCCAGTGCGGACGAGCTCTTTTCCTTGATCGACGATGAGCTGGGAAGGCCCTGACATGAGCGACGCGAAGCTGCTCGACTACCTGAAACGGGTCACCACCGAACTGCGCCAGACGCGTCGGAGGCTCGCGGAAGCGGAGGCGGGCGCGGCTGCGGAGGCGGGGTCCGCGAGCCGGGAGCCGGTCGCGATCGTGGGCATGGCCTGCCGGCTCCCGGGCGGCGTCACCTCCCCCGAGGAACTGCACCAGCTGGTCGTCGACGGTGTGGACGCCGTGTCGGAGTTCCCCACCGATCGCGGCTGGGATCTCGACGGGCTGTACCACCCCGACCCGGACCACCTCGGCACCAGCTACACACGCCACGGCGGATTCCTCTACGACGCCGCGGAGTTCGACGCCGGCTTCTTCGGACTGTCGCCCAGAGAGGCGCTGGCGGCCGATCCGCAGCAGCGGCTGCTCCTCCAGACCAGCTGGGAGGCGCTGGAACGCGCGCGCATCGACCCGTCCTCGCTGCGCGGCAGCCGCACCGGCGTCTTCGCCGGGGTGATGTACAGCGACTACGCGTCACTGGCCGACGGAACCGGCGGAGTCGAGGGGCAGCTGCTGACCGGATCCCTGCCGAGCGTGGCGTCGGGCCGTGTCGCGTACACCTTCGGGTTCGAGGGCCCCGCGGTGACGGTGGACACGGCGTGTTCGTCGTCGTTGGTGGCGCTGCACCTGGCGGCGCAGTCGCTGCGCGCGGGGGAGTGCTCGCTGGCCCTGGCAGGCGGTGTGGCGGTGATGTCCACGCCGACCACCTTCGTGGAGTTCTCGCGCCAGCGCGCGGTCTCGCCCGACGGCCGGTGCAAGGCGTTCTCGGATTCGGCTGATGGCACGGGGTGGGCGGAGGGGGTGGGGGTGCTGGTGCTGGAGCGGCTCTCCGACGCCCGGCGCAACGGGCACCGTGTGCTGGCGGTGGTGCG
>NZ_JBEOSB010000068.1:0-4772 GCF_040302705.1 Streptomyces sp. NPDC097640
GCTCGGTCACGGGGGAAGCCTTCGGACATCGCCAGAAGGAGTCCGTCGGCGGAGACCACCACCGTGTGCGACACCCCGGGGGTGTTGTCCACGAAATTGGTGATCAACCAGTTCAGGTTCTGCGCCGCCTGGCTCATCGGGCTCACACTAACGCTCCTGATCGTAGCTGCTGCCGGGGCCGAAGCCCTGTTGGTCATGCTGGTCACGCTGTTGGCGCCCCTTCTGGACGCCGCGGCGCAGGTTGCTCAACCTGCCGCGGATGTCCTCCGGCGCGCGGGAGATCTGGGGACCGCCCGCTCCGGTGGACTCCGCGGAGCCCTCGACCAGATTGGCCTTGGGCACGCGCCGGGGCAGACCGGAAGAGGTGATCCCCCCGGCCTTCGGCTCACGCAGCTGCTCGGCCCGGTGCCAGCGCTGGTCGTTCTCCGCGTGCCACGTGAAGGTGTCCGTGAAACCGTGCTCCCCCGGGCCCTGGCCGGGCCGGTCCGGCGCCGCGGGCGCCGCCGGTTCCGTGGCGGCCGGCACTTGAGTCCCTGAGTCCTCGGACGGCTGCCACTGCCTCTCGCGGCGGGGGAGACCGGCGTCGGTCAGGGAGCTGATGGTGCTCGGGGAGGGCCCCGGACGGTGGAACTCTACGCTTTCCGGGGCAACTTCGGGAGCGCTTGGCGCAGATTCCGTTTGTGCTCCGGTTTGTGCTCCGAAGTTTGCCCCGAATGGCGACTCATACGAGCCGGTATCGCTCCAATTCCCCTGGTGAGAAGGGGCGGTGAAATCGGAGTACGGCTGCGTCAGAGGATCTGCCGGAGCGCTGTAATCCAGTTCCGGTTCGGAATACGGCACAGAAGACGGCACGGAAGGCGGGAACGGCATGGCCGGCCCGGTCGGCGTCGGCGGCGCGGCCGGCCCGGTGGCCGCGGCCGGTGCCCCGGCGGCACCGAGTGGCCCGGGCGCCGTCCCCAGCAGGGGGTCGGCGCCGTAGGCCGAGTCGTCGAAGCCGAAGTCGGCGGCCGTACGCGGCGCGGCGGCCTCGTGGGGGTTCTGCGGGGCCTGGGAGACCGCGGGAGCCTGCGGGGCCTGCATGGCCTGGGGGGCCTGCGGGGCCTGGGACGCCTGCTCCGGGACGATCGGGGAGACCGTGAAGTCCTGGCTCCCGGGCAGCTCCTCGCCGCCTCCGCCGTGCGTGATCGCGTCCGGCAGCATGACCAGCGAGGTGGTGCCGGCCTGCTCGCCCGAAGGGCGCAGCTGGACCCGGATGTGGTGCCGGTCGGCCAGGCGGCCCACCACGTACAGGCCCATGCGCTGCGAGACCGTGGCGTCCACGGTGGGCGGATTGGCCAGCTTGTGGTTGATGTCCGCGAAGTCCTCGGCGGTCAGGCCGATGCCCTTGTCATGGATCTCGATCATGACGCGGCCGTCGGGCAGCCGGGTCGCGGTCACCCGCACCTTGGTGTGCGGCGAGGAGAACGTGGTGGCGTTCTCCAGCAGCTCCGCGAGCAGATGCACCAGGTCGGTCACGGCGTTGCCGTGGATCTCGGTCTCCGGGACGCTGGCCAGCTCCAGGCGCTCGTACGACTCCACCTCGGAGGAGGCGGCGCGCAACACGTCGACCAGCGGCACCGGCTGGTTCCAGCGGCGGCCCGGCTCCTCGCCCGCGAGGATCAGCAGGTTCTCGCCGTTGCGCCGCATACGGGTCGCCAGGTGGTCCAGCCGGAAGAGCTGCTCCAGCTGGTCCGGGTCGGCCTCGCTGTTCTCCAGGTCGGAGATCAGCGAGAGCTGCCGCTCGATGAGGCCCTGGTTGCGGCTGGAAAGGTTGGTGAAGATCGCGTTGACGTTGCCGCGCAGCATCGCCTGTTCGGAGGCGAGCCGGGTCGCCTCGCGGTGCACCCGGTCGAAGGCGCGGGCCACCTCGCCGATCTCGTCCCGCGTGGTGATCGGGATGGGCTTGATCCGGGTGTCGACCCGCCCCGGATCGGCCTGGGACAGCTGGTTGACCAGCGCCGGCAGCCGCTGCTCCGCGACATCGAAGGCGGCGTTGCGCAGCTGCCGCATGGAGCGGCTCATGGAGCGGGCCATCCGGCCCGCCACGACGAAGGCCAGGAGGAGGGCGAGCAGCACGATCGCGGAGTTCACAAACGCGTCGCGCTTTGCGTTCGCGGAGATTTGCGATGCCTCGTCCACGGCGTTGTCGACGAGCTGCTTCTCGACCTGGTGATAGGCCTCGAACCTGGCCGTGGAGGCGGTGAGCCACGACGCCGGGGTGATGCCGCGCTCCTTCAGGTCCGCCGGCTTGGCGCCGTCGCCGATGGACGAGACCATCTGCTCCATGGACGGCGGGACCACGAACTGCCGGCCCTCGTCCGCGGCCTTCTGCCGCGCGGCGCCGACCTGCTGCTCGCTCTTCTTCTTCGCCGCCGCCATGGCCTGCTTCAGCCGGGCCACGTCCTCGGGGAGGCCGGCCGACTGGAACTCGGTGAGGGCGATGTTCTCCAGGTAGACATACGAGCCGAAGGCCGTGAGCTGGATCTTCCGGTCGGCCGCCGAGGGGCCGGGCTTGACCAGCAGATGGGCGCCGATCGCGCGCTGTAGCGATTCGGCGCCCTTGGCGAGCGAGATCGCGTAGACGGTCCGCCCGTAGGAGGTGATGTTGCCGGTGCCCAGACCGAGTTCGTTTGCGAACTCCAACAGTGAGTGCTCGACCGCGACATAGCCCTCTTCGGTCCGCACCCCGCTCAGCCGGTCGGTGTAGGCGTAGCGGCGCAGATTGGCCAGCTGCGGCTCCACGGCCCGGACCGCCTTGAGGCGGCGCTGGAGGCTCGCGGTGTTCGGCATGTCCTCGACGTACTTGTTGAACTCCGCCTTCGCGGCGTCGCTCACCGCCCGCAACTTCTTCACCTCGTCCTCGGCGGAACCGGTGAGCAGCGGTACGGCGGTGCGGTCACGCTCGTCGACCAGCGCGTGGGCGTAGGCCGTGGCCGCGCGGACCAGCCGGGCGGTGCGCTCGGCGTCCTCGGCCTCGTTCCAGGTGGAAACGGAGGCCTCGACGCGGAAGCCGCCGAAGACCAGGGCGACGAGGACGGGTATGAGCAGGATCGCGTTCAGGCGGGCCGGCACCCGCCAGTTCCGCGGCGACAGGCGACCGCCGGCCGCGGCGGAGGGCTCCGACGCGTCGGTGGGTGGCGCCGCTGCGCGCGGCGGCGGGGTGAAGTTCCCCCGCACCTGTTTCGCGGAGTCCGGCTTGCTTCGCCTCACTCGACCAACAACCTCTCGGCGTCGGCACCTGTGTCGTGCCGTTCCCAGCTGAGCCCGTACCGCCCAGTTCAGCGAATTCCAGCATGCCGTGTCGGTGCTTTCAAAACAGTCGGCAAAGCACCCGACCAGTTGTCTGGACCAGAGATAAAACGGGCGTTACGGGTGAGACATGTCAAACGTCGAACTAATTGAGCACGGAACGCAGTCGTGCGATGGCCCTGTGTGTCCAATCCGGGGTTTTTCTCTGTCGAAACGTTATGAACGTCCGAGCGGGCCGTGTCCTAGGACACAGCCCGCTCCGGTCATCGGATCTCGGACAACTTCCGGGAGTGTACGCCTACTTCAGCCGGGCCATGAGCGCGTGCTCCACGAGCGTGATGAGTGCGCTCTTGGCTTCGCTGCGGTGGCGGGCGTCGGTGATGATGATCGGGGTGTCCGGGCCGATCTGGAGCGCCTCGCGGACTTCCTCGGGGGTGTAGGGCTGGTGTCCCTCGAACCCGTTGAGGGCGATGACGAAGGGCAGTCCGGAGTTCTCGAAGTAGTCGACGGCGGGGAAGCAGTCGGACAGGCGCCGGGTGTCGACGAGGACGACGGCGCCGATGGCGCCGCGGACCAGGTCGTCCCACATGAACCAGAAGCGGTCCTGGCCGGGCGTGCCGAACAGGTACAGGATCAGATCGTCGTCCAGCGTGATACGGCCGAAGTCCATCGCCACGGTCGTCGTGGTCTTGTCCTGCACATGGCTCAGATCGTCGATCCCGGCCGAGGCGGAGGTCATCACGGCTTCGGTGCGCAGCGGGTTGATCTCCGAGACCGCGCCGACGAACGTGGTCTTGCCCACGCCGAACCCGCCCGCCACCACGATCTTGGCCGAGGTGGTCGCGCGCGCGGGTGGAGCGCCGCTAGAGCTTGCGAAGTCCACTGAGCACCCTTTCGAGCAGTGTCACATCCGGGGTACCGCCCGCTTCCGCGTTGCCCCCCGGCTGATGGATCGCCACCATGCCCGCCTCGGCCAGGTCGGCGACCAGGATCCGCGCGACGCCCAACGGCATGTTGAGCAGCGCGGACACCTCGGCGACCGACTTGACCTCCCGGCACAGATGGCAGATCCGCTGGTGCTCGGGAAGCAGCCCCTGCAAATGGGCGGGGTCCGCCGTCGTCGAGACGAGCGCCTCGATGGCGAGCTGGTAACGAGGCCGGGTCCGGCCCCCCGTCATAGCGTACGGGCGCACCAACGGCTGGTCGCCTTCACCCCCGTACGGCGATTGGTGATGGCCGCCGTACGGGCCGGGCGATGCAGGGGGCGGGGTCATGGGTCCTCCGGTCGGGACAGGAAGTGACGGTCGTGCCGTCGGTCGGTGCCGTTTGGGGGGCGTTCGGCCTGTCAGCCGAGCGGGTGGGCGGCGGTCGGTCGGTCAGTTCAGGAGGCTGCCTTGCAGTTCGGCGCGGAGGTCCGGGGTGAGGACGGTGCCCGCGCGGTCGACCAGCAGGGCCATCTCGTAGCCCACGAGGCCGATGTCGCA
>NZ_JBEOSB010000069.1:0-4359 GCF_040302705.1 Streptomyces sp. NPDC097640
GAGAATCCGGGGCGTTTTGTGCTGCTGGATGTGGCGGAGGGCGAGGACGTGGCGGGGGTGTTGCCGTCGGTGCTGGGGTGCGGTGAGCCGGAGGTCGCCTGGCGCGAAGGCACGGCGCTGGTGCCTCGGTTCAGGCGTCGGGAAGCGGCGGAAGCGGGTGTACCGCCGTTCGGCGATGGTCAGGGGACGGTGTTGGTGACGGGTGGTACCGGTGGGATCGGTGCGGTGGTGGCCCGTCATCTGGTGGTGGAGCACGGTGTGCGGCAGCTGTTGCTGGTGTCGCGCCGGGGGTTGGCGGCGGAGGGTGCGGAGGCGCTGCGGGATGAGCTGGTGGAGTTGGGCGCGTCGGTCACCGTGGCGGGCTGTGATGTCGCGGACCGGGCGGCGGTCGAGGAGCTGCTGGCCTCCGTCCCCTCCGGGCATCCGCTGACCGCCGTTATTCACGCGGCGGGTGTCGGCGACAGTGGCTTGGTGGGGTCGTTGACGTCGGAGCAGTGGGACATGGTGTTGCGGCCGAAGGCGGACGGGGCGTGGCATCTGCATGAGCTGACGCGGGATCTGCCGTTGTCGGCGTTTGTGATGTTCTCGTCGATCGGTGGTTCGGTGGCGGCGGCGGGTCAGGCGAATTACGCGGCGGCGAATGTGTTCCTGGACGGCCTCGCCCAGCACCGCCGGGCGGAGGGTCTGCCCGCCACCTCGGTGGCCTTCGGCCTGTGGTCCGGCGCGGGTGCCGGGCAGGCACTCAGCGACGTGGACATCGCCCGGCTGCGGCGTCAGGGTCTGCCGCCGCTGTCGGTCGCGGAGGGGTTGGGGGCGTTCGATACCGCGCTTGCCTCCGGTGCGGCGGCCGTGACGGCCGTACGTGTGGACACCGCCGCCCTGCGTACCCGCAAGGGTGAGATCCCGGCGCTGTTGCGCGGGTTGGTTCCGGTGTCGCGCAGGCTGAGCCGGGAGGCCGCGGGCGGCGGCGACGCCGAAGGGCTCAAGCGACAGCTGGCCGGGCTGGACGCACCGGAGCGGGCGCGGGTGCTGACCGACATGGTGCGTGGCCACGTCGCCATGGTGCTCGGACACGGGTCGGCCGAGATGATCGAGCCGGACCGCGGCTACGGCGAACTCGGGTTCGACTCGCTGACCGCCGTTGAGCTGCGCAATCAGCTCAACGCAGCGACCGGACTCCGACTGCCCGCCACCTTGATCTTCGACTACCCCACCGCACAGGACGTCGCCGCGTTCGTGGGCTCGGAGCTCGTACCCGAGACGGCCGACACCGACGGTGCGGGACACGAGGAGCAGGTGCGCCGCGTGCTGAACGGCATCCCGCTCAGCAGGCTGCGCGACGCCGGCCTGCTGGAGACCCTGCTGGAACTCGGCGGAGCCCCCGCCGTGCCGCAGGACGGGGCCGAGGACGCGGAGCGGTCCGACCAGCCCGACTCGATCGACGCGATGGACAAGAACGATCTGATCGACATGGCGTTCAACAGCCTTGGCCTTGAGGGTGCCACCTGGGAAGAGGGTAACTGACATGACCGACTCCGATGAGAAGCTGGTCGGTGCGCTTCGCCTGTCGCTGAAGGAGAACGAGCGGCTGCGGGTGCAGAACGCCAAGCTTTCCGGCGCGACCCGGGAGCCCGTGGCCATCGTGGCGATGAGCTGCCGCTACCCCGGCGGCGTCACCTCACCCGAGGAGCTGTGGCAGCTGGTGGCCGACGGCGTCGACGCGGTGTCGGACTTCCCGGCCGACCGCGGCTGGGACATCGACGGCGGCTACGACCCGGAACCGGGCAAGGCGGGGAAGTTCTACGCCCGTGAGGGCGGCTTTCTGCACGACGGCGGGGAGTTCGACCCGGGGCCGTTCGGTATCAGCCCGGTCGAGGCCCTCCACATGGACCCGCAGCAGCGGCTGCTGCTGGAGTGTTCCTGGGAAGCGCTCGAGCGCGTCGGTATCGATCCGCTGTCCCTGAAAGGCGGCACCACCGGGGTGTTCACCGGTGCCATGCACCACGACTACGCACTCGGCCAACCCGTCAGCACCACCTCGGGGGGCAGCCTGCTCAGCGGTGGGATCTCCTACACGCTCGGTCTCGAGGGGCCCTCCGTCACGATCGACACCGCGTGTTCGTCCTCGCTGGCCGCCGTCCACCTGGCCTGTCAGGCGCTGCGCCGGGAGGAGTGCGGTCTCGCGCTCGTCGGCGGCGTCACGGTGATGGCGACCCCCCAGCTCTTCATGGTCTTCTCCCAGCAGCGCGGACTGTCACCCGACGGCCGCTGCAAGTCCTTCTCGGACGCCGCCGACGGCACCGGCTGGAGCGAGGGCGCGGGAATGCTGCTCCTGGAGCGGCTGTCCGACGCGCGCCGCAACGACCACCCGGTGCTCGCCGTGATCCGCGGCAGCGCCGTCAACCAGGACGGCCGCAGCAGCGGACAGACCGCGCCGAACGGCCCGGCGCAGCAGCGGCTGATCCGCCAGGCCCTGGCGAACGCGGGTCTGTCCGCCGCCGACGTCGACGCGGTGGAGGCACACGGCACCGGCACGACACTGGGCGATCCGATCGAGGCCCAGGCCCTGCTCGCGACGTATGGGCGGGACCGGGAAGGCCAGCACCCGCTGTGGCTGGGGTCCATCAAGTCGAACATCGGGCACTCCCAGGCGGCCGCCGGGGTCGCCGGGGTGATGAAAATGGTCATGGCCATGCGCCATGGAACGCTGCCCCGAACGCTCCATCTGGACGCGCCCTCCACGCAGGTCGACTGGTCGGCCGGGGATGTGAGGCTGCTGACCGAGCCGGTGGCCTGGCCGAAGACGGGACATCTGCGCCGCGCGGGTGTCTCCGCGTTCGGTGCCAGCGGCACCAATGTGCATGTGATCCTGGAGCAGAGCCCACCCGCGGAGGAACACGTAAGCCCCCGTCCGGAGCGGCCTGTGGCGGTGCCCTGGGTGCTCTCCGGCAAGACACCGGACGCGCTGCGCGCCCAGGCCGCCCGGCTGCTGGCCACCGTGTCGGGGAGCGACGGGCCCGCCCCCGCCGATGTCGGGCTTTCGCTGGCCACCGGCCGGACCAGGTTCGAGCACCGCGCCGCCGTGGTCGGCCGGGACCGGGAGGAGTTCGTACAGGGGCTCGGCGCACTGGCCGCCGGCGCACCCGCCACCGGGCTGGTGACCGGGGCCGCCCGCGAGGCACCGAGGGTCGTGTTCGTGTTCCCGGGCCAGGGCGCGCAGTGGACCGGCATGGCGAAGGAGCTGCTGGAGACCTCCGCCGTCTTCCAACAGACGATGCTCGCGTGCGAGAAGGCGCTGTCCACGGTCGTGGACTGGTCGTTGCCGGAAGTCCTGGACGATCAGGACGCGCTCGACCGGGTGGACGTGGTGCAGCCGGCGCTGTGGGCCGTGATGGTGTCGCTGGCCGCGGTGTGGCGCTCCTGTGGTGTCGAGCCGGGCGCGGTGGTGGGCCACTCCCAGGGCGAGATCGCCGCCGCCTGTGTGGCGGGCGCGCTGTCACTCGAGGACGGCGCGCGGGTGGTGGCCCTGCGCAGCAGAATCATCGCCGAGGAACTGGCCGGACAGGGCCGGATGATGTCGGTTCCCCTGCCGCTGGACGAGGTCGAGCGGCGACTCGCGGATTCGGCCGCCGACTCCGCGGACGCCGTGTCGATCGCGGCGGTGAACGGACCGTCGTCCGTGGTGGTCTCCGGCGAGGGCGGGGCGGTCGAGGAGTTGCACGCGGCCCTGGTGGCGGACGGTGTCCGCGCCCGGCTCATCGAGGTGGACTACGCCTCGCACTCCGCACAGGTGGAACAGATCGCCGGCCGGCTCGCCGAGGCCCTCGCGCCGATCCGCCCCCGGGCCTCGGACATCCCGTTCTACTCCACCGTGGACGACGCATGGCAGGACACGGCCGGGCTGGACGCCGGGTACTGGTACCGCAATCTGCGCCGGCCGGTGCGGTTCGAACCCGCGGTGCGGGCCTTGCTGGACAACGGGTTCCGCGGCTTCGTCGAGATCAGCGCCCACCCGGTGCTCGCGGTCGGCGTGCAGGAGTCGATCGACCGCGCCGAGGTACGGGCGGTGGCCACCGGCTCGCTGCGCCGCGACGCGGGCGGCTGGGACCGGATGGTGCTTTCGCTGGCCACCGCGCATATGGGCGGGGTGGCCGTGGACTGGCCGGCCGTGTTCGCGGACACCGGTGCGCGCCGCGTGGACCTGCCCACCTACGCCTTCCAGCGGCAGCGGTACTGGCTCGACAGCGAGACCGGTTCCGGCGATCCGGTGGCGTTGGGGTTGGGTGGGGTGGGGCATCCGGTGTTGGGTGCGGTGGTGGTGTGTGCGGGTTCGGGTGGTGTGGTGTTGACGGGTCGGTT
>NZ_JBEOSB010000070.1:0-4085 GCF_040302705.1 Streptomyces sp. NPDC097640
ACCGTTCCGCCGAAGCAGTTGCCGACCAGGTGCACCGGGCCGTGGATCTCCAGCCGGTCCAGCAGCCGTTCCAGGTCCCCGACGAAGGTGTCCAGACGGTAGCCGTGGGTTGGGCGTTCGCTGCGGCCGTGGCCCCGCTGGTCGTACATGACCACGTCGATCCCGGCCGCGGCCAGCCCGGGGCCCACGGTGAAGTAGTAGGAGGCCAGGCTGTCGGTGAGCAGGCCGTGCAGCAGCACGGCGGTGGGGGCCGCGCCGCTGCCGCCGGGCCCGGCGTGGCCGGGGCCGAGCCGCTGCACATGGAGCCTGACGCCGTCCGGCCCGCCGGTGTGGACCATGGCCATCGGTCAGCTCCCCTCGGCGGCCTTCAGGCAGCCGACGACGTACTCGACGAGGCGTCCCACACTGAGCTCGATGATCTCGTCGAGTTCCAGCCCGGCCACGAACTCGGCGAAGTTGACCCGTCTTCCGTATCGGTCCTGAAGGCTTCCCGCCAGGGTGACGAGGTCGATGCTCTCCAGCTCGAGATCCTCCATGAACCGGCTCTCCACGGCGATCTCGATGTCGTCCAGGCCGTACTCGTCGAGCATGGTCCGGAGCATTCCGGAGATCTCCGCGAGGACGGTCTCCTCGTCGTCCGCCGCGGGTGCCGCGGTGGTCTGCTTGGCGGTGCTCACGGTGTCTCCTTCACGGTTTGTGTTCCGGCGGGTCGCCGACCGGTCGGTTTCCTCACTCGTCGTCCGCCGGGCCGGTCGTCCAGGCCACGACGTAGTCCCTGGGTGGCAACCCGGGAGGGTTGGCCGTACGCGCGCTGTGCACCCGGTAGCGGCGCGGCCGCTCGGCGGCCGTGGCCACCTCGACCAGGAGCCGTTCCGGGTCCGCCGCGTCGAGCACGGTGACGTCCGGCCTGTGGCCCCTGCTGTCGACGCCCTCGGCCTTGGCGACCGCCTCCTTCGCCGCGCGCAGGGCCGCGGCCTCTTGCGCGGCGGTGTTCTGTCCGGTGATCTCCTCGATATGGATGCCGGGGCCCGGCCCGCCCGCGTGTCCCGGTGGGCGTGGCACTACCAGGGCCACCCCGGCCTCGGCCCGGCTCGCGAGCGTGACGTCCAGCGCGGGCAGCGTCCGGCCGTGCGCCCCGACGACGTACGGGCGGCCGTGCGCGTCCTCGCGCACCTGGATCTCGGCCGGGAAGACCGGCCCCTCTCCGCGCGCCCAGAGCCACTGCCGCACCGCGTCCTTGGCGGCGATCCGGCCCAGCAGCCACTGCCGGCGGCCGCGCGGGGCCTGTCGCTCGTACTCCAGGCGCTCGGCGCCGCCCAGGTGGTTACGCATGATCAGGTCACGGGACGCCAGGTCGGGCCAGCGCTCGTGGAGCAGCACCCAGCCACCGGGACGTGCCTGCGAGAGTGCGTTGAGTTCCGGGAAGCGCTCCACCGGCCGGGTGCTCGGATGATTATCGAAGCGGCGGTCCTGCCAGCCGTCGATCCGGGCCCACACCTGTCCGTCGACGAGCAGCTGGACGTCTGCTTCGAGCATGGTGTCGGTGAGCGAGAGGACTTCGATCGCACACTCCACCGGGGTGCCGGGGCGCGGGTGCGGTCCGAAGAGGCGTATGTGGCGCATGCCGACGGGAAAGACCACGGTCCGCTCGGTGCGGGTCGCCATGAGCCAGTAGCCGAGGAGCTGGCCCACATTGTCCAGCAGCGCGCCGGGCGCGGCCGGTGTGGTGATCGTGCCGCGTACGCGCGAGGCGCCGATCGCGGTGATCTCGCTGACGCCTTGGAACGCCGGGCCATGGAACATCAAGCGCTCGCCGTAGAGCTGGACCGCGGTGTGGGCGGGGGCGTGTTCGGCGGCCGGGTCGGCGGGCCAGGGGGCGGGGCGGGGGTGTGGGTGGCGGGGCGCGAGTTCCACCGTGGCGTGGGCGCTGTGGCCGAAGTCCACGGCGAGCCGGTCCGGGCCTTCGGGCGACGGCGCCACGGTGATGGGCACTTCGGCGGGCGGGGCGGCGGTCACCCACCGGCCGAACCGCGCGCCGTGCACCGCGACCGCCCGCCGCCCGGGGGCGGCTCGCTCCGCCGCGTCCATCAGGTGGCCGACGATCGTGGTCGCCGGGACGACCGGCCACCGGTCGGATTCGTCGGGCCAGCCGGGGGGTTGCCGGAAGAAGCAGTGGTCGCGCAGGTACGGCATGGTGTCGGTGGACACCGACAGCATGGTGCGCCAGGTGTCCGGGGTCGGGAGTGTCGGGGTCGGTGGCGGCGGGGTCGGCGGTCCGCCCGCGCGGCCCGCGACGGCGATGAGCTCGGCGGCGGCACCGGCCGTCTCCCGGAGCAGCGCGCCGAGCTCCGCCGCCATCGGGAGCCGCCCCGCCATCGCGTCCAGCGCGGATACGGTGTCCGCGCGGATGGACCGCTGCGGACCAGGGGCGGTGGAGGCCAGCTCGCGGCGCAGCCCGGTGAGGCGCCCCTCGTCCAGGGAGATCAGCGCGCCGCCCAGGTCGAGCCGCACCGGCTTTGCCGCCGAGGCGGACGGCCCGGTTGTGGGGCGCGGCAGGGACGGGTCCACCCGGGCGCCCTCCACCCACAGGGCGGTGGCCACCCGGCGCAGCTGGGCGACGCCGTCGCGGTGCGGCGAGTCGGCGGCCACCGCGAGATGTTCCGACCCGTGCAGCGTGTCGTTGATGAGCGAGGCCAGCTGTCCCGGGCCGACCTGCACGAAAGCCCGGAAGCCCGCCTCGTACAGGGCCTTCGTCAGCAGCCGGAAGCGCACCGGTTCGAGCAGATGCCGGACGAACAGCTCACGCACGTCGGCCTCGTCGGGCGGATAGGGTGCCGCGGTCGTCCCCGACCAGATGGGCACGCTCGGCGGGAACAGTTCGAACCGCTCCGCGGCCGCTCTGATCGGCCCCAGGTAGGGCGCCAGCATGGGGGTGTGGAAGCCCGACTGAAAGGGCAGGACGTGCCCGATCACCCCCTCGGCACGCAGCCGTCGTACGAACGCGTCGACATCGGCGTGCGGCCCGCACACCATCGACTGGCTCGGCGCGTTGTCGTGGGAGAGCACGACCCGGCCGTCCCTGCCGCCCGCACCTTCCGCGAGCGCGGCCAGCACCCGCTCGGCGGGGGCGCCCAGCACGCCGAAGGCCAGTCCGGGCACGCGCAGCGCGTCGGGGTCGAACGAGTCGAGGAACTCATCGGCCGCGGCGCCGGAGTGCAGACCGGCGGACACCATCGCGGTCCATTCGCCGACGCTGTGTCCGGCCACCGCGTCCGGCACCACCCCCATCCGCCGCAGCGCCCGGTCCAGCAGTCGGCCGACGGCGAAGACGCCGACGCCGTGGCGGCCGATGTCACCGACCGCCGCCCGGCCGTCGGCCGCTCCGACGGTGGCGGGGGAGAGGCCGAAGTACTCGGCGACGCCGTCCACCCGTGGCGCGAACTCGGCTTCCAGGCCGGGGAAGACGAACACAACCCGTCCCTCGCTCAGCAGCGGAGCGGGCGTGAACCACACGTCGTTGCGCCCACGCCACGAACCCGCCTTCGCCACCACGCGCCGCGCCAGCGCCAGTCGCTTGGCGGTCGGCCCGACGATCCCGAGCCTCGCCCGGCCCGCCGCGGGCGCGGTGGCCCGCAGCGCAGCGTCGTCCGACGTAAGCCACGCGGCCAGCCGCTCCGGCGTCTCGGCCGCCAGCGCGAGTACGCGCTCCGGTTCGGTGACCTGGGCCCTGGGCGCGGTGGGGGCGGCGGGTGCCGCGGTGCTCGGCGCGTGAGGTCCGGTGGGCGTGGCCGTCCCCGGTACGGCGGAGTACGTGGACGCAGGCTGCGCGGCCGTGGCGTCCGGCATACCGGCGACGGCGCCGGACGTGGCCGCGCCCGTGCGCGCGATGGGGCCGACGGCGTCAGGTGCGTCGACACCCGGTCCGGCGGCCACCGCCATCGCCGTGGCCGGCGGCCGCGGGCTTGGGGGCGTCGGGGGCCGAAGGGCCCTCAAGGGGGCCTGCTCCAGCACCACATGTGCGTTGATCCCGCCGAACCCGAACGCGTTGACCGCCGCGCGGCGCACCCCCGTCCCCGGGCCGGTCT
>NZ_JBEOSB010000071.1:0-4054 GCF_040302705.1 Streptomyces sp. NPDC097640
TTGAGGGTGTCGGTTGGGTGGGTGGTGGTGGCTGTTTGGGTGAGGGCCCATAGGGGTGCGGTGATGTGGGGGTGGGTGGTGAGGGTTTGGATGAGGGTGAGGGTGAGGGCTGTTCCGGTGGGGATGTGGGGGTGTTCGGGGTGGGGTTCCTCGTCGAAGGCCAAAAACGAGAGCACACCGCTGATGCTCAGGTCACCGTGTTGTTCGATGGCGTCGGCGAGGTGTCGGCCGAGGACCACCGGGTCGATGTCGGCGTCATTGAGTACGAGCTCGACTGCGCGGATGCCGTCGCGTTGCCGTAGCTCGCCGAGAATCGCGCCGACGTGTGGATGATCGGTCTGCCGGGCGGAAACGACGAACAGCCAGTCGCCGAGCCGTGTCGGCTCGGCGTCAGCCAGACTGAGCGGCTGCCAGACCTCGCGGTACTGCCATGTGTCGTTGGTGGTGTTGGGGGTTGGGGTGGTGTTGAGCCAGTAGTGGTGGTGTTGGAAGGGGTAGGTGGGGAGGTTGGTGTGGTGGTGGGTGTGGTGTTGTTGGTGCCAGGTGGTGGGGTGGCCGTGGGTGTGGAGGTGGGCGAGGGCGGTGTGGGTGGTGTGGGCTTCTGGTTGGTGGGGGTGGAGGAGGGCGGTGGTTTGGGGTGTGTGGTCGGGGAGGTTGTGGTGGGTGAGGGTGGTGAGGGTGGTGAGGGTGGTGTCGGGTCCGAGTTCTAGGTAGGTGGTGACGCCGTGGGTGTGGAGTTGGTGGGTGGTGTGGGTGTAGTGGACGGTGTTGCGGGTCTGGTGGGTCCAGTAGCTGGGTGTGGAGGGGTCTTGTCCGGTGGGGTCGGTCGTGACCAGGGGTGTGTGCGGTTGGTGGTAGGTGAGGGCTTGGGCTGTGTCGCGGAGTTCGTCGAGGATGGGGTTGATGTGGGGTGAGTGGAAGGCCGCGCTGACGTTGAGCGGGGTCGTCTTGCGCCCCATGGCCCGGAACTGCGCGGCGATGGCGTCCACGGCACCCCGGTCACCACTGATGACCACCGATCCGGGCGCGTTGACGGCCGCGATGGACACCTGCGCCTCGCGCCCTGTGAGGTGTTCTTCGACTTCGTGGGGTTGGGCTTGGAGGGTGGTCATGGTGCCGGTGCCGGGGAGGGTGTGCATGAGGCGGGCGCGGGTGGTGACCAGGCGGGCCGCATCGGACAGGCTCAGGATGCCCGCCAGGTGGGCTGCGGTGATCTCGCCGAGGGAGTGCCCGGCGTAGAAGTGGGGCGTGACCCCGTGGCCTTCGGTGACCAGACGGTGGAGCGCCACCTGGAGAGCGAACAGAGCCGGCTGGGCATAGAGCGTCTGGTCCAGCAGCCGGGACGCGTCGGTGTCCGGCTCGGCGAACATGACGTCCCGCACAGGATGCTCCAGATGCGGATCGAGGTGGGAGCAGGCCTCGTCGAGGGCCTCGGCGAACAGGGGGAAGGCCTGGTAGAGCTCGTATCCCATGCGGGGGCGTTGTGTGCCCTGCCCCGAGCACACGAACGCCAGCTTCCCCGCTCCGGACGCCACGCCGCGCACAAGCCCCTCGTGCTCCTCGCCGGCCGCGAGGGCTTCCAGGCCGTGGAGGAAGTCCCCTCGGTCGGGACCGAGGAGTACGGCGCGGTGTTCGAACGGGGTGCGGCTGGTGGCCAGCGCGTGTCCGATGTCGGCCAGGTCGGCGTCGCCGTGGGCCGTCAGGTACGCGTGCAGTTGTGCTGCCTGGGCGCGTAGAGCCGGCTCGGACTTGGCCGACACCATCCAGGGGTAGGACGGGGCGCCGGTGCTGGGATTCCGCTCCTCAACAGGGGGTGCCTGTTCGAGGATCACGTGGGCGTTGGTGCCGCTCACCCCGAACGACGACACGCCCGCACGCCTGGCACGGTCGGTCTCCGGCCAGGGCATGGTCTCGCTCAGCAGCCGTACCGCCCCCGCTGTCCAGTCCACGTGCGGCGAGGGCTCCTGGACATGCAATGTTCGCGGCAGCAGCCCTTCCCGCATGGCCATCACCATCTTGATGACCCCCGCGACACCCGCCGCGGCCTGCGCATGCCCGATATTCGACTTCACCGACCCCAGCCACAACGGCTGATCCCCCAAGCGCTCCTGCCCATAGGTCTCCAGCAGCGCCTGCGCCTCGATCGGATCGCCCAGCGTCGTCCCCGTCCCGTGACCCTCCACCGCGTCGATCTCCGGCGCCGTCAGCCCCGCCGCGGCCAGCGCCTGCCGGATCACCCGCTGCTGCGACGGACCGTTCGGCGCGGTTAGACCGTTGCTCGCTCCGTCCTGGTTGACGGCACTGCCCCGCACCACCGCCAGCACCCGATGCCCCAACTGCCGCGCATCCGACAACCGCTCCACCAACAAGATCCCCACACCTTCGCCCCAGCCAGTCCCGTCGGCGGTAGAAGAGAAGGCGCGGCACCGACCGTCTGTTGACAGCCCCCGTTGTCGAGCGAACTCGACGAAGGTGGTGGGGGTGGACATGACGGTGACCCCACCGGCCAGGGCCATGGAGCATTCCCCGGCCCGCAGCGCCTGGCAGGCCAGGTGCAGGGCGACGAGGGACGACGAACACGCCGTGTCCACGGTGACCGCGGGCCCCTCCAGCCCCAAGCTGTAAGCGATTCGGCCCGATGCGATGCTGCTTGAACTGCCGGTGAGGACATAGCCCTCAACGGACTCCTGTGAACGCTCCAGGTGGATCGCATAGTCCTGAGCGTTGATGCCGGTGAAGACGCCGACAGGACTGCCCTGTAGCGACTGTGGGTCGATGTGCGCCCGTTCCAGCGCCTCCCAGCTGGTCTCCAGCAAGAGCCGCTGCTGAGGATCCATGGCCAGTGCCTCGCGGGGACTGATGTCGAAGAAGGCGGGGTCGAATTCGGCCGCGTCATACAAGAAGCCGCCCTGTCGCGTGTAACAGGTGCCCTTGTGCGCAGGATCAGGATGGAAGATTCCCTCGAGATCCCAGCCACGGTTCGTCGGGAAGTCCGCGATCGCGTCCCGTTCCATGAGGATGAGATCCCAAAACTCCTCGGGCGTACTGACGCCTCCCGGGAAGCGACACGCCATGCCGATGATCGCAATGGAGTCGTCGTCGGCCTTGATGGCGGGGCTGGGCACCACCGCCCTCGCTGAGGCGGATCCCTCGCCCATCAATCGGGCTTGCACATACCGCGCGAGCTTGGTCGGCGTTGGGTGATCGAAGATGAGGCTGGTGGGGAGGCGCCGCTCGGTGACGGCGGTCAGCCGGTTGCGGGTCTCGACGGCGGCGAGGGAATCGAGTCCGAGATCCTTGAAGGGGCGGTCTGGGGGCACCGCGTCGATGTCGCTGTGTCCGAGGACCGCAGCCACCTGGGTCCGTACGAGCCGGAGAAGCAACTCCTGTTGTTCGCTTGGGTTCAGGTCGGTGAGCTGCCGATGCAGAGCCGTGCCGGACTCCTGATCCACCACATCCCGAGTACGTTGCGTCCGGGCTTCGGGAATGTCCTGGATGAGCGGAACGAATTCGCCGGTGTGGCTCAGAAGGCCGGCGAAAGTGCTCCAGTCGATGTCAGCGATGATGCGGTGGGCTTGCTCCGGCGCGGCGATGGCCTGCGAAAGCGCGGTGAGTGCCGGTTCGGTGGGCAAGGGGAGCAGGCCTCGGCGCGCCAGGTGCCCGGTGATTTCGGCGTTGGCCAAGCCGCCGTTCTCCCAGAGCCCCCAGGCGATGCTGGTGGCGGGCAGTCCCTGGTCGCGGCGGTGCTGGGCCAGGGCGTCGAGATAGGCATTGGCGGCGGCGTAGTTGGCCTGACCCGGACTGCCGAAGGTGGCTGCTGTGGAGGAGATCAGGACGAAGGCGTCGAGGGCCAGATGCCGGGTGAGGTCATGCAGTAGGTGGGCGGCGTATGCCTTGGGGCCCAGGGCGATCGACAGATGACCGGGAGTCTGGGTGGCCAGTGTTGCGTCGTCCAGGACTCCTGCGGTGTGGATGAGGGTGGTGAGGGGGTGGGTTGGGGGGATGGTGTTGAGGAGGTTGGTGATTTGGGTTGGGTTGGTGGTGTCGCAGGTGG
>NZ_JBEOSB010000072.1:0-3797 GCF_040302705.1 Streptomyces sp. NPDC097640
CCGTGCAGCAGCACGGCGGTGGGGGCCGCGCCGCTGCCGCCGGGCCCGGCGTGGCCGGGGCCGAGCCGCTGCACATGGAGCCTGACGCCGTCCGGTCCGCCGGTGTGGACCATGGCCATCGGTCAGCTCCCCTCGGCGGTTTTCAGGCAGCCAACGATGTACTGGACCAGGTGGCCCACGCGGAGGTCGATGATCTCGTCGAGCTCAAGACCGGCCACGAACTCGGCGAAGTTGACCTGGCTTCCGTACCGGGCCTGAAGGCTTCCCGCCAGGGTGACCAGGTCGATGCTCTCCAGCTCGAGATCCTCCATGAACCGGCTCTCCACGGCGATCTCGACATCATCCAGGCCGTACTCGTCGAGCATGTTCTTGAGCATTCCGGAGATGTTCGTGAGGACGGTCTCCTCGTCGTCCGCCGCAGTGGTGTGCCCGGCGGTGCTCATTGTGTCTCCTCGGCCATGGTTGATCTCCTCACTCGTCGTCCGCCGGGCCGGTCGTCCAGGCCACGACGTAGTCCCTGGGCGGCAACCCGGGAGGGTTGGCCGTACGCGCGCTGTGCACCCGGTAGCGGCGCGGCGGCCGCCCGGCGGCCGTGGCCACCTCGACCAGGAGCCGCTCCGGGTCCGCCGCGTCGAGCACGGCGACGTCCGGCGCGCGGACGGCGCCCTCCGCCTTGGTGACGGCACACTTGACGGCCCGGAGGGTGGTGGTTTCCCATCGGGTGGTCGGTTGTCCGGCGATCTCCGGTCCGGTGATCTCCTCGATATGGATGCCGGGGCCCGGCCCGCCCGCGCGTCCCGGTGGGCGTGGCACTACCAGGGCCACCCCGGCCTCGGCCCGGCTCGCGAGCGTGACGTCCAGCGCGGGCAGCGTCCGGCCATGCACCCCGACGACGTACGGGCGGCCGTGCCCGTCCTCGCGCACCTGGATCTCGGCCGGGAAGACCGGCCCGTCTCCGCGCGCCCAGAGCCACTGCCGCACCGCGTCCTTGGCGGCGATCCGGCCCAGCAGCCACTGGCGTCGCCCGCGCGGGGCCTGCCGCTCGTACTCCAGGCGCTCGGCGCCGCCCAGGTGGTTACGCATGATCAGGTCACGGGACGCCAGGTCGGGCCAGCGCTCGTGGAGCAGCACCCAGCCACCGGGACGTGGCTGCGAGAGCGCGTTGAGCTCCGGGAAGCGCTCCACCGGCCGGGTGCTCGGATGGTTGTCGAAGCGGCGGTCCTGCCAGCCGTCGATCCGGGCCCACACCTGTCCGTCGATGAGCAGCTGGACGTCTGCTTCGAGCATGGTGTCGGTGAGCGAGAGGACTTCGATCGCACACTCCACTGGGGTGCCGGGGCGCGGGTGCGGTCCGAAGAGGCGTATGTGGCGCATGCCGACGGGGAAGACCATGGTCCGCTCGGTGCGGGTCGTCATGAGCCAGTAGCCGAGGAGCTGGCCCACATTGTCCAGCAGCGCGCCGGGCGCGGCCGGTGTGGTGATCGTGCCGCGTACGCGCGAGGCGCCGATCGCGGTGATCTCGCTGACGCCTTGGAACGCCGGGCCATGGAACATCAAGCGCTCGCCGTAGAGCTGGGCCGCGGTGTGGGCGGGGGCGTGTTCGGCGGCCGGGTCGGCGGGCCAGGGGGCGGGGCGGGGGTGTGGGTGGCGGGGCGCGAGCTCCACCGTGGCGTGGGCGCTGTGGCCGAAGTCCACGGCGAGCCGGTCCGGGCCTTCGGGCGACGGCGCCACGGTGATGGGCACTTCGGCGGGCGGGGCGGCGGTCACCCACCGGCCGAACCGCGCGCCGTGTACCGCGACCGCCCGCCGCCCGGGGGCGGCCCGCTCCGCCGCGTCCATCAGGTGGCCGACGATCGTGGTCGCCGGAACGACCGGCCACCGGTCCGACTCGTCAGGCCAGCCGGGCCGTTGCCGAAAGAAGAAGTGGTCGCGCAGGTACGGCATGGTCTCGGTGGACACCCGCAGCACGGTGCGCCAGGTTTCCGGCAGGGGTGGGGTGGCGGACCGCGACGGCTGAGGCGCCGCTGGCAACGGTGGTGGTGTCGGGGTCGGTGGTCCGCCCGCGCGGCCCGCGACGGCGATGAGCTCGGCGGCGGCACCGGCCGTCTCCCGGAGCAGCGCGCCGAGCTCCGCCGCCACCGGGAGCCGCCCCGCCACCGCGTCCAGCGCGGACACGGCGTCCGCCCGGACGGACCGCTGCGGACCGGCAACGTCGGAGGCCAACTCGCGGCGCAGCACAGCGAGATGGCGCTCGTCCAGGGAGATCAGCGCGCCGCCGAGGTCGAGCCGTACCGGCTTCGGCGCGGTGGCGGGCGGCGCGGTGGCGGGCGGCGCGGTGGTGGGGCGTGGCAGGGACGGGTCCACCCTGGCCCCGTCCACCCACAGGGCGGTGGCCACTCGGCGCAGCTGGGCGACGCCGTCGCGGTGCGGCGAGTCGGCGGCCACCGCGAGATGTTCCGACCCGTGCAGCGTGTCGCCGATGAGCGAGGCCAGCTGTCCCGGGCCGACCTGCACAAACACCCGGAAGCCCGCCCCGTACAGGGCCTTCGTCAGCAGCCGGAAGCGCACCGGTTCGAGCAGATGCCGGACGAACAGCTCACGCACGTCGGCCTCGTCGGGCGGATAGGGTGCCGCGGTCGTCCCCGACCAGATGGGCACGCTCGGCGGGAACAGCTCGAACCGCTCCGCGGCCGCTCTGATCGGCCCCAGGTAGGGCGCCAGCATGGGGGTGTGGAAGCCCGACTGGAACGGCAGGACGTGCCCGATCACCCCCTCGCCGCGCAACCGCCGTACGAACGCGTCGACGTCGGCCTGTGGCCCGCACACCATCGACTGGCTCGGCGCGTTGTCGTGCGAGAGCACGACCCGGCCGCCCCTGCCGCCCGCACCCTCCGCGAGCGCGGCCAGCACCCGCTCGGCAGGAGCGCCCAGCACGCCGAAGGCCAGTCCGGGCACGCGCAGCGCGTCGGGGTCGAACGAGTCGAGGAACTCATCGGCCGCGGCGCCGGAGTGCAGACCGGCGGACACCATCGCGGTCCATTCGCCGACGCTGTGTCCGGCCACCGCGTCCGGCACCACACCCATCCGCCGCAACGCGCCGTCCAGCAGCCGGCCGACGGCGAAGACGCCGACACTGTGCCGGCCGATGTCACCGACCAGGGCCCGGCCGTCGGCCACCGCGACGGAGGAGAGCCCGAAGTACTCGGCCACGCCGTCAACCCGTGGCGCGAACTCGGCCTCCAGCCCCGGAAAGACGAAGACGATCCGGCCAGGCCCGTCCACTGCGTGCTCGCCCAGCAGCGGAGCGGGGGCGAACCAGACGTCGCCGCGGCCACGCCACGGACAGCCTTTGGCCACGACGCGTCGCGCGAGCGCCAGCCGCTTGGCGTTCGGCCCGACGACGCCGAGCCTGATACGGCCCGCTGCGGGCGCGGTGGCACGCAGCGCCGCGTCGTCCGCCGCCAGCCACGCGGCCAGCCCCTCCGGCGTCTCGGCCCCCAGCGCGAGCACCCGCTCCGGCTCGGTGACCTGGACCCTGGGCGCGGTGGGGGCGGCGGGTGCCGCGGTGCTTGGCGCGTGAGGTCCGGTGGGCGTGGCCGCGCCCGTGCGCGCGATGGGGCCGACGGCGTCGGGTGCTGCGGGGCTGCCGGCCACCGCCGACGGCCTGGGCCACGGGCTCGCCGGGAGCGGCTGAGGGGCTCCCAAGGGGGCCTGCTCCAGCACCACATGTGCGTTGATCCCGCCGAACCCGAACGCGTTGACCGCCGCGCGGCGCACCCCCGTCCCCGGGCCGGTCT
>NZ_JBEOSB010000073.1:0-3673 GCF_040302705.1 Streptomyces sp. NPDC097640
TGTTTTTGGCGGGATGAATGAGAGCCACTGGGGCGGCGGTTTCGAGAGCCACGTTCGTCCATCCGTGAAGGGGATGGATCACAGCACGGGTTCATGATCGGCGGTGAGAATGGGAGCCACCCCTATCGAGTGACTTCTCTCGGCGTTGGTTGGGGGCGGGAGTGTCTGTGGCTGGGATGTGTGAGGTGGCCGATAGCTTGTGGTTCCCGGGTCCTGCTGGTCCGTGTCCCTGACAGGCGCGGTCTGGAAGGGCCCGGCCCCGTTCTGCAGTGGTTTGGCGGGGGCGACTGGGCTCTGTCCCGGGAACCACAAGCGGTGACCAAGGGCCGTAGCGCCGGATCACACCAATGACGGCTCCCGGGCGGCGATAGGCTGGTATTCCATGGAGCTCTGGGGTGCGAGTCTGTATGGGAATCCGTGTCGTGATTGCGGCTATAACTGGTCCCTGACTGCGAGTGAGGCAGTCGCACTGGTCAGCGGCTTGCCAGCCAAGTTTGCCGATTTGCTG
The DNA here is from genome assembly GCF_040302705.1 of Streptomyces sp. NPDC097640. Taxonomy (NCBI): domain Bacteria; kingdom Bacillati; phylum Actinomycetota; class Actinomycetes; order Kitasatosporales; family Streptomycetaceae; genus Streptomyces; species Streptomyces sp. NPDC097640. The sequence goes on from NZ_JBEOSB010000073.1 coordinate 509, forward strand.
GAGGGGCGGCGCGGGGATGAGCGCCACCCGGAGTTGGGTTGGACCTCCGCGGGTTATGTCAGCCACGTCACTGACAACCTGCGGACCTGGGCCGAGCGCCTGGCCGGGGCCAGGCTCGGTGGGGCAGTCCACGTTCCGGGCTACGACCCGGATCTCCTTGCTCAGGCTCGCTGCTATAACGAGATCTCGTCCGCAGCGGCGTTGTGGTCACTGCGGGGTGCTGTCGCTGCCTGGGTCGAGGCCGTGTCCTCTGCGGTTGGTCAGCAGGTGGTACTGCATCACGCGGCTCGCGGGATTCAACGTGCCGAGGATGTCGCCCGTAACAACGCGCATGACGGGGCTCACCACCTCTGGGATGTTCAGCGGATCCTCACCCACGCCGATCGGCACAGCGCAACGTGATCCGTAGTAGCCCCAGGGGACTCTGTCCCGCCGACTGCAGTGTGCCAGTCACCCCTTCTTGGGCTGGCGTTCGTCCTGGGTGGCCTGGTAGCGGTAGGAGTCGGTACCGGTCTGGATGAGCGTGCAGCGGAAGGTGATCCTGTCGGCGATGGCCGCACAGAGCCGGGGGTCACCGAAGGTCTTGTCCCACTCGGCGAACGGGGAGTTGGTGGCCACCGCGGTCGCTTTGCGTTCCTCCCGCTCGGTGAAGATCTGGAAGAGCAGCTTCGCGCCCTTCTTGTCCAGGTTCAGGTAGCCGAACTCGTCCAGGCACAGAAGATCGACTTTGCTGTAGCGGGCGATGACGGAGGACAGGCGTCGTCCTGCGTCGGCCTCGGCGAGCTCGTTCACCAGCGCCGAGGTGGTGGTGTAGCGGACCGAGAGGCCGGCCTCGGCGATCGCCGTGCCCACCCCGATCAGCAGGTGCGACTTGCCGGTGCCGGAGTCACCGATGAGCACCAGCGGGCGGCCCTCACGCACCCAGGACGGTGACTTCAGGTCGGCGATGACCTCGGGCGAGACATTCGGGTTCTTCTCGAACGCGAAGTCCTCCAGCCTCTTGGGCCTGGGAAACTTCGCGGAGCGCACCAGCCTCTGCTGTCGGCGCACGTCCCGGTCGGCGACCTCGACCTGCAGCAGGTCCAAGAGGAACTGCTTGTAGGTGGCCTGCTCGCGCCGGGCGGTGGCCGCCAGCTCCACGAACCGTTCACGGAACGCCGGAAGCCGCAGGTCCCGGCAGGCTTCGTCGATCGCCGCGTCCTCCGGGTCGCCGGGCAGCGGCATCCGGGTGGGCGGCACCTGCTGAGCGGTCGGGTCGGCGGCCTTGGTGGGGGTCATGCACTGGTGCCTTTCTGATCCGTGGTCCTCGTGTCCTTCACCGGCGTAAGAAGCCGGTCGTACTTGGCCATGTCCGGAAGCGCGGTGCGCGGATCAGTCGGCAACCGCCGGGTGTGCAGCGAGATCACCTTCGCCCCCTCGCCGGCCGCCTCGTCCTGGCCCGGCCCGGCCGGATCGTCGTCGTCCTCGGCAACCACGGCCGGCTCGTCGACGTCGTCGAGATCGTCGAAGTCATCTGCCTCGGTGTTCTCCATTGCCTTGCGGGCCTCGATCGCCACCAGGTCGGTGCTGACCGAGCCGACCCGAAGGACGGTGGTCATCCCGGCGATCACCGCATCGGCGGGCAACTGCCGGTGCAGCAGCAGCACCTCGATCAGCATCCGGGTGCCCTCCCGGTCCCCCGCTTTCCGCTTGGCCGCGGCCCAGAACGCCTCATGCGTCCTGGTGAACCCGCCCTCCGCCCGCGCCTGAGCCAGCGCGGAGGCACCGGCGAACGCGCCCGGCTTGACCAGGAGAATCTCCAGGTAGTGATCGAGGATGTCGTGAAAGGTGTAACGGCGGGTCAGCCGCGGGTGCCGGGCGACGACCTGCCGCCTGTCGTAGATCCACAGTTCGTTGGCCCGCAGCTTCACCCGCACCTTGGTCCCGATGAACTTCGCGGGCACCGAGTAGTAGCACTGCCGGACCGTGACCCGGCCGTTGCGGTGCACCACCGGCGTCAGGTCGATCCCGCAGTCGTAGCCGTCCACCGGCAGCGCGCCCAGCAGTTCCCGTTCCTGCTCGAAGTCGAACCCGATCGAGGTGGGCCGGCCGTGGACATGCCGGGCGTCCTCGGCCGCGTCGATCGCCGCCAGACGCTCGTTGAGCTCCGCCAGAGACTCGACCTGGGGCGGCGGGACCAGATGCTTGCGGCGGAACCGGCCGCCCTCGTGCTCCACCCCGCCCTTCTCGTGAGCGCCTTCCTCACCCGGCGTGCAGTAGAACGCCGAGAAGCCGTACCACGATCTGAACGCCGCCCACCGGGCCGACTCCGTGCGCGAACGGCCGAACAGCACCAGCTTCACCGCCGGCTTGAGGTTGTCGTAGCGGATGTGGACAGTCGGCACTCCGCCCAGCATCTCGAACGCCTCGACATGTCCCTCGAAGAACGCCTCCTGCGAGGCCGTGGCGTAAACGCGGTGGACGGCCTTGCCCGAGTACGACATCCGCAGCGTGAACAGTACGCACTTGCGTCGCTGCCCGGCCAGGTCCAGCCACACATCCGCGAAGTCGACCTCGGCCTCCTCGCCGGGCCGCTTGGCCTGCGGGACCGTCCCCTCCAAATGGCGGCGCCCCTCCTTCGCCTCCAGTGTCAGCTCCGGGCGCCGCCTGGCGACGTAGTCACGCACCGTGGAATACGCCGCAAGCTCGAAATCGTGCTCGCCCGCCAGCCGCTGAAGAATCCGGTCGACGGTATGCCGCTGCTTCCTCGGCGCGTCCAGATCCGCCCGCAGCATCGCGTCGATGAACGGCTTCACCGGCTCCAGCACACTCGGCCGCGGCGGCGGCTTCTTCCGCTTCGCCGGCACCGGAGACGCCAACGCCTTCGCCACCGTATTCCGCGACACCCGGTACCGCTGAGCCAGCGCCCGCCCCGACACCGCAGGGTCCAGCCGCCGGTCCCGGCGGATCCGCTCAAAGATCCACTCACGCGACCTGTACACACGGATCTCCTGACACGACCGTGATCAACGACCACAGCGTGAGCGGCCAAACAGCCCAAAACCCCGATTACTCCAAAAGCGGCATGTCGCACACCATCACACCAGGTGGCTCTCATTCCCACCGCCGAACCAGTGGTCTCCAAAACCACCGCCCTACCGGCTCTACTTCACCCCGCTAGAAACA
>NZ_JBEOSB010000074.1:0-3526 GCF_040302705.1 Streptomyces sp. NPDC097640
CCGACGCCGCCACAGTGGCCGCCGCCCGCGCGGCCGAGGCGGCGGCCGACGCGGCCGCCGCCGGTGCCCAGGCCGGTCCCGCCGCGGAAGCCGCCGCGCGGGCCCAGGCCGAGGCCGCCGCGAAGGCCGCCGAGATCGCGAACGCCGTCGCGGAGCACAGCCGCCGGGCGGCGGCCGAGGCGTCGGTCATCGCCGATGCCGCGGCCCGCGCCGCCGAGGCGGCCCGAGCGGCTGCGGACGGCGGTGCCGACGCAAAGCCCGAAGCCATGTCCGAAGCCATGTCCGAAGCCATGTCCGAAGCAGTGGCCGCGGCGGAAGCCGCCGAAGACGAGGCCATGCGGACGAACACCGACACCGCATGGCTGTGCCAACACCTGCCGACCGAATGAACTGTTTTGGTGTGCTGCAAGATCTGTGCCGTATGACACGAGTGAGGGCGCCCGGGCTCGGCCGGACGCCCTCACTCGTGTCACCGCATCAGCTCAGTCTCGGCTGACCGCCTTGTCGATCAGCTCGAACATCTCGTCGTCCGTGGCCGACTGAAGGTCCGGCCCCGTACCGACACCGTCGTGGTCAGCGGCACGGTCGCTGCCCATCCTGCGGGCCAGGGACCGCAGACGCTCCGCGAGGCTGCTGCGCGTGTCGTCGTCGAGCGCCGAGTCGGCAACGGCTGACTCCAGCCTGGCCAACTCGGTCAGCGCCGCCATCGCCGTGGCCGCCGCCGAGGTCGGGGCGTCCTGGCAGAGCTGACTACGCAGATGGTCGGCGAGGGCGGCGGGGGTGGGGTGATCGAAGACGGCGGTCGCGGGCAACGGAAGGGCCGCGGCCGTTTGAAGGCGGTTGCGGAGTTCCACGGCGGCGAGAGAGTCGAAACCCAACTCGCGGAAGGCCGAGTCCGGCCGGACGGCGGCAGCCGTGTCATGCCCCAGTACGGCGGCGGTGTGGGCGCGGACAACCGTGAGAAGCGTGTCCCGCTGTTCGGCGGAGTCCTGGGCCGCGAGGCGGGTACGAAGGTCGGTGCCGCTCTCGGCCCCGGACGTGCGGCGGCGGGCCGTGCGTGGCGGGGCGATCCTGGAGAGCAGGGGCGCGGGGGTCTCGGCCGCACGCAGACCCCGCAGATCCAGACGGGCGGGTACCAGAGAGGGCCGGTCACCCGCGAGGGCCGCGTCGAAGAGCGCGAGGGCGTCCTCAGTAGCGAGGGGGTCGAGCCCGGAGCGGGTGATACGGGCGCGGTCGGCGCCGTCGAGATGGCCGGTCATGCCGCTGCCCTGCTCCCACAACCCCCATGCGAGCGACAGGGCCGGCAGTCCCTGTGCCCTGCGGTGGTCGGCGAGGGCATCGAGGAAGGCGTTGGCGGCGGCGTAGTTGCCCTGCCCGGGCGCGCCGAGGACACCGGCGGCTGAGGAGAACAGAACGAAGGCGCCCGGCTGGGCGTGGTGGGTGAGCTCGTGCAGATGGAAGGCGGCATCGACCTTGGGCGTCAGCACGGCGTCCAGGTGTCGGGGGGTGAGGGAGGAGACGGTGGCGTCGTCCAGTACGCCCGCGGCGTGGACGACACCGGTCAGCGGGTGGCTGCCGGGAATCCCTGCGATCAGGTCCGCGAGTGCGCCACGGTCGCCGGTGTCACAGGCGCGCATCGTCACCTCGCCGCCGAGGCCGGTCAGTTCCGCCCGCAGCTCGGCGGCGCCGGGCGCGTCGGGCCCGCGCCGGGACGCCAGCAGGAGGTGTCGTACTCCGTGATGGCCGACCAGATGGCGAGCGAGCACCGCGCCGAGTGTGCCGGTGCCGCCGGTGATCAGCACGGTGCCGTCGGGGTCGAACGTCGTGGACGCGTCGTCCTGGCCAGGTGCATCGGTGGAGGGGACGGATACGGGGGCGGCGGGAGCGGGTACGCGGGTCAACCGGGGGACGAGGAGCCGGTTCGCACGCACAGCGATCTGCGGCTCGCCACAGGCGAGCGCCGCCGAAACAGCGTCCGGTGGCACCTCCCCGCCGTCCAAGTCCAGATCGAGGTCGAGGTCGAGGTCGAGGTCGAGGTCGAGGTCGAGCAGGACGAAACGGCCGGGATGCTCCGACTGCGCGGAGCGCACCAAGCCGCACACCGCCGCGCTCGCCAGGTCCGCCACATCCTTCCCTGGTGCGGTGGCAACCGCACCACGGGTCACCACAACCAGCCGGGCCGAGGTCTGCCTCTCGTCCGCCAGCCACTCCTGGAGCAGTCCCAGGGTGCGCGTGGTGAGGGCCCGCACATCGTCCGGCAGGGTGGTGGCGGCGCGCGCGTCGCGGCGACCGCAGTCGACCACGACCGCGTCGGGCGCCGCGGCCCCCGCTTCCAGCGCCGCGGCCAGGTCGGTGAGATTGGCGTAGCCGACCGCCGACGGCAGGAGGTCACAGGGCCCCACCGTGGCCAGGCACTGGGGGGCCGACGGCGACGTCGGCGCGGGGGCGGCCACCCACTCGACCGCGAAGAGCGAATCGCGCTGCACCGCGCCGGAGGCCGCCGACAGCTCCTGCGTCGACAACGGGCGGACCGCGAGCGACGCGATCGAGGCCACCGGCCGCCCCTCGCCGTCGGCCACAGCGACCGACAGCGCGTGCCGACCCCGCTCCTCGCCGCCCGGGGTGAGGCGCACCCGCAGTGCCGACGCTCCGGACCCGGACACACTCACTCCGCTGAAGGAGAAGGGCAGGGCACCGTGAGGAAGTTCATCGGCCGGGCGGAGGGCGGCGGAGTGAAGGGCGGCGTCCAGCAGAGCGGGATGGAGGGCGAACCGGGAGGCGTCGTCGTCCGCCGGCTCAGGAAGGCACACCTCAGCGAAGATGTCCTCGCCACGCCGCCAGGCCGCCCGCAGCCCGCGGAACACCGGTCCGTACTCGAATCCCCGCGCCGCGTACCCGTCGTACAGGCCGTCCAGGTCTTCTTCCGTGAACGCGACGGCACCCGGTGGTGGCCAGGCCGCTCCCGCGCCATCTTGCGGATCGACGAGCCGGGCGGCGTCATCCTGGTCGGCCGGTTCGGGACCGACCCGGCCCGTGCCATGGCGCACCCACGCGCCGTCCTCATCTGTACTTTCGTGACTTTCGTGGCGGGAGGACACCGTCAGGCTTCGGCGACCCTCCTCGTCCGGCGCCGCCACCCACACCTGCACCTGTACCGCCCCCTGCTCCGGGATGAACAGCGGTGCGTGGAGGGTGAGTTCGTCAACGCGATGGCAGTCCACATGATGGCCCGCCTGAAGGGCGATCTCCAGGAACGCGGTCCCAGGGAGGATCACGGCGCCGGCGATGGCGTGATCGGCCAGCCAAGGGTGGGTGGTCAGGGCGAGCCGACCGGTGAGCAGATAGCCCTCCCCCTCGGCCACTCCGATCGCAGCGCCGAGCAACGGGTGATGCGCCGGGTCCAGGCCGACGGCGGTGACGTCTCCTGTCTGGGTGGGGGTGTTGAGCCAGTAGCGCTGGTGTTGGAAGGGGTAGGTGGGGAGGTTGATGTGGTTGTGGTGTTGGTGGGTGGGGTGCCAGGTGATGG
>NZ_JBEOSB010000075.1:0-3107 GCF_040302705.1 Streptomyces sp. NPDC097640
GCGGTTCGCCGAGCGCCATGGTGATGTGGGCCGGGCTGTTCGTGCCGTGGCCGGGGCCGTGCGGGATGCCGTGCGGGACGATGGCGCCGCGGCCGCGCTGCGGCCGGGTTCCCCGATGAGCGCGGCGCTCGGTACCCGGCTGCCGGTGGTGCAGGGGCCGATGACCCGGGTCAGCGATCGGGCCGGGTTCGCCTCGGCGGTCGCGGCCGGGGGCGCTCTGCCGTTTCTCGCGCTCGCCCTCGCCGAGGGGGAGCGGGCACGCGCCATGCTGGTGGAGGCGGCGGCTGCGCTGGAGGGGCGGCCGTGGGGGGTGGGGGTGCTCGGTTTCGCGCCCGAGGAGATCAGGCAGGCTCAGCTCGAGGCGGTGCGGGAGATCCGTCCCAGCCACGCGATCATCGCGGGTGGGCGGCCTGCTCAGGCGGAGGCGTTGGAGCGGGCGGGGATCGCCACCTTTCTGCATGCCCCTTCGCCGGGGCTGCTGGGGCAGTTTCTGCGGTCCGGCGCCCGCCGGTTCGTGTTCGAGGGGTCCGAGTGCGGCGGGCATGTCGGCCCGCGGAACAGCTTCCCGCTGTGGGAGGCCCAGATCGCGGTGATCGAGGACTTCCTGGACGAGGCGGAACGTGACGAGGCGGGCGGCGACGACGAGGAACACCCCAGGACCGCGGTTCCGATCGAGGTTTTCTTCGCGGGCGGTGTCCACGACGAGCGGTCCGCGGCGATGGTGGCCGCCCTCGCCGCCTCGCTGACCCGGCGCGGTGTCCTTGTCGGCTTTCTGATGGGCACGGCGTATCTGTTCACCGAGGAGGCGGTGACCTGCGGCGCTGTTCAGCCGCTGTTCCAGCGTCAGGTGGTGGCGGCGAGGGGTACCGCGCTGCTGGAGACGGCTCCGGGGCATGCCACCCGCTGTGTCCCGAGCCCGTTTACGGAGGAGTTCGGCGCGGTCAGGGAGCGGTTGCGCGGGGAGGGTGTTCCGGAGCGGCAGGTGTGGGAGCGGCTGGAGCGGCTGAACGTCGGCCGGCTGCGGATCGCGGGCAAGGGGGTTGAACGCGGCGCGGGCGGTGAGTTGGTGGCGGTGGGTGAGGAGCGTCAGTACCGGGATGGCATGTTTATGGCGGGTGATGTGGCGGTGTTGCGGTCGGCCGTCACCACGGTCGCCGCCCTGCACCACTCGGTGGCCCCGGCCGCCGCGGACTTCTTCTGCCGCTCCGCGGCCGGGCTGCGCGAGCGCCTGGGTGTGGTCCCGTCCGGGCGGGCGGAGCGGGAGGCTCCGGCGCCGCTGGACGTGGCGGTGGTCGGGATGGCGTGCATGTTCCCGCGCGCCCCTGACCTTGCCACCTTCTGGGCTCATGTGGTCGGCGGTGTCGACGCCGTCACCGAAGTCCCCGCCGGGCGTTGGGACCCCGCCGTCCACTACTCGCCCGATCAGGACGGCGCCACCGTGTCCAAGTGGGGCGGTTTTCTGCCCCCGATCCCCTTCGACCCGCTGCGCTACGGCATCCCGCCCGCCTCCCTGGGCAGTGTCGAGCCGGTGCAGCTGCTGGCGTTGGAGGCGGCGCGGCGGGCGCTGGAGGACGCCGGTTACCAGGCGGTGCCCGGCGAGGAGCGGGGCGGCCCGGGCGGTGCGGGTGGCCGGGTCTTCGACCGGTCCCGTACGTCGGTTGTCTTCGGTGCGGAGGCGGGCAGCGATCTGTCCAACGCCCAGACGTTGCGCGCCACGCTGCCGTCCTACCTCGACACGGTGCCCGAGGGACTGGCGGAACAGTTGCCGGAGCTGACCGAGGATTCCTTCCCCGGGATGCTGGCCAATGTCATCGCGGGGCGGATTGCCAACCGGCTCGATCTCGGTGGTGCCAATTACACGGTGGATGCGGCCTGTGCTTCCTCGCTGGCCGCTGTGGATGTGGCCTGCAAGGAGCTGCTGACGGGCACCAGCGACCTGGTGCTGTGCGGTGGCGCGGACCTGCACAATGGCATCAACGACTTCATGCTCTTCTCCTCGGTGCATGCGCTGTCCCCGACGGGACGCTCGCGGACCTTCGATGCCTCGGCGGACGGCATCGCGCTCGGCGAGGGTGTGGCGTGTGTGGTGCTCAAGCGGCTGGCGGATGCGGAGCGCGATGGCGACCGTGTTTACGGTGTGATCAAGGGTGTGGGCAGCTCGAGTGACGGGCGGTCGCTCGGGCTCACCGCGCCCCGGCCCGAGGGGCAGCGGGCGGCTCTGGAGCGCGCCTACCGCAACGCCCGGATCTCCCCCGCGGACGTGGGTCTCCTTGAGGCGCACGGCACCGGCACGGTCGTCGGCGACCGCACCGAGCTGGCCATCCTCACCGAGGTGTTCACCGCCGCCGGGGCGGTGGCGGGCGGGTGTGCGCTGGGCTCCGTCAAGTCGCAGATCGGGCACACGAAATGTGCCGCGGGGCTGGCCGGGCTGGTCAAGACGATGCTGGCCCTGTACACGGGCGTCAAGCCGCCCACCTCGCAGCTGCGCCGTCCCAACGCCTCCTGGGATGCGAAGAGCAGCCCTTTCGCCTTCCATACCGAGGCGAGTCCCTGGGTTGTGCCGCCCGCGGAGCGGATAGCCGGGCTCAGTGCGTTCGGGTTCGGCGGCACCAACTTCCATGTCGTTCTGGCCGCTCATGACGCCGGGCCGCCTCCGTCCCACGGTCTGGACGCATGGCCCGCCGAGCTGTTCACCTTCCGCGGCACGGACCGGGTGGCGGCCCTGCGCGCCGTCGAGGAGACGCTGGCGCTCGCCGAGGCGAACGAGGGCGCGAGGGCGTGGCCCTGGCGGCTGCGTGACCTCGCCCTCGCCGCTGCCAACCGCGCCGAAGCCGGTCAGGGCCCGGTCCGGGCGGCTGTGGTGGCCACCGCTTCGGACGGGCCCGCCGGGCTGGCGGCGCGGCTGCGCCGGGTCCTGGCCGGGGAACACGACCCGGCCGCGGGGATCTATCTGGCCGGGCCGGCCGACGCGGCCGATCGGGAGGGTCTGACCGGCCAGGAGAGTCCAGGCGATCCGGAGGGCGGTGACGGCCCAGCAGGTCGGACCGTCGCGGAGGGCGGTGGTGTCCCATCCGCCGACGGCGGCGCGGGGCGAGACCCCGTCCCCG
>NZ_JBEOSB010000076.1:0-2733 GCF_040302705.1 Streptomyces sp. NPDC097640
TGAGCGCATCAGTCACGGTGTGGACGTCGGCAGCGGCCTGCACGGTGCTGATGCCGTAGCGGGTGGCGTACTGCTCGACGGCCTGGTGCTCGGGGGCGCCAGCCAACAGGATCATGACCGCGGCCGATGCCGTCGGGGTCAGATGGGTCCAGCGTCCGGTGCGCTCGTCGAGGATGGCCCCGCCGTCGTCAGCAAGGATCGCGTGGGTGCCTTCACGCAGCTGCCACACGGTCGCTCACCTCCCACCATGAGGTGGCCGTGGTGGTCTCCATCTGGCGCAGCCAGACCTCGGCGCTGACAGCGAGGTGCAGCGCGCCCTGGGCGGTCGGCTGTCCGGCTGCGGCACGCCGCAGCATGCGCTCTACCGGAGCTTGGGTGATCAGTCCGGCGGCGGAAAGGCGGGAGGACGGGCCGAGCAGTCGGGCAAGGACCGCCGCGTGTTGGGTGAGTCCTGCGTAGGCGAGTGCGTTGAAGCCGCCCTTGGTCGCGCGGGACAGAACGAAATCCGGCAGATCATCGGTGTGGGCGAAAGCCTCGCCCAGCAGCGGCTTGTACCGGCCGGGGGCGCCGCGCTGGTCGGCGGGGACAGCCAGGCACGCCCGGATCACTTCGTTGTCCAGGAAGGGAGCGGCCACCTCCATGCCGTAGTCGTCGCGGGCGAGGTCGCGCAAGCCGTTGGTGTCTGTTCCGACCCGCGAGAGGTCCTGCCGGTCCGTCCAGGCAGCCAGGTGCCGGGGTTCCTCGGGCAGTTCGCCGGCGGCCGCGTCCAGGGCCTCCGCGAGCTGGTGGCGCACCTCGGGGCTCATCCAGTCGGCGGTGGCCAGCAGGGGCGTCCAGGCGACGGGTCGCTCAGCCTGGGGCACCCACTCACGGGGAGCGCCGCGGAGTTCGGTCGCAGTGTGTCGCCAGGTGTCGGCCAGGCCGGTGCGGGAGGCTGGGCGGGCGCGCCGCAGCACGGTCAGCGGGGAGACGTGCCGCAGGCGGGCGTGGGCATGCGCGTGCGTCAAAGCTCGGCGGTGCTGCCGGTCGCGCAGCAGATCAGCTAGGTAGGAGGAGGGCGCGGACAGTACCGCGTCCCCGGCCGCACCCGTGAAGTGGACGCCCGGCGTCTGATGTTCGGCAACAGCGTCCAGCACCGCGCGTTTGATGGCGGCCGTGACGACGTACGCGTTGGGTGCGTCCGTCAGCGGCAGCGAGGACAAGTCGTCCAAGCCGCTGTAGTACACGGTCTCGTCACGACCGGGCACCGCGTGGTGGGTGAGCTCCGGTACCGCGGCAGCAGTGCGCACCGCGTAGACGAGATCGTCGTCCCTCAGCCGGGAATCGGCGAAAGTCACCGCGGTAACCGGCCCGCGCCGCGCCGCGAGGCAGGCCAGCGTTGTGGAGTCCAGGCCGGCCAGGTCCGCGCTTGCCGCTCCCGTGCCATCCAGGCGCGTATCCACCGCCTCGCTCAGCGCTGCCCGTACCCGCGGAGCGGCATCGGGAAGGCTCATCGGCTGGTAGTTGACCGGCTCGTAGCGGACGATGCTCGCCCCACCGGAGGTGATCAGCAGCAGGTGGCCAGTCGGCACACGGTTCACCGCGCGGAACAGGCTCCGCTGCCCTAAGACATCCGGCTGCGCCACCGCCAGGTGAGCAGCAAGAGCGGTCGGATCGAAGGGCGCCCCATCCAGTACGGCCAGCGCGCTGGCCGACGTCGACCACCAGATTCCAGCGCCTTCTGCCCGCCAGTACACCGGGTGCTGACTGGCCAGATCGCCGATCACGGCCAGTGATTCGCCGCTGCGCGCGATGGTCAGGTACGAGCCGGGCCAGCGGGTCAGCGCGTTCCAGTCCCTCGCCCGCACGGTCGTCAGCGCCTGGTGCAGCTGCTCGTCGTCGGCGCCGCACTCACCGATAACAGCCAGAGCCAGCGGGCCGGAGCCTGCCGACCGGACCTGGCCGGCAGGCCGGCCAACAGCCCATGCCGCCGCTATGCCGGGCACGGGCTTGCCGTTCCTCGGCAGCCAGTCATGCCCGCTTGCCCCGTACCATCCCGTGCTCCACCGCATCAGCCGCCCACTTCCTCCGAGTCCGTTCATCGCCTTCGGCGGTCGACATAGAGAGGCGCCGGGCTGCTGGCCCTTCCCCTATCGGCCATTACCGCAGACCCGGCGCCCGCTCAAGCCTGGGACCGGGCCGGGGCGCACACCCGCCCGGCCCCAGGCAGTCCATGGATCAGGCGTTCTTGTACTGGGTGTCGTCGGCGGTGTCGAAGTTCTCGGTGCCCAGCGTCACCTCGACGACGTCACCGGCGTCCAGGACGACCGGAGCGGTGTACACGGGAGCGGTGGTGGTCTGCGTGTTCATGAGTCCTACCTCCATGGTGTTCCGTCCCGCGCGCCCGGGAGTGGGCACGCTGTGGACGTCGTACCTGGCCAAACGGCCGGCGCCGGGGGAGCAGTTTGGGCCCCGACCGCTTGGCGCTGACGAACAGTCAACCCAGGTCAGGGCGCTGGCGGTACGGTGTGGGACAGGGCAAGCGGTATATCGGGTATACGGACAGGTACTCATGACCAAGCGCACGCCGAACTACCAGCTGAGGGACCTTGTCGCCGAGTCCGGGCTGACATACGCGGCCCTGGCCAAGGCGGTGCGCGCGGCAGCCGCCGAGTGCGGCACGGCGTTACGGACCAACAAGTCGACCATCGAGCACTGGATCGGCGGCGTCGTTCCCGCAGGCGACACCGGCCG
>NZ_JBEOSB010000077.1:0-2704 GCF_040302705.1 Streptomyces sp. NPDC097640
TCGTTGATGGACTGGGCGAAGACGGGTGAGGTTTCCAGCAGGCGCAGTCCCATCCCGGCCCACTGACCACCCTGACCCGGAAACACAAACACCACGCCACCCCGCGCCCCACCGGGCGCCGCAACCCCCTCCTGCACCCCGGCATCCGGTTGGCCGGACGCGAGCGCGTCCAGACCGCGCACAAACTCCGCACGGTCGGAGCCAATGACCACCGCTCGATGCTCGAAGGCCGACCGATGCGTGGCCAGTGTGTACCCGATGTCCGCGAGCCTCGATCCGGAATCGGCGCCGGGGGCCACGGACACGAACTCCCGCAGTCGGCGCGCCTGGGCTCGGAGGGCGTCGGCCGACTTCCCGGACAGCGGCCAGAGCAAGGGGAGGGCGGACGCCTCCACGGCAGGCGCGGAAGACGGCTCTGTCTCTTCCGTACCGTCGGGCTCCGCGGCGGGTGCTTCTTCCAGAATGACGTGGGCGTTGGTGCCGCTGACACCGAAGGAGGAGACACCGGCGCGCCGTGGACGTCCGTTCCGTGGCCACGGCACGGCGTCTGTCAGCAGCCGTACTGCCCCCGAGGACCAGTCCACATGGGATGACGGCTCTTCGACGTGCAACGTACGGGGCAGGGTCTCGTGCTGGAGGGCCATCACCATCTTGATCACCCCGCCCACGCCGGCCGACGCCTGGGCGTGTCCGATGTTCGACTTCACCGACCCCAGCCACAGGGGTCGGTTCTCGGGCCGGTCTTGCCCGTAGGCAGCCAGCAGCGCCTGGGCCTCGACGGGGTCGCCGAGGACGGTACCGGTGCCGTGCGCCTCCACAGCGTCGACATCGGAAGGCGACAGCCCCGCGCCGACCAGGGCCTGTCGGATGACGCGTTGTTGTGCCGGGCCGTTGGGGGCAGTGAGGCCGTTGCTGGCACCGTCCTGATTGATCGCGCTGCCGCGTACCACGGCGAGAACGCGGTGGCCGTTGCGCCGCGCGTCGGACAGCCGCTCCACGACGAGCATCCCGACGCCTTCGGCCCAGCCGGTGCCGTCAGCGGTGGCCGAGAACGCCTTGCATCGTCCGTCCGGGGACAGTCCCCGCTGGCGGGAGAACTCGATGAAGGTCTCAGGCGTGGACATCACCATCACTCCGCCGACGAGCGCGAGCGAGCACTCTGACGTGCGCAGCGCCTGACCGGCCATGTGCAGCGCGACCAAGGAGGATGAGCAGGCCGTGTCCACCGAGACCGTCGGGCCCTCGAGGCCGAAGGTGTAAGCGATACGGCCGGAGGCGACGCTCCCCGAGCTGCCGGTCAGGGCATAGCCGGCCACGGCCTGTGGCACCTGCCGCACATGAGCCGCGTAGTCCTGCACATTGATTCCGACGTAGACCCCGGTCTGGCTGCCCCGCAGGGTCCCCGGCGTGATGCCCGCGTGTTCGAACGCTTCCCATGAGGCTTCCAACAGCAGCCGTTGCTGCGGGTCCATGGCGAGGGCTTCACGCGGGCTGATGCCGAAGAACGCCGGGTCGAAATCTCCGGCGTCATAAAGGAATCCGCCGTGCCGGGTACAGCAGGTGCCCTCGTGGTCGGGGTCCGAGTGATAGATGCGCTCCAGGTCCCAGCCGCGGTCCGTCGGGAACCCGGTGATGGCATCAGCGCCCGAGGCGACCAGCCGCCACAGATCCTCAGCCGACCGCACCTCGCCCGGGTACCGGCAGGCCATCCCGACGATCGCGAGCGGCTCGTCCGTGGGTGTTGCTCCGGCGCGCTTCGTCGGCCCGCCCGACAGAGCCTCGCCCAGCTCGTCGTCGCCCCTGCCCAGCAGCGCCGCTCGCAGATGCGCGGCGCATTCGGTGGGGCTCGGATGGTCGAAGACAAGGGTGGTGGGCAGCGCCAGTCCGGTGGCGGCCGCGACGCGGTTTCGGAACTCGACAGCGGTGAGGGAGTCGAACCCCAGCGCGCTGAAGGCCTGCTGAGCGTCGATGGATTCGGGGCTGGAGTGGCCGAGAACGGAGGCCACGTGTGTGCGGACGATCTCGAGAAGTGCCTGCTGCTGTTCCTTGGGCGAACGCTGGGCAAGCCGCTCGCGAAGAGAGTCGGCGGAGGGCGCAGCGGTTTCGCCGCGAAGCACCTGGCGGGCCTCGGGGATCTCGTCGATGAGCGGAGCCGGCCGCCGAGCGGTGAAGGTGGTGGCGAAGTCCTCCCAGTCGACGTCAGCGACGACGGTGGTGGTGTCGGGGTCGTGGCCGAGGATGCGATCGAGGGTGGCGATGGCGCGATCAGGAGACAGGGCCCGGAGACCGCGACGGCGCAAGTGGGCGCGTGTGTCCTCGTGCGCCGCCATTCCCGGACCGTCCCAGGGCCCCCAGGCGATGCTGGTGGCGGGGAGTCCCTGGTCGCGGCGGTGCTGGGCCAGGGCGTCGAGGTAGGCGTTGGCGGCGGCGTACCCGGCCTGGTTCGCGCTGCCCCAGGTGCCGGCGATGGAGGAGAACAGAACAAAGTGTTCGATCGTGTCGTGCTCGCGCAACAGCTCGTGCAGAAGGGCCGCTCCGGTCGCCTTCGCCCCGGCTGTCTCGGCGAGATCCGCCGCGCTCGAATCGGCGATGGACGATTTGAGGTTGGTTCCTGCGGTGTGGATGAGGGTGGTGAGGGGGTGGGTTGGGGGGATGGTGTTGAGGAGGTTGGTGATTTGGGTTGGGTTGGTGGTGTCGCAGGTGG
>NZ_JBEOSB010000078.1:0-2690 GCF_040302705.1 Streptomyces sp. NPDC097640
CCCAAGTAGCACGGGGCCCGAGAAATCCCGTGTGAATCTGGCGGGACCACCCGCTAAGCCTAAATATTCCCTGGTGACCGATAGCGGATAGTACCGTGAGGGAATGGTGAAAAGTACCGCGGGAGCGGAGTGAAATAGTACCTGAAACCGTGTGCCTACAAGCCGTGGGAGCGTCGCACAAGGGACTTGTTCCTTGTGTCGTGACTGCGTGCCTTTTGAAGAATGAGCCTGCGAGTTTGCGGTGTGTTGCGAGGTTAACCCGTGTGGGGAAGCCGTAGCGAAAGCGAGTCCGAATAGGGCGGTTGAGTAGCGCGCCCAAGACCCGAAGCGGAGTGATCTAGCCATGGGCAGGTTGAAGCGGAGGTAAGACTTCGTGGAGGACCGAACCCACCAGGGTTGAAAACCTGGGGGATGACCTGTGGTTAGGGGTGAAAGGCCAATCAAACTCCGTGATAGCTGGTTCTCCCCGAAATGCATTTAGGTGCAGCGTCGTGTGTTTCTTGCCGGAGGTAGAGCACTGGATAGGCGATGGGCCCTACCGGGTTACTGACCTTAGCCAAACTCCGAATGCCGGTAAGTGAGAGCGCGGCAGTGAGACTGTGGGGGATAAGCTCCATGGTCGAGAGGGAAAC
Organism: Streptomyces sp. NPDC097640; assembly: GCF_040302705.1. Lineage (NCBI taxonomy): Bacteria > Bacillati > Actinomycetota > Actinomycetes > Kitasatosporales > Streptomycetaceae > Streptomyces > Streptomyces sp. NPDC097640. The sequence continues at coordinate 633 of NZ_JBEOSB010000078.1, forward strand.
AGCCCAGAGCATCGACTAAGGCCCCTAAGCGTGCGCTAAGTGGGAAAGGATGTGGAGTCGCAGAGACAACCAGGAGGTTGGCTTAGAAGCAGCCATCCTTGAAAGAGTGCGTAATAGCTCACTGGTCAAGTGATTCCGCGCCGACAATGTAGCGGGGCTCAAGCGTACCGCCGAAGTCGTGTCATTGCAGCATGTGGTCTAACGATCGCTGTGATGGGTAGGGGAGCGTCGTGTGCCGGGTGAAGCAGCCGCGGAAGCGAGTTGTGGACGGTTCACGAGTGAGAATGCAGGCATGAGTAGCGATTCACACGTGAGAAACGTGTGCGCCGATTGACTAAGGGTTCCTGGGTCAAGCTGATCTGCCCAGGGTAAGTCGGGACCTAAGGCGAGGCCGACAGGCGTAGTCGATGGACAACCGGTTGATATTCCGGTACCCGCTTTGAAGCGCCAGCGCTGAACCAGGCGATGCTAAGTCCGTGAAGCCGCCCTGGATCCTTCGGGTGAAGGGGAGTGGTGGAGCCGACGGACCAGACCTGTAGTAGGTGAGCGATGGGGTGACGCAGGAAGGTAGTCCAGCCCGGGCGGTGGTTGTCCCGGGGTAAGGGTGTAGCCCGAGGGGTAGGTAAATCCGTTCCTCATATAAGGGTGAGACCTGATGCCGAGCCGATTGTGGTGAAGTGGATGATCCTATGCTGTCGAGAAAAGCCTCTAGCGAGTTTCATGGCGGCCCGTACCCTAAACCGACTCAGGTGGTCAGGTAGAGAATACCGAGGCGTTCGGGTGAACTATGGTTAAGGAACTCGGCAAAATGCCCCCGTAACTTCGGGAGAAGGGGGGCCATTGCTGGTGATGAGTCTTGCACTCGGAGCTGGTGGTGGCCGCAGAGACCAGCGAGAAGCGACTGTTTACTAAAAACACAGGTCCGTGCGAAGCCGTAAGGCGATGTATACGGACTGACGCCTGCCCGGTGCTGGAACGTTAAGGGGACCGGTTAGTCACATTTCGGTGTGGCGAAGCTGAGAACTTAAGCGCCAGTAAACGGCGGTGGTAACTATAACCATCCTAAGGTAGCGAAATTCCTTGTCGGGTAAGTTCCGACCTGCACGAATGGCGTAACGACTTCTCGACTGTCTCAACCATAGGCCCGGTGAAATTGCATTACGAGTAAAGATGCTCGTTTCGCGCAGCAGGACGGAAAGACCCCGGGACCTTTACTATAGCTTGATATTGGTGTTCGGTTCGGCTTGTGTAGGATAGGTGGGAGACTGTGAAGCCGTGACGCCAGTTATGGTGGAGTCATTGTTGAAATACCACTCTGGTCGTGCTGGATGTCTAACCTGGGTCCGTGATCCGGATCAGGGACAGTGTCTGGTGGGTAGTTTAACTGGGGCGGTTGCCTCCTAAAGGGTAACGGAGGCGCCCAAAGGTTCCCTCAGCCTGGTTGGCAATCAGGTGTTGAGTGTAAGTGCACAAGGGAGCTTGACTGTGAGACCGACGGGTCGAGCAGGGACGAAAGTCGGGACTAGTGATCCGGCGGTGGCTTGTGGAAGCGCCGTCGCTCAACGGATAAAAGGTACCCCGGGGATAACAGGCTGATCTTCCCCAAGAGTCCATATCGACGGGATGGTTTGGCACCTCGATGTCGGCTCGTCGCATCCTGGGGCTGGAGTCGGTCCCAAGGGTTGGGCTGTTCGCCCATTAAAGCGGTACGCGAGCTGGGTTTAGAACGTCGTGAGACAGTTCGGTCCCTATCCGCTGTGCGCGTAGGAGTCTTGAGAAGGGCTGTCCCTAGTACGAGAGGACCGGGACGGACGAACCTCTGGTGTGCCAGTTGTTCTGCCAAGGGCATGGCTGGTTGGCTACGTTCGGGAGGGATAACCGCTGAAAGCATCTAAGCGGGAAGCCTGCTTCGAGATGAGGGCTCCCACCCACTTGATGGGGTAAGGCTCCCAGTAGACGACTGGGTTGATAGGCCAGATATGGAAGCCGGGTGACCGGTGGAGTTGACTGGTACTAATAGGCCGAGGGCTTGTCCTCAGTTGCTCGCGTCCACTGTGT
>NZ_JBEOSB010000079.1:0-2520 GCF_040302705.1 Streptomyces sp. NPDC097640
CCCCGTCGGGTAGCCGGAGCGCATTGCTGCGCCCCGGCCCCCTCAGAACCGGACTGGCGAGTTGTCCCCGCATCCGGCTCAAGCAGACCGCAAGGGCCGCACTGCGGCAATCTTGCCGTTTTCCCACCGATCCCCAGCGTGATGCTGTTGGTGGCATTCAGAGTGCACAAGCCGGAGGTTTGATCGTGCGTCCGATCCTCCGAGGCTTCGATAGACAAGATGGTGCTTATCCAGCCTTTTCTTCGATGCGGTGAACCATTCGATCCACTCTCGTGGGTTATCCGGCTGGTATTCCGCACCGACGATCAGGTCTTGGCGACATAGTGGACAGATTCCCCTTTGAAGGTAGGCCATCGTGTAGGTCCTCTTGTCCAGGGTCGTCGGCACCGTTTTGTGTCGTCTCTTTGCCCAGTAGTCGGCCAGAGCGGGGTCATCCGCCGATACCGCGCCCTTGACCATGTCGTGCCGCACGATCTTCGTCCAGGCGAACTTGACCAAGTAGGAAGTGTTATCGGGATTCCCGAACACCCACTTGTTCTCTCTGGACGGGTTGTGCTTGCCGAAGTACCTGTTGACGACCCAGGTCCTCGACTTTCTCGGATGCGTGTGGCGACCCCACTTGAAGGTGAGTCTCCACACGTACGTATCCAGTGAGCTGAATATCTTGCTGGACACGGCGACCCGATAGTATGCCGCCCAGCCCCGAATGATGGGGCTCAGCTTCGCTATCAACGCTGCGGCGTTGGACCCACGCAGGGCCGTCACCTCGTCGCGCAGCCGCTCCTTGATTTTCTTGACTGCCGCCCGGCTCGGCTTGATGAGCAGTTGGCCGTCGTACCTGCGTACGTTGAAACCGAGGAAGTCAAATCCTTCGTTCAAATGGACCACTTTGGTCTTCTCCGAGTTGAAGGAAAGTCCCTTCGGTGCCAGCCACTCCCCGAGCCGTTCCCTCACCGCTTCTGCTTCCTCTTTTTCGTGACACAGGACCACGAAATCGTCGGCGTAGCGGATCAGAATCGGGGTCCCCGGCACCGCGCCGGGCTCACGCCCGACACCTCTCTTCTTGTACCGGCACCCGGCGGCTTCCTCCATGCCATGAAGAGCAACATTCAACAGGAGCGGGCTGATGACCCCTCCTTGCGGCGTCCCTTCCTCGGTGGGTGCGAATCTTCCGCGTTCCATCACTCCGGCCTTGAGCCACTGCCGGACCATTTCCCTGGCGGGGAAATGTCCGATGACCTCTAGCAGGTGCCGATGGCTGATGCGGTCAAATGCTCCCGCGAGGTCCGCGTCCAGGACCCAAACCCTCTTTCCCCCCGCGCTGGCGGCGTTGAAGATGGCCTCGCGTGCGTCGTGGCAGCCACGTCCGGGGCGGAAGCCGTAGCTCCTGGCCTCGAACCGTGACTCCCATTCTGGCTCAAGCGCGTTTTTCACCCGAGCCTGCATCGCGCGATCTCGGATGACCGGAATTCCCAGCGGACGCTGCTTCCCATTGCTCTTCGGTATGTACACTCTCTTGACCGGCTTGGCTCGGTACGGCTTTTCCTCCGCATGGATTGCGGTCGCGAGTTCGTACCTCTGCTGCGGGGTTAAGTTTTTCTGCCCGTCTATGCCGGCCGTCTTACGGCCAGAGCTCGTCTGTGCCACTCGTTTCACACTCACGAGTGTGTTGGAGTAGCTGCGCAGCATGAGCTTCTGGAGATTGCGGACCTTCTTGAGGTCCCCTTGCTGTGCGGCCTTGAAGATCCTCTGCCTCAGTCTCCGTACATTCTCCTCAGCCTGTCCCCAGTCGACGCTGCGCCAGGACTCTGGAGTGTCCGCCGGTCCGTTCTCCGGAGGCGCGCTTGCGCGAACCGTGTCACCCATCGCTCCTCCTTCGTCCAACTTGCCCTTTGGTTCCGGTTTCTTTGCTTCGTTCTTCAAAGGTCCACCAGGCCCACGTCTGCTCCCTTTCGGGCCGGGTACGAGTCCCGTATCCGACGAGTTATAGGGCTGACGCCCCTTTCCTCTGAGCTTTCGCTCTACCGGCCTTCGCTTCTTGGGCCTTCCTGTTCCCGCTGGGGAGTTCTGCCTTCCTTACGTCCGGCTTACCGGCCTTGGGCCGGACCCCAACGGGGTTTCCACGTTCCACACCGTGAAGATACGAGTGGTGCGGGTGCCCCCTGTAGCCCGGGGAAGAGAGTGGTGCCTTGAGTCGTAGCGCAAATTTCCGACGACTCCACCCGCCGCTTTAGCGCGGCCCTTCCCATACCGTCTTCATGCATGCCATCGACGGGCTACACTGACGAGCCATCATCGGAGGTTCACTTACGTTCACCCTGCCACTCTTCCCCCGCTGCCCGGACCTCCCCGATGGCCGGGGATTCCCTTGGGCTTTCCATCCACTCAGCTTCGCACCCCGTCATTACTGCCGACGCACGTGAGTGTGAGGGACTGGCCTATGACACAAGCCAGGGAGAGCATTGGCTATGAATTCACCATTGCAACTCCACTTCTTACGGTGCGACTTCGTGTCGCACA
>NZ_JBEOSB010000080.1:0-2387 GCF_040302705.1 Streptomyces sp. NPDC097640
GTGCGGCAGTTGGCCGACGGCTCGCTGGAGTACGTGGGCCGCAATGACGACCAGGTCAAGATCCGCGGCTTCCGCATCGAACTCGGCGAGATCGAGGCCAGGATCGGCGAACAACCCGCGGTGCGCTCCTGCGCCGTCGTGGCCCGCGAGGACCAGCCGGGCAGCAAACAACTGGTGGCCTACGTCGTCCTGGAGGACGGACACGCGGAGCCTGACCACCGCACCGAGCTGACCCGCCACGCCCGGCTCACCCTTCCCGAGTACATGGTCCCCAGCGCCTTCGTCACCCTGGAAACCCTGCCCCTGACCGCCAACGGCAAGCTCGACCGCAAGGCGCTCCCGGCCCCCGGCATCGACGCCTACGCCCAGCGGGAGTACGTGGCGCCCCGCACCGCCACCGAGCGGGCCCTGGCGGCCGTCTGGGCCGGGCTGCTGGGCTTCGACGAGACACGTGTCAGCGCGGACGACAACTTCTTCGCGCTGGGCGGCCACTCGCTGCTCATCACCGTCCTGGTGGCCCGCCTCAAAGAGCTCGGGTTCGACGTGCCGGTCCGCAGCGTCTTCAGCAGCCCCACGCTGGCCCGGCTGGCCGAGGAGATCGACCGGAGCGAGGCCGGCCCGGGGTACGACCTGCCGCCCAACCTGATCCCCGAAGGCTGCGAGCGGATCACCCCGCAGATGCTTCCCCTGGTCCGGCTGACCCAGGACCAGATCGACGCGGTCGTGGCCACCGTCCCCGGCGGCGCGCCCAACGTCCAGGACGTCTACCCCCTGGCCTCCGCACAGGAAGGCATCCTCTTCCACCACCTGCTGGACCCGGACAACGACCCGTACCTCGTCTCCGTCCTCCTCTCCGCCGACGACGAGCCGACGTGCACGGCCTTCACCCGGGCACTGCAAGCCCTGATCGACCGCCACGACGTCCTGCGCACCGCCGTGCTCACCGCCGGTCTGCCCGAGCCCGCGCAGGTCGTGCACCGGACCGCCCGTCTCGCGGTGGAGCGGACGGTGCTCGAACCGGACCAGGACGCCGAGCGGCAGGCGCGCGCCCTGCTGGACCGGCCCCGGCGCATGCGGGTCGACCGGGCCCCGCTGCTGCGGCTGCTCATCGCCGAGGACCCCGGCTCCGCCCGGCGGTACCTCCTGCTGAGCGCCCACCACCTCATCGAGGACGCCACCACGCTGCGACTGTTCCTCGGCGAGCTGGCGGCGCACATGGCGGGCGGCGCGGAGGGGCTGGCGCCCCCGGCGCCGTACCGCGACTTCGTCGCCCACACCCTGCACCAGACGGCGACGAGCGACGCGGAAGCCCACTTCCGGGCCGCCCTCGGCGACGTCACCGAGCCGACGACACCGTTCGGGCTCACGGATGTGCGCGGCGACGGCCACCGGTACCCGCAGCTGCGCCGCGCCCTGCCGCCCGGCCTCACCCGCGACCTGCGGGCGCAGGCCCGGCGGCTGGGCACCAGCCCGGCCTGTCTCTTCCACGCCGCCTGGGCCTGTGTGCTGGCCGCGGCGAGCGGACGCGACGACGTCGTGTTCGGCACCGTGATGTCGGGGCGCCTTCAGGGCGTGCCCGGAGTCGAGCGGATGCTCGGAAACTTCATCAACACCCTCCCCCTGCGGGTGCGGCTCGCGGGCAGGACCGTCCGGGAGCTGATCGAGGAGGTCGACACCGGGCTGACCGAGCTGATCGCCCGCGAACAGACCCCGCTGAGCCTGGCGCAGCGCTCCAGCGGCCTGGACTCCGACACCCCGCTGTTCAGCGCGGTCATCAACGTCCGGCACTTCGAACCGGGACAGGGCGACGCCGCGGCGTCACCCCTCGACGACCGGGGGATCCACTGGATCGCGGAGGCCGACGCGATCAACTACCCCCTGGTGGTGTCGCTCGACGACTTCGGCAGTGAACTCGCCCTGCACGTCCGCGTGGACGACACGGTGGCCTGCGAGGCACTGGTCGGCTACGTCGAAACCGCGCTGGAGGGCGTCGTCGCCGCACTCGCGGCGGACGACGGCGCCGGCACCGAGGCCCTCGGCGTCGCCGTGCTGCCCGAGGCCGAGCGCCGGCGGATGCTGGTGGAGTGGAACGAGCGGCCCGCCGGCCTGGCCACGCGGGAACGGTGTCTGCACGAGTGGTTCCAGGACGTGGCGGCCGGGGCGCCGGACGCGGTGGCGCTGACCTTCCAGGACCTGTCCCTCTCGTACGGCGAGGTGAACGCGCGGGCCAACCGCCTGGCGCGTCATCTGCGCGGCCTGGGCGTCGGCCCCGACGTGCTGGTCGCGGTCTGCCTGCCGCGCAGCGAGCAGATCGTGGTCGGGGTGCTGGCGGTGCTGAAGGCGGGCGGCGCCTATGTGCCGCTCGACCCCGCCGTCCCCGTCGAGCG
>NZ_JBEOSB010000081.1:0-2301 GCF_040302705.1 Streptomyces sp. NPDC097640
TCCGGAGGGCGGTGACGGCCCAGCAGGTCGGACCGTCGCGGAGGGCGGTGGTGTCCCATCCGCCGACGGCGGCGCGGGGCGAGACCCCGTCCCCGGCTCCGTCCCCGGTCCCTGTCCTGGCAAGGTTGCGTTTCTCTTCCCGGGGCAGGGCAGTCAGCGTCCCGGCATGCTGGCCGGCCTGTTCGTCGCTTTCCCCGAACTCCACGGCCATGCGCGGTTCGCCCGGGCCCATGCCGCTGTCCTCCATCCGCCGGCCGCCTTTGACGAGCCGGAACGGGATGCGCAGCGGGCGAGGATCACCGACACCCGGGTGGCCCAGCCGGCGCTCGGCGTCGTCGGCCTGGCCGCGCACTCGCTGCTCACCGCGGCCGGAGTCCGCCCCGACATGGCCGCCGGGCACAGCTACGGCGAACTGGTCGCGCTGTGCGCGGCGGGCGTGCTCGACCCGCCCGCGCTGCTGGAGCTGAGCGCCGAGCGGGCGTCCGCGATCCTGGACGCCGCCCGGGCCGCCGGGCCGGAGCCGGGCACCATGGCGGCGGTGACCGCCAGCCACAAGGACATCGAACGCGTGCTGCGCCACACCGACCTCGCCAACCGGGTGGTGGCCGCCAATCACAACGCGCCACGCCAGACGGCGATCTCGGGGCCGCGGCGGGAGGTGGACGCCGCGGTCGGGCTGCTGCGGGAGGCCGGGCATCCGGTGAAGCGGCTCCCGGTGGCCTGCGCCTTCCACAGCCCGCTGGTGGCCGCGGCCGGTGACCGGTTCGCCGAGGCCCTCGCCCGGCAGCCGCTGCGTCCGCCCGAGTACCCGGTCTGGGCGAACCGCACTGCCGCCCCGCACTGCGGCCAGCCGGACGCGATCCGCGCGGAACTCGCGGCCCAGATCGGCGCGCCGGTCCGCTTCGTCGAGCAGATCGAGGCCATGTACGAGGCCGGGGCCAGGGTCTTCGTCGAGGCCGGGCCCGGCACCGTGCTCACCCGGCTGGTCGGCGAGATCCTCGGCGACCGCCCGCACCGCGCCATCGCCTTCGAGGGACAGCACGGCGGCCACGCCGTCGGCGGCGGTCCGCGCGGGCTGTACGGCTTTCTCGACGCCCTGGCCCAACTCGCCGTCGCCGGGCTGCCGGTGCGCACCGGCTGGATGTTCCGCGGCCGTGACGCCGTGGACGCCGGGCGCGCCACGCCGCAAAAGCGGCCCGGCTGGACGGTGGACGGCCAGCTGGTCCGTACCGCCGCGGGAGAACTCCTGCCCGGCGCGCTCGCGCCGGCCCGACGTGTCGTGGAGGCGACGGTGAGCCAGACGGACCGGGACGCACTGATCCTGGAGTTCCTCAGAACCAGCCGGGAAATGGTCGCAGCCCAACGCGACGTGCTCCTCACCCACCTCGGAGCCACGCCGAACGCCAGGCCTGCCGCGCCTGCGGGCCCAGTCGCGACGGTGACAGGCACGCCTGTGACGGCCGTGGCGCCCGGGGCCGTGGAGGCGACCGCGGCCCTTCCGCCGCCACCGGCAGGCGAACCGACCCCGACACGGATGCCGACGCCCCGACTCACCGAGCCGGTGGCGGTCACCGAGGCGGAGGTGGCGCGGATGGTCGCGCAGATCATCAGCGAACGCACCGGATACCCGGTCGACATGATCGAACCGGACCTCGACCTCGAGGCCGATCTGAGCATCGACTCGATCAAGAGAGCCGAGATCGCAGGCGAGTTGGTGACCCGCCTGGGCGTGGGCGGCACCGGCGGCGACGGCGCCGCCGCGCTCGGGGACGAGGAGCTGGAGGAGCTGACGAAGGCCCGTACCACCGCCGCGGTCACCGCCTGGCTCACCCCCAGGCTGACCGCCGGAGCCGAGCCGGGGAGCCCGGCGGCGACCGGCGCCCCCGGCACCGCACGCGATGAGACCGCCGAACCGGCCGTCGCCACCGTCTCGTTCGGCGAGCCGTCCGTGGACGGGACCACTGACTCCGTCAGGGGCGTGGCGCCGAGGCGGATGCGGATGCGGGCTGTGCCCCTGCCCGGGAACGGGCCGTCCGGCGAGGTCTCGGTCGTTCTGTCCGGCAAGCGGTTCGTGCTGCTGGGCGGCGATGACGCCGTGGCCGAGGCGGTCGGCGAGCGGCTGCGGACGTGCGGGGCCGAGGCCGTGGCCCTCCCTGGCGACCCGCTTCTCGCCGAGGGCGACGGACCGTCCCCCGGCTACCACGACGAGGTGCCGCCTGACGGGGTGATCCTGCTCCCGCCGTCCGCCGGGTCCGGCGCGCCCGTGCTGCCCGCCGCGTTCCCGGTGCTGCGGGCGGCCCT
>NZ_JBEOSB010000082.1:0-2289 GCF_040302705.1 Streptomyces sp. NPDC097640
AGGGCCGCCCGCAGCACCGGGAACGCGGCGGGCAGCACGGGCGCGCCGGACCCGGCGGACGGCGGGAGCAGGATCACCCCGTCAGGCGGCACCTCCCACGGGTGGCCGGGGGACAGCCCGTCGCCCTCGCGCTCGCCGAGAAGCTGCCCGCCCGCCAGGGCCACCGCCTTGGCCCCGTATCCCCGCAGCCGTCCGCCGACCGTCTCGGCCATGGCCTCGTCGCCGCCCAGCAGCACGAACCGCTTGCCGGACAGAACGGCCGAGGGATCGCCGGCCGGCCCGTTCCCGGGCAGGGGCACGGCCCGCATCCGCATCCGCTTCGGCGCCACGCCCCTGACGGAGTGAGTGGTCCCGACTGTGGGGCCGATGGACCTCGGAGCGGTGTCCACGGGCGGCTCGCCGAACGAGACGGTGGCGACGGCCGGTTCGGCGGTCTCATCGCGTGCGGTGCCGGGGGCGCCGGTCGCCGCCGGGCTCCCCGGTGCCGCTTCGGTGGTCAGCCGGGGGGTGAGCCAGGCGGTGACCGCGGCGGTGGTACGGGCCTTCGTCAGCTCTTCCAGCTCTTCGTCCGCGAGCGGGGCGGCGCCGTCGCCGCCCACGCCGAGGCGGGCCGTCAACTCGCCTGCGATCTCGGCTCTCTTGATCGAGTCGATGCTCAGATCGGCCTCGAGGTCGAGGTCCGGTCCGATCATGTCGACCGGGTATCCGGTGCGTTCGCTGATGATCTGCGCGACTATCCGCGCCACCTCCGCCTCGGTGACCGCCACCGGCTCGGTGGGCGCGGATGTGGTCGGCATCGGCCCCACGGCCTCGGGCGCCGCGACCGCCGCGGCCGGCACCGGCAGGGACGGCGTTGCGGGGGCCGGGGGCGCGGTGGGCCTGGTGTCCGGCGTGGCTCCGAGGTGGGTGAGGAGCACGTCGCGTTGGGCTGCGACCATTTCCCGGCTGGTTCTGAGGAACTCCAGGATCAGTGCGTCCCGGTCCGTCTGGCTCACCGTCGCCTCCACGACACGTCGGGCCGGCGCGAGCGCGCCGGGCAGGAGTTCTCCCGTGGCGGTACGGACCAGCTGGCCGTCCACCGTCCAGCCGGGCCGCTTTTGCGGCGTGGCGCGCCCGGCGTCCACGGCGTCACGGCCGCGGAACATCCAGCCGGTGCGCACCGGCAGCCCGGCGACGGCGAGTTGGGCCAGGGCGTCGAGAAAGCCGTACAGCCCGCGAGGACCACCGCCGCCGACGCCGACACGGTCGACGCCGGGTGCGCTGGCGCGCTGTCCCTCGAAGGCGATGGCGTGGTGCGGGCGGTCGCCGAGGATCTCGCCGACCAGCCGGGTGAGGACGGTGCCGGGCCCGGCCTCGACGAAGACCCTGGCCCCGGCCTCGTACATGGCCTCGATCTGCTCGACGAAGCGGACCGGCGCGCCGATCTGGGCCGCGAGTTCCGCGCGGATCGCGTCCGGCTGGCCGCTGTGCGGGGCGGCGGTGCGGTTCGCCCAGACCGGGTACTCGGGCGCACGGATCGGCTGTCGGGCGAGGGCCTCGGCGAACCGGTCGCCGGCCGCGGCCACCAGCGGGCTGTGGAAGGCGCAGGCCACCGGGAGCCGCTTCACCGGATGCCCGGCCTCCCGCAGCAGCCCGACCGCGGCGTCCACCTCCCGCCGCGGCCCCGAGATCGCGGTCTGGGCGGGCGCGTTGTGATTGGCGGCCACCACCCGGTTGGCGAGGTCGGTGTGGCGCAGCACGCGTTCGATGTCCTTGTGGCTGGCGGTCACCGCTGCCATGGTGCCCGGCTCCGGCCCGGCGGCCCGGGCGGCGTCCAGGATCGCGGACGCCCGCTCGGCGCTCAGCTCCAGCAGCGCGGGCGGGTCGAGCACGCCCGCCGCGCACAGCGCGACCAGCTCGCCGTAGCTGTGCCCGGCGGCCATGTCGGGGCGGACTCCGGCCGCGGTGAGCAGCGAGTGGGCGGCCAGGCCGACGACGCCGAGCGCCGGCTGGGCCACCCGGGTGTCGGTGATCCTCGCCCGCTGCGCATCCCGTTCCGGCTCCTCGAAGGCAGCCGGCGGATGGAGGACAGCGGCATGGGCCCGGGCGAACCGCGCATGGCCGTGGAGTTCGGGGAAAGCGACGAAGAGACCGGCGAACATGCCGGGGCGCTGGCTGCCCTGCCCCGGGAACAGAAAGGCCACCTTGCCGGGGTCGGGGACGGGGTCTCGCCCCGCGCCGCCGTCGGCGGATGGGACACCACCGCCCTCCGCGACGGTCCGACCTGCTGGGCCGTCACCGCCCTCCGGA
>NZ_JBEOSB010000083.1:0-1913 GCF_040302705.1 Streptomyces sp. NPDC097640
TGAGTTTATAATTTATCTCGTCCGAGCGGCCGGGCGCCGGCGCCCACCCCCCCCCCCCCCCACCGCCGCGCCACGGCGCAGGATCGAACGCATGCTGTGGTCCGATCCGCCCGACGAGCCGCCCGACGAACTGCGGCGGGTCCAGGACATGCTCCGCCGCGCGAGCACGGTGCTCGCGGTCGCGACCCTGACCCTGATGCTGCTGCTGAGCATGCACCCGTGACCTGTACCCGGGCCGGTGCCCGGGCCGGTGTCCGCGACCGGCGGGCCACCTACGCTAGGGCGCATGACTGACACGCCGCGCGCCCTCATCCTCGCCTCCGCCTCCCCCGCCCGCCGCGCCCTGCTGCGCCAGGCCGGGCTGGCCTTCGAGGTGATCGTCAGCGGTGTGGACGAGGACGCACTGAGCGCCGAGACCCCCGCCGAGCTGGCGCGGATACTCGCCGAGGCCAAGGCGGGCGCCGTGGCCGCGCTCCCGGAGGCGGCCGGGACCCTGGTCATCGGCTGCGACTCGGTCCTGGAACTGGACGGCCAGGCGCTCGGCAAGCCCGCGGACGCGGAGGAGGCCACCGCCCGCTGGAAGTCCATGCGCGGCCGCTCCGGCGTGCTGCGGACCGGGCACTGCCTGATCGACACGGCGACCGGCCGCCGCACCTCCGCCACCGCCTCCACCACGGTCCACTTCGGCGAGCCGACCGACGCCGAGATCGCGGCGTACGTCGCCAGCGGCGAACCCCTGCATGTGGCGGGCGCGTTCACGCTCGACGGCCGCTCCGCGCCCTTCGTCGACGGCATCGAGGGCGACTCGGGCAACGTCATCGGGCTGTCCCTGCCGCTGCTGCGCCGGCTCCTGGCCGAGCTGGGCGTGAGCATCACCGACCTGTGGGCCGACGCCGGGCAGTGAGCCGGCCGGGGGTCGCTGCCCGGCACCCGGCTACGGCGCCGGGCGGCAACTCGGCCGCGCGGCACCCCTCAAGCGGGACGCGGGGCGTCCGGGGCGGCGGTCGCGCCGGCGGGCTCGGCCGGGCGGTCCGTCTCGTCGTACGCCAGCAGGTTCAGCACGATCAGGCCGAGCATCACCATCATGAGCGCGAAGGCGAGCCAGCCGACGAGGCCGACCACGAAGGCGCCCACCAGCGCGTGCGCCACGGCACAGGTGATGAGCAGGATGCGGGCAAAGCGCCCCGGGGCGCGGTCCCGTACGGCCATCCGGAGCAGCACCAGGCCGCACAGCAGCAGATAGAGGCCGAAGACCCCGCCCGCCACCCATGTGCCGACCGACATCGCGTCCGGGTCGAGGCCGCCCAGGGACATCTGCTGCCGGTCGACCACCAGGCCCAGGACCCAGTTGAGCAGCGCTATTCCGGCCGCCTCCACGATCAGCATCACGGCCGTCACCACGGCCACAGGTCTGCGTCGCGCCACCCCGCCCCACCTCTTCCGCTGCACCGGCTCGGGGCCGTCCCCCCGAGGAGGTTCGACATCACGAACGCTACTAACGGGTAAGCCCCGCGACAAGGGGTCGCGGAGGCACTCGTCAGACCGGAACACCGCGGCAAAGTTTCCGTCCCGCGTTCGTAGGGATTCCACAAAGAAACGCGGCGGACCACGGCTCCGACCACCGGAGAACCCGGCCGCCGCGCGAACCGCCGTCCGGCCCGAAAAACCGGGCGTACCGTGGAACGACGGGGGAGACGGCTGCCTCTTCACGGCAAGTTTCACGCTCCGTGTGGTCAAGCTCACGCCCGAGTTCTTCTCGGCGTGTGGTGTCACCTGTACCTAAACTCGGCTTGTTTCAAGGAGGGAGCCATCGTGCGCAAGGTGCTCATCGCCAATCGTGGCGAAATCGCGGTCCGGGTTGCCCGTGCCTGTCGGGACGCGGGGATCGCGAGTGTTGCGGTCTACGCCGATCC
>NZ_JBEOSB010000084.1:0-1791 GCF_040302705.1 Streptomyces sp. NPDC097640
GCCGTCCGCACCCGCTCCAACTGGTCGGCGCCGAGACCGGGCAGCAGCTCGCCGAGCGTGCGCACCAACTGGTGGGCGGTGCGCACCCGCTGGTCCAGGCGGATCAGACCGGGTGTGGAGTAGCCGCCGCGGCCCAGCACCACCCCGACCCGGCCCCGGTCGGGCAGCCGCTCCTCGCCGCCCGCGTCGGCAACGGCCGCCGCCGCGACATGCAGCGCGATCAACTGGTCCGGCTCGGTGCCCGGAACGGAAGCGGGCATGATCCCGAAACGGGTGACCTCCACCTCGGCCAGCCCGTCGACAAACCCGCCGCGGCGGCAGTACACCCGGTCGGCAGCCGCCGGGCCGCGCCCGCTCCCGGGGACGTAGAACTCGGCATCCCACCGCTGCGCCGGGACCTCGGTGATCGCGTTTACCCCGGTCACGAGGTTGTGCCAGTACGTCTCCAGGTCCGGCGCGCCGGGCAGCAGTACGGCCATCCCGACGATGGCCACGGGCGGTCTGCGGCCGCCGCCGTCATGTGTCATGGTCACCAGTCCGACGCGGTGTAGACGACGGCCTGGTCGGATTCCTCGCCCCAGGCGAGTTCGCGCAGCAGTGCAAGCGCTCCTTCGTCGGGGTCGATGAGTTCGACGCCACGCCGCGCGTATTCGCGGGCGAGCGCGGGGCCGACCATCCCGCTGTGCGGGCCGGTGGGCGCCCAGGGGCCCCAGTGCACGGTCAGGGCCCGGCGGCCGGTGCGGGCCGCCCACCGCGCGCCGATGGCTTCCAGCGCGTCGTTGGCCGCCGCGTAGTCGGCCTGGCCGCGGTTGCCGAGCACGGCGGAGACGCTGCCGAAGAGCACCACGAACGACGGCCCTGCATGTCCTGCATGTCCTGCCTGTCCTGTCCGCCCTCCTCGTCCCCCGCCGTCCCCGCGCTCGCCCACCGGCCCGGCCGTCGACAGCTTCTCCAGTGCGTCCAGGAGAGTGCGCGCGCCGCCCGCTTTGGTGTCGAACACTCGCTGGAAGGACTCGGCGGACTTCTCCTCGATCAGCCGGTCCTCGATCACCCCCGCCGCGTAGACGACGCCGTCCAGGCGGCCGTGGTCGGCGTGGATCTCCTTGACGGCCTGGCGTACCGCGTCGGGGTCGCGGAAGTCGACCGACCGGTAGCGGGCCCGGGCCCCGAGCTCGCTGAGCTCCCGCAGCGTGGCGGACACTTCGCGCCGCGCCAGGATCAGGTTCGTCTCCCGCTGGATCTCGGCGGGTCCGCGGCCGCCCTGGGCGGCGAGTGCCGCACGCAGGGCGGCCTCGTCCCGGGCTCCGGCGGTGGCCGGGTCCTCGGGCCCGGCGGGTACGGGGGTGCGGCCCAGCAGTTCGATACGGCAGCGGGCGGCCGCCGCGAGGGCCGCCGCACACCGGGCGGTGATCCCCCGCGCCCCGCCGACCAGCACGACCACCGAGTCTCGGTCGAGCCCGATGGCCGCGGCCTCGGCCGCCCCGTCCCCGGCGGGCCCCGCGCCCGAGGCGCCGAGGACGCCAAGACCGCTCTCCTCGAGCTCCAGCCCATGGCGTCCGTGGGTGGTGCGCAGGACGACGGGTGGGTGGTCGGGGGCGAGCACCTCGTCCACCAGCGCGTCGGCGACGGCGTTGGGAGAAGCGTTGGCGGGGAGGTCCACGACGGTGGCGGCCGTCTGCGGATACTCCCTGGCGACGGTGCGGAACAGGCCGTGGAGTCCGGCCGTTTCGACGTCGAGCGGCTCCGCTCGCCGCGCGGCCAGCAGCCACCGCGGCCCGCGCCCCAGGGCCG
>NZ_JBEOSB010000086.1:0-1657 GCF_040302705.1 Streptomyces sp. NPDC097640
GAGGCTGTCGCACGACTCCCGGCCCCCGAAGGTCAAGAGCGCCCTCGGGGTCTGTGGCTGATGAGTTTGTTGAGGTTATGGACCGTGCCGAGGAGCTTGATCTCGGCGTCCACGGCCGTATGGCTCTGGTAGTTCAGGTGGCGGCCGAAGCGTTGGAACAGCTGGGCGAATCCCGGTTCGACCAGCGCGCTGCGTCGCCGGTACTGCTCCTTCCCATCGGGAGTGGTGAGGCGGGCCGCCATGGCCTGCTGCCCGGCAGGGGCCTCCTGGCGTTTCGCCGGGAAACCGGCCTGGTGGGCGTCGCTGGTCACCGAGACCAGCAGCGGAAGATCGGCGAGAGCCTCGAAGGCGTTGGCGGAGGCATATCCGTTGTCGGCGAGCCAGAGCTGGATCTCTCCAGGGAGGTCTGCGGCGCGGTGGTTGTGCTGGATCTTATGCACCATCGGCACGAGGGCCGTCCGGTCGGAGGGGTTGTCGTGGACTTCGATGGCCAGGAGGAACTGACGCCGGGTGCAGGCAATCTGGATGTTGTATCCCTGCAGGTAGCCGCCGTGCTTGCCGTGGATCAGCCGGGAATCGGGGTCGCTCAGGCAGGCCCGGGAGTCCGGCGAGAGGGCGGGTTGTGGTGTGCGGGCCCGCTTGAGCCAGGCCCGAGCCTTCTCCAGTCGGGTCCGCTGCCTGACGAGGACGGTCTTGTGCTCCAACGGAACCGGCGGCCGCCCGTTGGCACCCCGACGGCCGGCCTCCCGGTCGCACCGAGCCCGCTCTTCGTACTCCTTGAGTTTCCCCTGGTGAGCGGCAGTCTCAGCGGCCAGGCGCTTCTCCGCGCGTGCGACCATGCGCTCGGCGGCATCGACCTTCTCGCGCACCTCGCTGGGCGGGGGCATGGATCGTTCGCGGAGTCGGGTCATGGCCAGGTTGGCCCGGGTGAGCCGGTCACACAGCCGGGACAGCCGCGGCCACTCGTCGCCGGGTTCCTCGTGGTCGTCACGAGCCTGTTCATCGTCCTCAACTCGTCGCGCATGTGTGAGTGCGTCCTCCAGGACCGTGTGGATCTCTGCCTCGCACTGGACGATGGTGTCCTCCAGACGGTGGAGTCGCTGGTTGGCGTCGCGCGACGCGTTCGCCTCCATCGGTGAACCGTCCACGGCCACGGCGGAGAGGTCCACCAGCCCGCGTTGCCCGCACAGCGCCAGCACTTGTACGAACAGCGAGTTCAAGGCGGAGCGGTGGCGCCGCACGAAGCGGGCGACAGTGGCGTGATCCACCTGATGGTTCGCGGTGATGACCCGGCAGCCCACGTCGTCCCAGCAGGACTGTTCGATGCGGCGGGAAGAACGGATGCCCTTGCTGTAGCAGTACAAGAGCAGAGCGACCAGGTTGCCCGGTGGGTAGGGCGCTCCGCCCTGTCCGTCGCGGCGATAGCCCGCCTCGAACGCCGACAGGTCGAGTTGCTCGACGATGCCAAGCACCTTCCAGCAGAGATGCTCTGTTGGCAGCCACTCCCGCACATCCTGCGGCATCTCAAGATCACGCTCACGGTCACACGACAAGAAGTTCCGCCCCACTAGGCAAGATTCCGTTGCCCCCAAGGACTTCGGAACCGAACAGCGAATCGCTCTTGACCTTCGGGGGCCGGGAGTCGTGCGACAGCCTC
>NZ_JBEOSB010000087.1:0-1424 GCF_040302705.1 Streptomyces sp. NPDC097640
CTAGTGTGATGCGCCGGAAATCGCGGGCTTAAGTCTCTTGCTGGTTTTCGGTGGCTGGCGGAGTGACCTTGGTGAGGTAGTCGGCGAGGGATTTGATGATCTCGTCGGCGGTCTTGGTCCAGGTGAAGGGCCTGGGGTTCTCGTTCCATGAGTCGATCCAGGCCCTGATGTCGTCCTCCAGCGCCTTCACCGAGGTGTGGACGCCGCGTCGGATGAGTTTGTCGGTCAGCAAGCCGAACCACCGCTCGACCTGGTTGATCCAGGAAGAGCCGGTCGGGGTGAAGTGGACATGGAAGCGGGGGTGTCTGCCAAGCCAGGTCTTGATCTCGGGAGTGTTGTGGGTGGAGTAGTTGTCACACACCAGATGCACGTCGAGTCCAGCGGGGACCGCCTTGTCTATCGTGGCCAGGAACTTCTTGAACTCGATGGAGCGGTGGCGGCGGTGCAGTTCACCTATGACGGTGCCGTCTGCGATGTTGAAGGCGGCGAACAGGCTGGTGATGCCGTGCCGCAGGTAGTCGTGGGTACGCCGTTCGGGCATGCCCGGCATCATCGGCAGCACCGGCTGCGAGCGGTCCAGCGCCTGGATCTGGGCCTTCTCGTCCACGCATAACACCACTGCCTTCTCAGGCGGGTTGTGATAGAGGCCGACGACGTCGACAACCTTCGCGACGAACTGCGGGTCGGTGGAGAGCTTGAAGGCATCCTGCAGGTGCGGCTTGAGGTCGAACCGTTTCCAGATCCGGCCAATGGTGGATTTCGACAGCCCGGTCCGGGCCGCCATGGAGGCACGCGACCAGTGGGTGTCCTGGCCCGGAGTGGATTCCAGCGTCGCAACGATGACGTCTTCGACCTGGTCGAGCAGGACGGACGGCGGCCGCCCCGGCCGCGGCTCGTCGACCAGGCCGTCGAGCCGCCGTTTGACGAACCGGGCTCTCCAGCGGTTCACCGACTGCTCGCTCACCCCAAGTTCGGCTGCCACCTGCTTGTTTGTCCCGCACTCCGAGCACCGCAGCACGATCTTCGCGCGCAGGGCCAGGAACTGCGCGGTCTTCGCCCGCCTTGCCCAACGAGTCAGTTGAGCCCGCTCGTCATCGCTGAGCACCAGATCCAGTTTGTGCCGGCCCGGCCGCGGTTCATCCGCAAGCCCGGCCATCCGCCGGTCAGCAAACCGCGAGCGCCACTTCCTCACCGTGTCCGCGGTTACCTTGAACTCCGCCGCCACACGCGTATTCGGCTTCCCGTCCGCGCACGCCAGAACGATGCGTGCCCGCTCAGCGACGCGGGGCGCCACCGCCCCGCCCGCCCAGCGCAGCAACTCGGCGCGTTCATCATCGGACAGCACAACCTCGACGGCACGAGGACCCCGGGACATGAAAACAGCCTACAGACTTAAGCCCGCGATTTCCGGCGCATCACACTAG
>NZ_JBEOSB010000088.1:0-1243 GCF_040302705.1 Streptomyces sp. NPDC097640
GCACTCGCCGCCCAGGGCGGCCGCGGACCCGCCGAGATCCAGCGGGAGACGAACCTGATCCTGGCGCGGCGCGAAGTGTCCGCCACGCTGCGGGAACTCGGCGAGCTCGGGGCCCGGGCCCGCTACCGGTCGGTCGACTTCCGCGACCCCGACGCGGTACGCCAGGCCGTCAAGGAAATCCACGCCGACCACGGCCGCCTAGACGGTGTCCTCTACGCGGCGGGGGTGATCGAGGACCGGCTGATCGAGGAGAAGTCCGCCGAGTCCTTCCAGCGGGTGTTCGACACCAAAGCGGGCGGCGCGCGCACGCTCCTGGACGCACTGGAAGAGCTGTCGGCGGCTGGACCTGCCGGAGAACACGAAAGGCACGGAGGACACGGAGGGCCGTCGTTCGTGGTGCTCTTCGGCAGCGTCTCCGCCGTGCTCGGCAACCGCGGCCAGGCCGACTACGCGGCGGCCAACGACGCGCTGGAAACCATCGGCGCGCGGTGGGCCGCCCGCACCGGCCGCCGGGCCCTGACCGTCCACTGGGGCCCCTGGGCGCCCACCGGCGCACACGCCGGAATGGTCGGCCCCGCGCTCGCCCGCGAATACGCGCGGCGTGGCGTCGAACTCATCGACCCCGACGAAGGAGCACTTGCACTGCTGCGCGAACTCGCCTGGGGCGAGGAATCCGACCAGGCCGTCGTCTACACCGCGTCGGGCTGGTGACCGTGGCGTACGACGAAGGCGGCGGCCGCAGACCGCCCGTCGCGATCGTCGGGATGGCCGTCCTGCTGCCCGGAGCGCCCGATCTGTCCGCGTACTGGCACAATCTCGCGGCCGGTGTCGACGCGATCACCGAGGTCCCGGCGCAGCGGTGGGACGCCGAGTTCTACGCCCCCGGCAGCGGGCGCGGCCCAGCCGCCGCCGACCGGGTGTACTGCCGCCGCGGCGGATTCGTCGACGGGCTGGCCGAGGTCGAGGTCACCCGCTTCGGGATCATGCCCGCCTCCGTTCCGGCCGCCGAGCCCGACCAGCTGATTGCCCTGCATGTCGCGGCCGCGGCCGTCGCCGACGCGGGCGGCGAGGAACGGCTGCCCGACCGGCGACGGGTCGGGGTGGTGCTGGGCCGCGGCGGCTATCTCACGCCCGGCCTGGTCCGCCTCGACCAGCGGGTGCGCACCGCCCACCAGTTGGTGCGCACGCTCGGCGAGCTGCTGCCCGGTCTCGGCGCCGACCAGTTGGAGCGGGTGCGGACGGC